>DATDGZ010000303.1:0-14258 GCA_036521795.1 Thermoanaerobaculia bacterium | reverse complement strand
GTCCTCCAGCGGTGCCGCTCAGACGCCTCGCCCAAAGGTCGGTCGAGGGGAGATCCGCCTCCCGCGGCCCTCCCTCCGCCCCTCCGTCTACCGGTCTCTCCGGCGACCTGCTTCGGGTATCCGCCGAACAGGACTGCGGCGCCTCGCGAAAGGGGTGGGAGGGGAGACCCGCCCACCCACGGCCCTCCTATCCGCCCCTCCGTCTGCTGGTCTCTCCGGCGACCTGGCGGGCGATCTTTTGCTAGCATGGCTGCTTCTGGAAAGGCCTGATCTACGGTGCGCGAGCGACAGGATGTGATTCTGGGGGGCGGGCTGTCCGGCATGACGGCTGCCTATACGTTGCAGGAGGCCGGCGAGGATTGGTGGCAGCTTTACGAGCGGGAAGGGCGTCTTGGCGGGCTGGCTCGCTCGACGGCGGTGGATGGGTATCTGTTCGACTTCGGCCCCCACATCCTGTTCACCATCGACGCGGAGATCGAGACGCTGGTGCGCGACCTGCTGGGCGACAACTTCCATGCCCAGGAGCGGCGGGCGTTCATCTATCACCACTCCTGCCGCCGTTACACCCGCTTTCCGTTCCAGGCCCATCTCTTCGGCCTGCCGGTGCCGGTGGTGCGCGATTGCCTGGTGGGCCTGGTGCGCGCCGTCCAGCGGCAGGAGCGTGGAGAGTTCCACCCCGCCAACTACGAGGAGTGGATGCGCGGCTTCTTCGGCGACGGCATCGCCGACCACTTGATGATCCCCTATGCGCGCAAGCTGTGGACCGTCGAGCCGAGCGAGATGGAGCTCAGCTGGATCGGACGGCGGGTGCCGATACCCGACTTCGAGCGCATCATCGCCGGCGCGCTGACCGACGACGTGGCGCAGGTCGGGGCCACCGCGTCGTTCTGGTATCCGCGCCGCGGCGCCATCGAGCCGCTGCCGCGGGCGCTCGGGCAGCGGCTGCACGCGCCCCACGTCCACCTGGGCCGCACCGCCGTGCGGGTGGAGCTGCCCGGCAAGCGGGTGGTCTTCGACGGCGGCGAGGTGGTGCCCTTCGACCGCCTCGTCTTCTCGCTGCCGCTGCCGGAGATCCCGCAGCTCTTCAGCGGCGTGCCGCCCGAGGTGGAGAGGGCGTGCCTGGGGCTGCGCTACCAGGGGATCTACTGCATCAACCTGGGCATCGACCGGCCGGCCATCTCGGACATGCACTGGGTCTACTTCTACGAGGACCCGTTCCCGTTCCATCGCCTGTCGTTCCCGGCGACCTTCAGCCCTGACACGGTCCCACCGGGCAAGAGCTCGATCGCCACCGAGGTGGCCTTCTCGCGCGAACGGCCCCTGGACCGCGACACCGCGGTCGAGCGCACGATCGACGGTCTGCGCACGGCCGGCATCCTCACTGCCTCGGACCGCATCGAGCTGGTGCACACCGAGGAGATCCTGCCCGCCTACATCATCTACGACCTCCACCACCGGCAGAACGTCAGCCTGATCTCCGCCTGGCTGCGCGAGCACGGCATCTGGAACGTCGGCCGCTTCGGCGAATGGCAGTACTTCAACATGGACCATTCGATGCGCAGCGGCAAGACCGCGGCCGAGGAGATCGTCGCGGCGAGGCGGGTGGCACCAGCCGCGCATTGACGGCACTACCCGGCCGGGGGTAGTGCCCTAGATTGCTAACTTGCCCTTGCCTCCCTTCCTCCCTTTGGGCGAGGGTCCGCAGTCGTATCCCGGCGCCCTCTGGGCTTGGACCCCTCGCCCAAAGGAATGGAAGGGAGGCAAGGGCAATCTAGCCAGGACACTACCTCCGGCCCCGGCCTGGCGGAGGCCAGGGCCGCAAGCCCTGCTGTTACAATGATTGGAATGAGCGTACAGATCGCGGCCGTGACCAGCGCCGCCAGCGCGGCGCCGCCTGCCGCGGCCGCGCCGGAGGCCACGGCGGTGGAGGTGGACATCTCCGTCCTGGTGCCGGTGCTCGACGAGGCGGAGACGGTCGAGGAGCTGGGGACGCGGGTGGCGGCGGTGCTCGACAGCCTCGGCGCGCGCTTCGAGATCCTCTTCGTCGACGACGGCTCGCGCGACGGCACCGCGGAACGGGTGCGCGCCGCCCACGGGCGCGACCCCCGCGTCAAGCTGCTGCGGCTGCGGCGCAACTTCGGCAAGGCGGCGGCGCTGTCGGCGGGCGTCGAGCACTCGAGCGGGCGCATCGTCATCACCATGGACGGCGATCTGCAGGACGACCCGGAGGAGATCCCGCGGCTCCTCGGGATGCTGGAGACGGGCGGCCTCGACCTCGTCTCCGGCTGGAAGCGGGAGCGCCACGACCCGGCCGCCAAGCGCATCCCGTCGCGCCTGTTCAACTGGGTGACGCGGCGGCTGGCCGGCGTCGACCTGCACGACTTCAACTGCGGGTTCAAGGTCTACCGCCGGGAGGTGCTCGACCAGATCGCCGTCTACGGCGAGCTGCACCGGTACATCCCGGTGCTGGCGAGCCGGCGCGGATTCGCGGTGGGCGAGGCGCCGGTCACCCACCATGCCCGCCGGCACGGCGTCAGCAAGTACGGGTGGGACCGGTTCTACAAGGGCCTGCTCGACCTGATCACCGTGCTGTTCATCACCCGCTACACGCGACGGCCGCTGCACCTCTTCGGCGCCGTCGGCCTGGTGTTCCTGGCCGCCGGCTTCGGCATCGACCTCTACCTGGCGATCCTGTGGATGGGGGGCGCGACCCTCTCCAATCGGCCGCTGCTGCTACTGGGAGTGCTGCTGATGCTGCTCGGCATCCAGGTGCTGACCACCGGCTTGCTGGGCGAGATGATCACCTTCAAGAACTTCCGGCGCCCCGACAGCTACTCGGTCAAGGAGTTCTTGGAGTGAGGAGCACCCGGCAACCGGGAGGTCCCCTCTGGCACCGCCTCTTGCAACGCTCGACCTCCTCTTCCTGACCCAGACCTATCCGCGCTTCGCGGGCGACATCGCTGGGCCGTTCGTCGAGGAGCTCGCCCGCGCCCTGGTGCGGCAGGGCGACCGTGTCACGGTCCTCGTCCCCCATGCCGCCGGCCTGCCGCCCGGCTGGGAGGCGGGAGGTGTCGAGGTGATCAGCTTCCGCTACGCCCCCGAGGCGGCAGAAGTGCTGGGCTACGGGCGCTCGCTCGCGGCGGACGTGCGGGTGCGCGGCGGGGCGGCGGCGGTGGCGCCGCTCTATGCCGCGGCGGCGCGGCGGGCGGTGGCCCGGCAGCTGCGCCGGCGGCGGTTCGACCTGGTGCATGCGCACTGGATCGTGCCCAACGGCGTGGCCGCGGCGGCGGCGCTGCGCGGCAGCGGCGCCAGCGGCGGCGGCAGGGATCGCTCTCCGGACGAAGCAGGGCGCCCCTCGCGGCCCGTGCAGCGAACCGCAGCGGCGCGGGCCCGGGCGCGGCCGGCGATGGCCATCGGCCTGCACGGCAGCGACGTCTTCCTCGCCGAGCGCCGCGGCATACGGCGGCTGGCCCGCTGGGCGCTGGGGCGCGCCGGCGTGCTCACCGGCAGCTCGCCGGAGCTGGTCGAGCGCATGTGCGCTCTCGGCTTCCCGGCGGAGCGATCGCGGGTGATCCCGTACGGCGTCGATACGGCGCGCTTCTCGCCCGACCGCGAGCGGCGCGGGCTGTGGCGGGAGCGGCTCGGCATCGGCGACGAGGCGACTGTGCTGCTCGGGGTCGGACGGATGGCGGCGAAGAAGGGCTTCGGCGTCCTGGCCGCGGCGCTGCCGCCGCTGCTCGGAGCGCTCCCCGGGCTGCACGTGGTGCTGGCCGGGGACGGCGACCTGCTGCCCGAGCTGGCCGCGGCGACCGCGCCCTGGCGGGCGAGAGTGCACCTGCCGGGTGCGGTGCTGCGCGACACTCTCCCGGACCTCTATCGCGCCGCCGACCTCTTCGTGCTGCCGGCGGTGCACGACGAGCAGGGCAACGTCGACGGGCTGCCGAACGTCATCCTCGAGGCGATGGCCAGCGGCCTGCCCGTGGTCGCTTCGGGGATCTCCGGCATCCCGCTGGCGGTGGAGGATGGTGCCAGCGGCCTGCTGGTGCCGGAGAGGGACGCGGCGGCGCTCGGCGCGGCCCTGCTGCGGCTGCTCGAGGATGCCCGGGAGGCGCGGTGGATGGGGGAGCGGGGGAGGCACAAGGCCGAGTCGGAGCTGACCTGGGACCTCGTCGCGGCGCGGCACCGGGAAGCCTACGAGATGGCGCTCGCGCTGGCGGAGTGAGGGCGCGGTCAGGCCGGGCGCGGCGGCGGCTCTTGTCGCCGGTCGCCGAAGCCCATATACTTCGGAGCACTGTTTTTCGCTGCGTTCAAGGGTAGATAGCACTCATCGAGGCTGCGTACCTATGGCGCCGAAGAAACCTCCCACCGGTATGACCAAGGCCGACCTGGTCGACGTGGTCTACGACCGGCACGGCGGTTTGACCAAGAACGAGGCGGCGGAGATCGTCGAGGCGATCTTCAAGACGGTGAAGACCTCGCTGCGGGAAGGCCGGACGGTACGGATCAAGAACTTCGGCACATTCGAGATCACCAACCGCCCCGGGCGTACCGGCGTCAACCCGGTGAGCGGCCAGAGGATCTTCATCCCGCCGCACCGGGGCCTCAGCTTCCGGCCCGCGCGCCGGCTCAAGGACGTTCCCGGCGCCGCCCCCGCGGAGCGGGACTGATTCCGGGTTTCGGGTCTCTGGGACACTAGATGGCGCCGAAGGCCCGCGTCCAGAAGCGCCTCTACTACAAGATCGGCGAGGCCTGCAAGGCGCTCGGCATCCAGCCGTACGTCCTGCGCTACTGGGAGACCGAGTTCCCGGCCCTGAGCCCGAGCAAGAGCCGCTCGGGCCAGCGCGTCTACAGCGAGAAGGAGCTCGAGGTCATCCGCCGCATCAAGCAGCTCCTCTACGACGAGGGCTACACCATCGCCGGCGCCAAGAAGAAGCTCGAGGGCGAGCTCGCCGCCGGCACCCTGGGAGACCCCGCCGCTCCGTCGGCGGCCCCGCCAGCGCCCGCCCCGCATTCCCCGCCGCCACCTCCCGCCGTCTTCCAGGCGCCGGCCCCGGGAATGGCAGGCCGTGCCCGGGGGCAGGCTGCGGAGCCGGAGCGTGCGGGAGAAGGGCTGGCTACCGGCGATGCTTCGGGCGGCCCAGCCGCGGCCGCGGTCCCAGGCGCCGCCCGGACGGTCCCGCTCCCGCTCGTTCCCTGGGCGCCCGCGGCGGACAGGCCCGAGGCGGCGGCCGCGAGCCCGGAGCCCGCGTCTCCGGCCGCGGACACGGAGCGCGTGTCTCAGGCCGCGCCCGCTGGTCCTGCGCGTCACAGCGGCCCGGGAGGCGCAGCGGCGACGACGGCGGCGGACGCATCGGGAGGAGCGACAGCGGAAGCGCAGGAGTCCGCGCCCGCGACGGTGGATCTCGAGGAATCGCCTCCCCGGGTGGGCCGCCCGACCCTGCCCTTGACCCCTCCCTGGCCGCCGCTGCAGGCCGTACCCACGCCCGCGGCGGCATCGCCCCAGGGATCCGGCGCGAAGGCGGCGAGCCCGACTCCGCGCAAGGCCACGACCCACCAGGCCCCTGCCGCCGCCACGCCCGCGACGACCGCTGGTGCCGGCGACCCCGTCGCTGGCACCGGGCCGTCCCCAACGTCCTCCGCACCCGGTCACGAGCTTGACACGGCAGCCGCCAAGCAGATAGAAACCCTGCGCAAGGGGATGACCAAGGCTCTCCAGGGAGCCCGCGAGATTCTTGCCCTCCTCGATTCGAGATCCCCACGCTAAGCAGTCCGGTCGGGACGTGGCGCAGTCTGGTAGCGTACCTGAATGGGGTTCAGGGGGTCCCGGGTTCAAATCCCGGCGTCCCGACCATAAACCTCTAGAAATAAAAGACTTACAACTGACGTAATCGAGTTCCTGAGGCGAAAATTACGTCTGGGACACCGTTGGGACACCTTTGGGCAAGCTTCGTCGGCTTCTAGCCAGTTACTAACTTGGCGCCCGCCAACGCTGCTCTGTCTGGTGGCGGATGGTCTCGCGCTGCACTGGATCATGCGGTGTAGGGCGACAGGCGGCATCAAACCGGTCCGCGGGGAAACCGAAGGCGCTTGGCACCGTTGAGAAGAAAGCGTCGGAGGTGCTCAACGTCGGTCGGCTCGAGCTCGGCGAACTCTCTCCAGGCCGGTGCCGCGACTGCGAGCTCAGGGTAGAGAGCGGCAACGCGAGCGTGCGTCGACCAGTAGGCGTGATAGGAGAGGAGATCTGCCTCCTGGGGTAGGAAGCGGTCCAAGTCGGTGCGGAGACCAGCGAGCGGCGCGATGAGGCGGCTCGCTAGGGCACCGTCGTAGAGTCGAGGGTCGATCGGCCTGCCATCCGGAAGCACGTACAGGCGTGGATCGAGCTCGATCCCGAGATAGATGCCCCGTTCACGGCCACCAACCAAGTCCCCAACGAACCAGCGGACGCGCAACTTCGTGGTCTGATTGTATTGTACGGCCTTCGATCTCCAGAGGCCGCGCAGGCCGCCGTAGGGGCGGAGTGTGCGGTTCAAGAGCCCGCTCGCGTTGGCGACGATCAGGAAGTTGGGCTTGATCGCCGACGAGGGTCGGCCGGAGCTCCAGCCCTGGTACCACTCGAGGCCGAGGTTGTCGTAGACGCCCCCGTCGGCGAGCGACAGGATCGGCGGCGCATCCCTGAGTCCGAGGCCATCCGTCGCCAACGTGGCCGGTGGGAAGAGGGCCGGCACAGCGGCTGAGGCGGCCACCGCGAAGCCGAGCGTGACGCTGGCCGGCACGGGCTCGACATAGCTGAAGTCGTAGCTGCCCATGAAATCGCGAGCGATGCGAAGCGCGCGTCCCGTGGCGAGGTCGGTGGTTGTCAGGATGACCTGCGGCCCGCGCGGCAAGTCGCGGACACTGCGCGTCTTATAGAGGTATTCAGCGAGCACCTCGCCGAGAACGAAGCCGCGGCCCACGCGCCGCCCGCTCAGACGCGCTGCAAGGGCTCGTCCCAGCCACCTGTTCCGTAGATTCCTCGTCGTCACCACGTGGCGAAAGGGGCCATCGACCTGCTCAAGAAGGGCGGTCAAGGACCACGAGGCGGTGGCGAGCGAGTCCGCGCGGTCGGCGAGCGCGGCAGCGACGATCGAACCGCCGGAGACGGCCGAGACGCTGACGACCTTCGCCAGGACGTTGGCCTCGGCCAGGTAGCGAAGCACCCCGAGGGCGTAGAAGCTCGCACGAAACCCGCCCCCCGAGAAGCAAATTCCGATCTTCGGAGGTTGCAATTCACGGGAGGTGTCGAGCGATTCACTCACACCACCACCGCCTCCCAGTCGAGGTCGAGGAGAAGGTGCTGACGCTCGCCCGCGCGCAGCACACGCAGGTCTATCGGCACGAGATCGGTCTCCGCCGGGCTCCAGTAGAAGCCCCGGAGATCCCGGTCACGGTACGTTCGGAGCGGCGGCCACGTCGCCTGAATGATGATGAGCGGCCGCGGCAGCAAGACTGCGGGCTCCTCAGTGATGGTTCGAGCAGCTGCCACATCCTTAGAGCTTGGCCGCGATCGGCCGAAGGGATGGGTGTGCCAGGTGCCGAGGTACCGATAGCGGCCCTCACTTGCCTCGTGGACGCGAGCGATCGCCCGATCGACCGCTGCATGATCGGGCCGAAAAGTCCGTAGGCGATGACGCCCCTTCGGGCCCGGCCCACCAACACCGACGACGACGAGGTCGTCGTCGACTTCATACCCGAACAGCGGGCCGCCGGTTTCGACGAAGCGATGCCGAGAGGCCTCCCGCTCGATCTGGTGGCGTGCGGTTGGATCGAGCCAGGCGATCACGGATGCAGCTCGCAGTCTGGATCCGGCGCAAGTTGGCCCTCTCGGAAATGCGGTGCCGCACGGAAATCCAGGACGATCCAGTTGTTCTGCGCCGCCGGGTACGACGTCGTCTCCAGAGCCTGGATGGTTCGGCGGCTGACGATCGCGGCGAGTTCCGTCGCCTCGAAACCAGCGCCAGCGAAGGCCGGATGCCGGCAGCCGATCGGCGTGACGGCGCTGCGCTCGCCTTCCGGCGGCTTCGGGATCGTTTGCCGTTGCTGCGCTCGTAGGAAGCACTGCAGGCACGCGGCGCCTGGCGCGACGACGAAGACGTCGCCGCCGAAGCTGCCGGCAGTCAGTCCCGCGACGATCAGGGTGGCGGCCGAACCTCGCGCCTTGGTCGCGAGGTGGCGGGCGACGGCTAGAGCGCCCGTCGTGTCGATGACGACTGTGGCGGTCTCCAGCGCCCGATCAAGCCGCTCGGCGGCGGGGAGAGAGTCCCCGATCGCAAGGTCGTGGCCGCAGACCTCGATGAATGGATTGAGAGCCCGACAGGTCTCCGCGACCGCAAGGGCCTTCGGCGTCCCTGCAAGCGTCGCCGGCAGTACGTGGCGGACACTGTTGTTGACGTCGTAGAGATCGTCGTCGAAGAGGTCGAGCTTCGCGACGCCGGCCTTTGCCAGCTCCAGAGCGACCGACCCACCGAGCGAGCCGACTCCAATCAGCACCACATGGGCGCTGGTAAGCGCTGGCAGTTCGGGAAGCCGTCGCGCCCTCTCTGCCCGCCCTAGCGCGTGGGCTCTCAAGAGGCGCGCCACGCGCGGCTTCTCACCGCGCATTTGTTTGATTTCGGCAAACAGCCACGTCCGCCTCTGCTCGTTGCGGGAAGGGCCTTCCTCGAGAAACGTGATGCCGAAGCGAATCATGGCCTCGTGGCGACGCTTCCCCTGCGGAAACTTCTTCCGGAGTCGTCGCTCGAGTAGCTGACCCTCGGCGACCTCAAGCGCCGCCAGAATGCCCTCGCTTCCTGCCTCAGGGCGCGGTGGTGCGTCGACCGCTACCCAGCGGCCCTGCCAACGGATGGCGCCCGGTTCCGTGAACCGCTGTGACAACGCGGGCTCGATCTCACCTATGCCGGTCGCATCGACGAGCAGACAGATGCGACCTGTGCCGCGCAGCAACGTCATCGTACCGCTCTTCGCTGGGAGTTCCTGGACGAGGAACTGTTCAGGGACCAGAACGATCGTCGCGGGGTCGTACCGGAACAGCGCGCTGGCCGGCTCCGGCATGTCTGCCTCACCGGCGCGCACCGCCTCCGGGCCCTTTTCGGCGTCCCGCAGCAACGGGCCCAGGAGTTCCGCGATCAGATACGCAGCCGAGAACCAGGGTTCCCAGTCACCCCCGGGATTCTCGAGCAGGCAGAAGTTGTGTCCGATCGGATCCTGATGCCGGTCGAGAAGGTAACGGTCCGCCCCGATGGTCGGTGCGAAGTGCGGGTACGCGTGCGGGTAGGAAGCCGAGATCGCGAGCGGCTCGCCTCGGAAGTGCACCTCTGTCACCACCACGAGATGTCCCTCATCATCGTGCAAGACCTTGGCAGGAAGCTCATGCTGTTCAAATTGGTCGAGCTCCCATCGAAGCCGGTCCGGCTCGCGGCTGTACCAGTGGTCAGGCGCCGTATCGGTCACGCCGCGGTCCCCTCTGGGGCACACGATGAAAACCCGGCGGCGGCACTGCGGGTGGAGCTTCGCGGAGACTCGTGCGGAGACGCTTGCCGCCGCCTCCGCCATCGTCGCCCCACCCGTACTTGCGCTCGTACTCTGCCCCTTCCTCTGTGATCAGGCGCGCGACGCCGTCTGCCTCGACCTCCAGCCGCACGGTCCCGATCTGGCGGGTTTGCAGGACGTTGTCCGCACCGACCGAATCCTCGTAAACGTCGACCATGTCGTCATGCGGATGGTCGTGCTTGCTATCGGGTCCGACGGAGATGACGACGTGCTCCGGCTGGATCCGTTCGAGCGCCTCGAGGTAAGGCTCGTCCTCCTTGTCGTCCTTGATGAACGAGCGCGAGCCGTGGTGTGAAGCCTTCAGGCTCTGAGCTTGGAGCACCTCGACACCGACTCCATCGGTGCGGTTCTTGTAGTAGCTGACGACTCGTTCCCAGCAGGCCTTGTTCGAGTCGCCGGTCAGCATCACCGAATACTCCGCGTACGTGAGCCTGAGAACGACGCAGTTCTCGTGCACGAGCCGCTCTACCTCGTCGGCCTCGAGATCCTCCTCTGGATCGATGTAGCCCGGAGGCGAGAAGCAGCGGACCGACACCTCGCCGCCGTCGCCGAGCGTGGCCCAGATCGAACGGCTGCCCTTCGGCCACCGGGTCTGTTCCTCGGGATGCTCATCTCGGACTCGCTCGAACTCCTCGTAGCTGCCCGCGGCTTCCTGCAGTTTCCTGGCGTGTTGGGGCAGCCACAGCTCGACGACCTGGTAGCGGTCGTAGAGGTCGCCGATCCCGGCGATGTGGTCGTCGTGGACGTGCGTGATCAGCAGAACATCCAGGCGTCTGCGCCCATCGTCGCCGACCGGCAGGACCTCATCGAGCAGCCTGAAGAGGTCGATGCCCTGGCCGGGGCAGCGGTAGACGTCGACGAGGAGATACCGGTCGCCCGGTAGCTTGATCAACGTCGAGTCGCCGTGGCCGACGTTGACGTAGGTGACTTCGAACTCAGCCATGCTGAACCTCCCTTTCGTAGGTGGCGCCAAGCTGCCGGATGGGTCGGGCATGCCGGGGCCGGGGCAACTCTGAAAGAGCGGCCGTGACCGAGACCGACCGAGGTGGGGGTCGGCCCGGTAACTCCCGCTCAGGGGGGTATTGTACCACAGTGTGATTACGTGCGACATCCTACAGAAGTACGCCTATCGTGGCATGGTGATGCTAGTATGAGTCCAAAGGAGGCGGGTGAATGGAGAACTTTGGCGAGCGTTTGCGAAAACTCCGAACGCAGAGGGGTCTGTCACTGGATGAGCTGGCGGCGAAGACGGCCGTGAGCAAGGCTTATCTCTGGCGACTCGAGACCAACCCGGACGTAAGACCCTCGGTGGATGTGGCCCAGAAACTCGCCGAGGGACTTGGAGTTAGCGTTACCGCTCTTGTGGCCGCACCTGCCGATGTGGCAGACGATGTAGAGATCCCTCCAACGCTGAGGCAGGCAAGGACGATGTTCGGGATCCCGGACACGGATTTACCTGACCTGGCGCGGATCCGCTTCCGCGGCGCCCAGCCGATGACCCCTGAGGACTGGGGCCTTCTGTATCTCCAGCTCAAGAGGGCGACACCTCAGGAGTAGACAACCTTGCCCGGTCAGCCCTCGCCGGAGGCTCTGGCGATTCGCCTTCGCAAAGATCTGGATGTCAGGGACCAAGAGTTCGATCTCCTAGAGCTCGTCCGCGCCATGGGATTCGAGGTTCAGCACGCCCCGATCCCGGGCGGCGCCGAAGGTCTTAGCACTCGCATCGACGGACGCGACTTGATTCTCATCAATCCAGAAGGTCGAAGCGATCGGCGCCAGCGATTCACTCTGGCCCATGAACTCGGCCACAGCCTCTTGGGTCACGCGAGCTCGTGCCGTCCACACGAGGTTCACGGTCACACCGAGGATCCTGAGGAGGCGGCCGCGAACCAATTTGCAGCAACGCTGCTGATGCCGCCGCGTCTCTTCAGGAATGACATGCGGGGCCTTCACCCGTGGGTCGACGAGCTGTCGTCGCTGGCGGACCGCTACGGTGTGTCGAGAACTGCTGCGGCTCTGAGGTTCGCTCGATTCACGGAGGACGCCTGCGCTGTCATCGGCGTCACACCAGAGCGGTCATGGCTGTTCAAGAGCTCTTCGGTCGGAAGGTGGTGGATCCGGATGCCGCCACCAGCAGGCAGTCTCATTCACGACCACCTGGCCAGTCCGAGCGCAGTGACCGTGGCGGAGGTTGACGCGGCAGTATGGCTCGAGAATTTTCGCCGCCGGACGGCGTGCCGAATCCGGGAGGAGATCGCGCCAGCCGGTCCCGCGAGCTGGCTGGTGCTTCTCAGCGAGATCCCTGACGCCGACGATGACCCCGATGTCGAGGAGCGCGAGGCGGACGAAGACCTGGACCGGCGACGCAAGAGCTTCCGAATGCACTAGAGGGCCTGCCAAGATGCTGGGTCATGCTGGGTTCGCTAGGTGACGGTGGCGCCCTGCTGCGCCGCACCAGGTCCGGCACATTCTGGTTTGGCGAGCTGCAGTACTGCTCGCAACGCACGGCCGGCACAGTTTGCGGCTCTGGATCTAGCGCAGCCGAAGGGCCAGCTCCGAGGGTGGCCGGATGCTTCGAGCCGTGCGGCTGCGAGTTCGACCCGGCGACATCAATGCCGGTGTGTGCCAAAGAGCTGAAGGTGCTCAGCGGTGCTCTCGACGATCGTGCTTTCGCGCCAGGTGCGGTACTGGGCGACGGGATAGCGCACCAGCGCGCTCTTGCCAGGGCCGAGCTTGCGGTAGGGAGGGCCGGTGCCTCTCTGGCGCCACTCGCGGACCGTCCTCACAGTGACTCTCTCGAGCTCGGCGAGCTCGCTCTCGGTCATGTCCGGCTGCTCGATGCCGGCGCGCTTCAGCAGTTCGGGCAACTCGGCCATGGGATCGCTCTTCTGCATGCTCGGTCGGAAGGCCAGGACGGCGGTCAAGGACGGAGGCCGCTAGACCGTCTTGAGGGTGAGTTTGCCTCCGGGACCGATGTCGATCTCAGCGCGGCGGCTGAGCCGGCGAATGGCTTCGTTCGTGGCCGTGGGTTCCTGATGGGTCGCGAAGGCGAGATCGGCAGGGCTGAGTCCTGGTCTGAGAGCGAGGGCGGCGAGGACTTTCCATTCCGCGGGCGACGCCACCGCGTCAGCGCGCGCCCGCAACAGCTCGAGCAGCTGCGGTTTCAGCATGCGGACGCGGGCGAGGAGGTCGGGGCTCAAGGCCGAGCGCGGGTAGAGCTCGAGGCAGGCGCCGGCGGCGGGGGCGATCACGACGCCGCGGGTGGTGAGCTCAGAGAGGAGTTCGGCGGCGGCATTCATACGATCACCTTCTCATCGGTGGATGGAGGGTCTGAAGCGACGGGGTCGGGGCGAAGGGTGCCATCAGGCTCCGAAGGGGGCCAGGTCTGCGGATGGCCCGCTTCGGTGATGGCTGGCACGGCTGCGGGGACGGGGAGGGACCAGAGCCAGACGCTGCCGGTGCCGAAGCCCTGGCGGATGGTGCGGACGCCTTCGCGGCGCTTGGCGCGCTTGAGGGTGCGTTCGGCGACGCCGGCTTCCCGCGCGGCGGCGAGGACGGCTCGGGCGGGAAGGGTCTCGGCGTCGGCCAAGATGTCGCGGAGGAAGAGGCGGGCTTCCTGCTCGGCGCCGGCGTCGTCGGTCTGGGCCTCGGCGGCGAGGAGGTCGTTGGCGGTGAGGCGGGAAGGGCCTTCCCAGACGAAGGAGCGGCCGTCGAAGCGGTAGCCGAGGGCGGGGCCGGCGGCGGCGAGGTTGGACTTGATGTGGACGAGGGCGTGGCTCGCGGGGTCGTCGGGGCCGGAGCCGGCGAGGAGGACGGAGCGGGCGGCGGCGATGAAGTCGATCGAGCCCTGGCCGGCGTAGATGGAGCGGCTGGCGCGGGCCTTGGTGATGTGGCGGAGGACCAGGAGGGCGCAGGCGTGGCGCTGGGCGAGGCGGAGGAGGGGGGCGAGGACGGCGCGGACCTCGTTCGGGCGGTAGATGTCGGTCTTGGCGCCAAGGAAGGCCTGGATGGGGTCGATGACGACGAGGCGGGCGTCGTGGGCGGGGACGAGCTCGTCGAGCCTGGCGACGTCGGCCGGCTGGGAGAGGTCGATGGGGAACTCGAAGCTGTCGTGGGTCCAGATGCGCTGGCAGTCGGCGCCCAGGAGGTCGAGGCGGGGGCGGAGGACGTCCTCGGCGGGGTCCTCGGTGAAGAAGAGGGTGGTGAAGGGGTCGAAGGGAGGGGTTCCGGGCAGGCCCCAGCCGAGGGAGCCGGCGGTGGCGATCGCCGCGGTGAGCCAGCTCTTGCCCTGGCCGGGGTCGCCGTCCAAGAGGGTGAGCTTGCCCAGCGGGAGGTAGGGCGCCCAGAGGAAGTGGACGGGGCGGGCGGTGACGTCGCTGAGGCGGCGGACGCGCGGGGGGTGGGGCGGGCCGAGCGGCGGAGCGGCGGCTGCGCCGGCGGGCCGCGTCTTCGAGGGGGCCGAGAAGGGCGGCGTCGCGCTGGTGACGGCCGGCGGGTGGGGTGCGGGGTCTGAGCGCGGCGGTGCGCCCTCGGAGGCTGGCGGCCTGGCGGCTGGATCGCAGTGCGGCGGTGCGCCGGCGGAGGCTGCCGGCCGGGCCGCGGAGTCGGGCGCGATTGCGGTCGGGTGCGGCGGAGGAGCCGAGTCGAGGGCGCCGTCTGCGGCGTCAACGCCC
>DATDGZ010000302.1:0-3945 GCA_036521795.1 Thermoanaerobaculia bacterium | reverse complement strand
CCGGCCGAGACACCGGCCGGCGTTGCGCCCCAAGGGAGGCCGTGGGAACCGGACCCTCTACCGCCGCCCCGGACCCTGCCGCCGCCGCGGAGCATGGCCGGCAAGGCCAGGGTCCAGGGCAGCAGCGCGGCGGCGCCGGCCGGCAGGTAGTACCAGAAGGGCTGGCGGTGGCCGTAGGCGCGGCCGGCCGCGGTGGAGAGCAGGCGGCCTACCGTGTTGCCGACGAGGCATTCGCGCACGGCAGCCCAACCGCCCTCGCGCAGCAGGGCGACGGCCCACGGCAGCACGATCGCCGCGAACAGCGGCACGCCCAGGAGCGCCAACGGCGCCAGTAACCGCGCGGTGCCACGCCAGCCGTGCCACAGACCGGCAGCGCCTCCCCGCCCGGCGGCGCCGGCGGCGGCCAGCAGCAGGAAGAGGAGCGGCGGCGCCAGGGCGAGGCCGATCCCGACCACCCCTTTCGCGAGGAATGCAAGCGGCACGGCGAGGGCGATCAGCAGGGTGGCACCGGCAGGGGCGCCGGCACCGGGGCGCTCGAGCACCGCCCGCTTGCCGGGCAACTCGCCGCCGCCCTCTGCCTCCCGCGGCCGCGGAGTGACCAGGACGACGAAACCGGCGTAGGCCAGGGTGACCAGCAGCACTAGCGCAGGATCGACGATCGCCCGGCCTATGTCCTCGCTGAACTCGGCGGTGCTCGCCAGCGCGCCGGCCGCCAGCCATCCGGCCCGTATCCCGCCGAGCCGCCTGCCGAGAGCGAAAATGACGAGCAGGGTGAGCGTGCCGAACAGGGCTGGCGTCACCCGCGCGGTGGCGTCCGAGACGCCGAGGACCTGGTAGCCGGCCGCCTGCGCCCACCAGGCGAGCGGCGGCTTCTCGAGGAACGGGCGGCCGTTCAAACGCGGCACCACCAGGTCGCCGCTGGCCCACATCGCCTTGCCGACCGCGGCGTCGCGCGGCTCGTCGGGGGTCCAGAAGGAATGCGAGCCGATGCCGGCGAACGACACCGCCGCGGCGGCGAGCGCTGCCCCCACCCACCCGATCCAGCTAGCCCGCGCTGGCCGCCTCGCCGGCCCCGCCGGCCCTGCCGGCCTCGCGCACCGGTTGCCGGCTTGCGCTGCCTGGCCGCCTGACACGCGCGCACTCTAGCACCGGACGGCCGGGGGGTCGTGTCGGCCTCTCTCGGCTCACCTCGATCGTCGCCCAGCTCCTCGGCGCGTCCGCAGCAGTGCACCTGCTCAACCAGCTCCACGCCAAGTACCCACACGACGGGCTGGGAGTTCGAGGCCCACCAGGACAGCGAGCACCGCCGCTACGGCACGGCGGAGTGGCGCGACGTGGGCGGCCGCGGGAGCTACGTGCAGAGCGTGGTCGCGATCGACGACTCGACGCCCGACACGCCGGGCACCGGATGACAAGGCCACTCGGCCGAGATAAGGTTTGGCCCGCGCCATGGCCTACGAAGTTGACAGCGGGATTGGCGTCGGCGGGAGCCTGGCAGCGGCAGTCCCGCCGCCGCCGTCGCCGGCCGGCGCCTGCTCGTCGCCGGCCGCGGCGGGGACCGCCGGAACCGCCGAGACCGCCCGGACCGCGGCGGCCGAGGGCGGCCGAGACGGCCGCTGGCGGCGCTTCGCCTTCGCCGGCTATGCGCTCCATCTCTTCACCGTCTTCGGCCTCGCGCTCTCCAACATCTTGCTCGGCTTGACGCTCGCGCTCGCGCCGCGCGCGCTGGCGGAGCGCCGCGTGCGCTGGCAAGTGCTGCAGCCGGTGCTGCTGCCGATGGGCTTCTACCTGGTCTTCCTCACCGCCTCGATCCTGCTGTCGTACGACGTGCGCACCAGCCTCTTCAGCTTCGGCGAGACCTTCGCCATGGCCACGCTCTATCTCGGACCCGGCCTGGTGCGCGGCGAGCGCGAGCTGCGGCGGCTGATCGACGGCATGATCGCGGTGGCCGCCCTGCTCGCCCTGCGCGGCCTCTCGCAATACCTGTGGATGGGCTTCGGCGAGCTCGATCAGCGCATCCGGGGCCCGTTCTCGCACTACATGACCTTCTCGGGAGTGCTGCTGATCTGCGACGTCCTGCTGGTGACGCAGATGGTCTGCGGCCGCGGGGCGCGCAGCGCCTGGCGCTGGGTCGCCCTGGCACTGATCAATGTCGCGCTGGTCGGCACCATGACCCGGGGGGCGTGGGTGGCGCTCGGCGGCTCGCTGCTCTGCCTGCTCGCCATCTACGGGCGGCGTGGAGCTCGCGGCAAGCTCGGACCTGCCGGCGAGCGGCCGGAGCAGCCGGAGCGGCCCGAGCCGCCCCGCGAGCCGCGCCATCGCGGGCGGCGTTACGCGGCGATCTGTGCCCTGGCGCTGCTGGCCGTCTTCCTGGCGGCCCCGGCATCGGTGCTGCGCCGCGCCTCCTCGATCTTCGACCTGCGGGACCCCTCGAACTACGACCGGCTGTGCATGATCGACGCCGGCTTGCACATGATCGCCGAGCGGCCGTTCGTCGGCCTCGGTCCCGACATGGTGGATCACCGCTACGAGATCTACCGCCAGCCGACCGCCCCCCGCTACTCGGTGCCGCACCTGCACAACAGCTTCCTCGAGATGGCGGCCGAGCGCGGCCTGCCGTCGCTCGGGGCCTACCTGTGGATGATGATCGCCGGCGTGCGGCTGGCGTTGCGGCGGTACCGGGCGGAAGGCGGGCTCGCCGGCGGGCGCGCCGAGCTCTACCTGGGCAGCGTCCTGGCGCTGCTCGCCTTCAATCTCGCCGGCCTCTTCGAGAACAACTGGGGCGACGCGGAGGTCAAGCGCCTGGCGCTCTTCGCGCTGATGATGCCGTTCTGTCTCGCCCTGGCCGATTCCGAGGACGGGTCAGCCGCCGCGCCGGTGCGGGCTTGACCGGCGGTGGCGGCGGCGAGGTCCCGGAGCCCCGCCGCGCGGCCAGCGCGCCCCGCAGGTTCAGGCTGTCGCGCCGCGCGGCCGAGCGGTGGATCTGGATCGCCTTCGCCGCCGGCCTCGGGCTCGCAGCGTTGATGGTGGCGCGCAGCCAGGTCGGCGGCGATCAGCTCAACCTGCTGGCGCGCGGCTGGCTGCTGGCGGCGCGTGGGCAGATGGTGTGGTTCGGCAACCCGCTGTCGACCGGCGGCAAGGCGCCGGGCGGGATCACCAGCCTGCTGGTTGGCCTGCCGCTCCTGCTGTGGCGCGATCACCGCGCCGCCACGACGGCGGTGGCGCTCTGCCATCTGGCGGCCTTCCTGGTGCTCGATCGCACCCTGGCGCGCATCGTCTCGCCGTGGGAGCGGCTGCCGTTCGCCATCCTCTACTGGCTGAGCCCGTGGCAGCTCTACTTCGGGACCTTCCTCTGGAACCCCAACTACCTCTTCCTCGGCGGCGCCGTGCACCTGGCCACCGCCTGGCGGCTGCGCCGCGCGCCCGCCCTCACCGCCACGCTGCTGCACACGGCGGCGCTGGTGCTGGGGATGCAGATCCATCCCTCGTTCCTCATGCTGGCGACGGCTTCGGCGCTGCTCTGGTGGCGCGGGTACCTGCGGCCGCATGCCGGCGGAGCGGCGCTGGGCGCGGTGCTCGGCGCCCTGCCGCTTCTGCCCTGGGCGTGGGAGGTGATCGCCCACCCGGCCATGCTCGCCGAGGTCCACAAGGGCTTTCCCGGCCGCGGCCTGCTCTTCTCGCTGCCGCGCGGCATCCTCTACTGGCTGCGCTACTCGTCGCTCTCCCTGGCCGGCAGGAGCGGCCTGTTCGACTTCACCGAGGCGTTCGGCGCCGCCGCCGACCGCCGCCTCAGCCCTTTCTTCCGGGCCCTGACCGAGGGCGTCGGCCCGGCGACGGTGGCGCTGCCGCTGCTCGCCAACCTCTGGCTCTGGCGGCGCTGGCGCCGGCGCGCGCGCCAGCACGAAGAGCCGGCGGCGGCGCCGGGGGCAGCGGCTCCGCCCACGG
>DATDGZ010000301.1:0-1936 GCA_036521795.1 Thermoanaerobaculia bacterium | reverse complement strand
GGAGAGGCCGGCCCGGTAGGTCACAGCCGGCCGCTTGCGTAACATCTCGACTCGAGAGGAGGAGAATATGAAAGGCTTCAAGCAATTCTTGCTGCGCGGCAACGTGCTCGACCTGGCGGTGGCGGTGGTGATCGGTGCAGCCTTCGGCGCGGTGGTCACGGCGCTGGTCAAGGACCTGATCACTCCTCTCATCGCCGCGATCGTAGGGAAACCCGACTTCTCGGCGATCGTGTTCGAAGTGAACAGCAGTAAGTTCCTGCTGGGTGATTTCATCAACGCCCTGCTCTCGTTCCTGCTGATCGGAGCCGCCGTCTACTTCTTCGTCGTCCTGCCGGTGAATGCGATCTTGGAACGCCGGCGACGCGGCGAAGCTCCTTCCGACCCGACGACGAAGAAGTGCCCCGAGTGCCTCAGCGAGGTTCCGATCGCCGCCCGCCGCTGCGCGTTCTGCACCTCGGCCCTGGAGGGGACGCCACGCCCGTAGCCCGGACGACGACGCGCGAAGCCCCGCCGCGCTGATCCTCGGCACCGTCGCCGCCCTGGCCAGCTTCGTGCCCGCCCAGCGCGCGGCGGGTGTGGATCCCGTCGTCGCGCTGCGCCACGAGTAGGGACGCTGCCGGCGGCCAGCCGAGCTGGGTCGGCGGAGAGACCCAGCCGCGGAGGCCAGCGCCAGCGGCACATCCGCCGCCGCGGCGACGCGGCGACTCAGTGCCGCGACGGGTTCACGAAGTCGATCATCAGCTCGCTCCACGAACGGACCGGCGCGCCGTTCCTGGTGGCGGGGAGAAAACGCGCCCTCCATGCCGCCGCGACCGCGGCCTCGTCGAACCCCAGGCCCGAGGAGTCGCCCTCCTTCACCCGCACCTCGGCCACGCGGCCGTGCTCGTCCACCAGCACCGCCAGCAGCACCCTCGGCTCCCTGCCGGTGCCGCGGGCCGCGGCGGGGTACATCGCATCGGGAATCTCGACCGCCTCCGCGGCCTCCCCTCCGGGCCCCGGCGGCTCCGGAGCCGGAAACGGCGCGGCCGAGCGATCCGCCCCCGACCCCGGAGGGGCGCCAGCCCGTGCAGGGGCCGAGCGCTGCTTCGCGCCGGGCGCCGGCGCCGCGGGCCTTCCGCCGCCGACGGGTGCCGGTGGAGGGGCGGCGCGGACCACGGGCGGCGGCGATGGCGGAGCTCGAGTCACCGCCGGTGCCGGTCTCGCCGCGGGTGTCGGTGCCGCCGCACCCGGCTCCGGGGCCGTCGGCCCCATGCCGTGTACCTGTACCTCTCCCGCCACGCCAGCCGGTCCTGCGGCCAGCTCCGGTCCTGCCGCCTTCGCCGGTCCGCCCGCGCCCGCAGGTCCCGTCGCCGTCGGGCCCAACTCTCGCCGCGGAGCAGCAATGGCCGGCGAGGAAGTGGCCGGCGTGGCACTGGTCCGCGGATGGAGATACCACCAGGCACCGGCGCCGAGCGTGCCCGCGACCAGGAGCAAGGCTCCGGTCACCCACGGCCACGAGCGCCCTCCGGCCCCCTGGGCGCGAGACCAGGCCTCACCCGCGGCGGAGCTCGGCGGCGCAGTGGCCGCGCGCTGGAATCCCAGGGTCGGGGCGCCGCCTCCCGCGGACCCCACGTCGCCGGGCGATCCCGTGCGGTGAAGCGGCCTGGCCTCCCAGGCCTCGGAGCCTCGAGCCACCGCCGAACGGGCCGCCGGGAGCGGCAGCTCCCCGGCCTCCTGCGCCGGCGGCTTCGCCGGCGGCACGCCCGCGAGCGTGCGGGCCGCCAAGGACGGTTCCGGCCGGGGCGGCATCGCGGGAGGCGCGACCGCTTTCCTGCCCCGAGCCGTCAGCGGCAGGGTCTCGTCCAACGCCGGATCCGGCGGCGGCGGGGCGGCCGGTGCCGCCGGCGAGACGCTTGCCGCTGCCGACTGCGAGACACCGGCCGGCGACAAGGCGGCC
>DATDGZ010000300.1:0-6062 GCA_036521795.1 Thermoanaerobaculia bacterium | reverse complement strand
CTGGCCCGGCAGGCCGGCCTGGTGGTCGCCGGCAAGGGCGAGAGCATGGAAGTGTGCTTCGTCGAGAGTGGCGTGCGCGAGTTCGTCGAGGCCGAGGTGGGCGCCGCCGGGCCGCCAGCGGCCGTGGTCGACTCGGGGGGCAAGGCGCTCGGCTCCGGACAGCCCTATTACCGCTACACCGTCGGGCAGCGCCGCGGACTGGGCGTGGCCTCACCCCGGCCGCTCTACGTCCTGGCCATCCTGCCCGAGGAGAACCGGGTGGTGGTGGGGGAGGAGAGAGAGCTGCTCGCCCCCGGCCTGCTTGGCGAGCGCCTGCACTGGATCGGCCCCGAGCCGCCGGCGCCGGGAGGCGTGATCGAGGCCACGGTCCGCATCCGTTCGCGCCATCCCGGCGTCGCCGCCCGGATCTACCCGCGGCCGGCGGCCGGGCCGGCGCACCCGGAGGCGGGGCGCGAGGTCGAGGTGGAGCTCGCGGTGCCGCAGCGCGGTGTCACTCCCGGCCAGGCCGCGGTGTTCTACCGTGGCACCCGCGTCCTCGGCGGCTGCTGGATTCGCGGCCGGCTCGACGCGAGGTAGGCCGCCAGGGAGAAGGCGCCGCGCCAGGCTGCGGGTCGTGGGTCGCCGCGCCAGGCTGCCGGTGGGGGCGGTCGATCCACGCTATCCTTGCTGGCCGATGTGCCCCTCCCGCTTGCCTGCCGCCCGCTCGTCGCGTCCCTCGGTCTCACGGGCGGCGCTGCTGACGCCGCTGGCGCTGCTGGCGCTTGCCGGGTGCGGTGGGGGCGCCGGCTCGCGGCCCGACAAGCTGGTGCACCTGGGCGATCTGCTGCGCGGCGGCAGCGAGCCGGCGGCGGCCGGCACGCTGCCGGCGCTGCCTCCCGGCGAGGCGACCCCGGGGGCGCCTTACGAGGTGGCCGCGGAGCTCTCGACGTCTCGGGTGGGGCGCTTGCGGCTGACCGCCGCGGGGACGGCGCGGCTGGCGACGCTCTCCTGGCGGCTGCCGCAGGACCATGGCTTCAGCCGCTTCCGCGCCCTCAGCTTTCCGGTGGCCGGCGACGGCCTGCCTCACGTCTACGAGGTGGACCTCGAGCGCGAGGCGCACTGGCATGGCGAGGTGGAGGGGCTGCGGCTGGCGGTGGACGGCGGCCGCCTGCGGCTGGCGAGCGTCACGGCCGAGGCGCCCGTCGAGCCCTACCGGTCGATGTCGCTGGGCGGCGAGACGGTGCCGTCGCTGGCCGGCGGCCGCATCGAGCTGCCGCTGCCGGCCAACCTGCCCGCCGGCACCCGTTTCGAGGCCCGCGTCGGGCTGCTGCCCGAGTATGACCGGTCCGGGGTGACCGCTGTCTTCAGCGCCTGGCTGGTGGCAGGCGGCCAGCGCCGTCCATGGCTGCGCGAGACCGTGGCGGGGGGGCGCGCCGGCGGACCGGCCTGGCGGCTGGTGCGGCGCGAGCTGCCGCGGGACGCTCTCGGGGAGCGGTCCGAGGCCAGTCCCGGCGACGGCGCCGGCCGTGGCGCCGGCCGGGGCTCGCGGGGCCCAGGGAGCTCCCTGAGACTACTGCTCGAGGTGACGGCCACCGCGCCCGGCGGCGAGCCGCTTCCCGAGGGCGCGGCGATGTGGGGCAACCCGCTGCTCGTCCGGCCGGGCCGGCCCGACGGCCGCAACCTGGTGGTGATCCTGATCGACACCTTGCGTGCCGACGCCATGGGGTCCTATGGCGACCGCCTCGGGCTCACCCCTCGCCTCGACGCCTTCGCCAGGCAGGGAGTGCGCTTCGCCGAGATGCTGGCGCCGTCGCCCTGGACGCTGCCCAGCGTCTCCTCGCTGCTGACCGGCCTGCAGCCGCAGACCCACGGCGCCGGCCAGCGCTTCGGCGACTTCGACCCGTCGAGCCCGCGCCAGAACGACTTCGCTCCCACCGGCCTGCCCGGGGGCGTGCCCACGATGGCCGGGGTGCTGCGCCGGCAGGGCTTCTACACCATGGGGGTCTATCAGAACTTCTACATCCTGCCTGGCTTCGGCGTGCACCAGGGCTTCGACGACTACGTCTCGTACGAGGACCGGGCGGAGGTGCTGGTGGACCAGGCCCTCGGGCGGCTGCGCGAGGCCGCCGGCGACCGCCGCTGCTTCCTGTACCTCCACCTGTTCGACCTGCACTCGCCCTACAACCCTCCCGAGCCGGAGTGCACCCGGGTGGCGCGGCGGCTCGCCCCCGGCTATCGCGGCCCGCTGGGCTGCGAGGCCGACCGCAACCCGGAACGCACCACCATCCCGCCGCCGGCCGACCGGCCCTGGTTCCGGGCCCTCTACCACGCCGAGGTCGCTTACGCCGACCGCCAGGTGGGTCGCTTCCTCGACGGCCTGCGCGAGCTCGGGCTCGAGGACCGCACGGTGGTGGCGGTGGTGAGCGACCATGGCGAGGAGTTCTGGGACCGCCTCGAACAGGAGGGCCGGCTCGGCTACGAGACCAACTCCGACCACGGCCACACGCTGTACCAGGAGCTGGTCCACGTGCCGGCGCTGCTGCGCATTCCCGGACGCAAGGCGGCGGTCGTGCGCGACCCGGTGCAGCTGGTCGACCTCTTCCCGACCCTGCTCCGCGCCGTCGGCGTCGAACCTCCTGCGAGCCAGGGCCGCGACCTGACGCCGCTCCTCGGCGGACGGGCGGCGGACCCGGCGAACCCGGCGAACCCGGCGGAAACCGCGGGGACGGCGCCGTCGCCCGGGGAGTTGGCGGTGCCGGGGGGGTCGGAGGCGCCGGGGGGCGAGCGCGCGACCCTGATGGCCGACGTCATCCTCCACGGCCGCCCGCGCTGGTCGGTGCGCCGCGGTCCCTGGAAGCTGGTGGCGGCACGCGACCCGGCGTTGCCGGTCGAGCTCTACGACCTGCGGCAGGACCCCGGAGAGCGCACCAACCTGGCCGCGCGCGAGCCGCGCCTGGCCGCCGCGATGCGCGCCTGGGGAGAGCGCGAGCTGGCCGCACGCCTGAAGGCGCGGGCGCTCTTCGTCGCGCGCGGCGACACGCTGGGAGCGACCTATCTCGAGTGGCGCTACATCACCAAGCTGCGGGCTCTCGGTTACTTGAAGTAAGGAGCGTCACCCCATGGGCCTTCTCCACCACCTCGCCGATCTCTTCCTCCACCTCGACCGCACCCTGGGCGGAGTGCTGCGCCAGTACGGCTCCTGGACCTACCTGCTGCTGTTCCTCATCGTGTTCTGCGAGACCGGGCTCGTGGTGCTGCCGTTCCTGCCCGGCGATTCGCTGCTGTTCGCGGCCGGCGCCTTCGCCGGCCTCGGGGCGCTGTCGGCGTGGTGGCTGATCGCGCTGCTGCTGCCGGCGGCGGTGCTGGGGAACACCGTCAACTACTGGGTGGGGAGGCTGGCGGGGCCGCGGCTGCTGGCGGCGCGCCGCCGCCTGGTGCGGCCCGAGCACCTGCAGCGCACCCACGAGTTCTACGAGAAGTACGGCGCCAAGACCATCGTGCTCACCCGTTTCGTGCCGATCCTGCGCACCGTGGCGCCCTTCGTCGCCGGCCTCGGCGACATGTCCTTCGGGCGCTTCTCGGCCTACAACGTGGTGGGCGGCTGCTTGTGGGTGGTGATCGGCGTCCTCGCCGGCTACTTCTTCGGCAACGTGCCGGCGGTGAGGAACAACTTCTCGCTGGTCATCCTGGCGATCGTCGTGGTGTCGCTGCTGCCCGCCCTCTACGAGCTGTTGCGCGCCCGCCGGGCGCCGAGCGGCTCGCCGGCCGGCGGTGCCGCCGGTGCGGGTGGCGTCTCCGGTGCGGGCCCTGCGGCGGGCACACCCGGCGCCGACTGAGCAAGCCGGCCGAGCCACACTTGGCTTTTCCGCCGAGATGTGACATCCTGGGTGGCGCAGTCGCTCCCGGACGGCCACCGCGGCCACGTAGGCATGGGATCAGCGGCGGCACCCGATGTCTCCCGGAGCGACCTCCGGGAAGCGAGCGGCGGCATCCCGGCAAGCCCTCCGTTCTTCTTCGTCTTCCAGCCGGTAACATCGTCGCGGCGCTCCCTCGCGGACGGAGCAGCCCGCCGACGAGAGAGTGTGCACATGAATGACTTTGCTTCCTTTGGCCTCTCCGCCGAGCTCTTGCGCGGCATCCAGGACCTCGGCTTCGTCGAGCCCACGCCGATTCAGATCCAGGCGATCCCGCCGGCCATGGCCGGACGCGACGTGCTCGCCTGCGCGATGACCGGCAGCGGCAAGACGGCGGCCTTCCTGCTGCCCATCCTGCAACGCTTCGGCGGGCGGCCGTCCGGCGCCACTCGGGCGCTGGTGTTGACTCCCACCCGCGAGCTCGCGGCGCAGATCGCCGAGCACCTGGTCGGGTTCGCGGCGCACACCAAGCTGACCGGCGCCGCCGTGTTCGGCGGCGTGGCCAGCGGCCCGCAGGAGAGCGCGTTCCGCCGCGGCGTGGACGTCCTGGTGGCGACGCCGGGCCGGCTGCTCGATCATTTCCAGAACGACTATGCGCGCCTCGACGACCTCGAGGTGCTGGTGGTCGACGAGGCCGACCGCATGCTCGACATGGGCTTCCTGCCCGACGTGCGGCGGATTCTCGCGGCGCTGCCGCGGGAGCGCCAGACCATGCTGTTCTCGGCCACCCTGCCGCCGCCGATCGTCGAGCTGGCGCAAGAGATGCTGCGCGACCCGGTCGCCATCAACGTCGAGCGCCGGGCGCAGCCGGCCGACGGCGTCGTGCAGGCGGTCTACCCGGTCCGCGAGGATCTCAAGCCGTGGCTGCTGCTCGAGCTGCTGCGGCGCGACGAGATCAAGAACGTGCTGGTGTTCACCCGCACCAAGCACCGCGCCAACCGCCTGGCCGAGTTCCTGGACCGCCAGAAGATGCCTTGCGACCGCATCCACGGCAACCGCAGCCAGGCCCAGCGCACCGACGCCCTGGCCCGCTTCAAGAGGGGCCGCCTGCGGGTGCTGATCGCCACCGACATCGCGGCGCGCGGCATCGACGTCGAAGCGCTCTCCCATGTCATCAACTTCGACGTGCCGAACGTGCCCGACGACTACATCCACCGCGTCGGGCGGACCGCCCGCGCCGGTGCGGTCGGCGACGCCTTCACTTTCGTGGCGCCGCAGGAGCAGGCGGACTGGCACGCCATCGAGCGCGCGGTGGGCAAGCACCTGCCGCAGCGCACCCTGGCGGGCTTCGACTACGCCGCCGCCTCCGGTGAGCGGCTCGAGATCCCGCTCGCCGAGCGCATCGCCGCGATCCGCGCCCGCAAGTCCGAGGAGCGGGCGCGTGCCCGCGAGAAGGCCGCGCGCAAGGTGCAGCGCGAGCAGCAGCCGGTGGCAGCGCCGGTGCCAGGCTCGCCGCAGCCGGCGGTCAGCGGCGGTCGCGGCGGCCGCCGCGCGGGTGGCCCCGGTGGTCCCGGTGGTCCCGCCGGGCAGCCCGGGAATGCCGGCAATCATCGCGGGCGCGACGGCCAGTCGCGGGCGCCGCAGCACGGTGGCGGCCCCGGCGCCGGAGCCTATGGCGCGCGCGGCAGCCGCGGCGGCCACGCCGGTCCGGCCGGCAATGCCGTCGGTGCCGGCCACGCCCGCTCCTCGGGGCGCCCCGCGCGCCCGGGGAACGGCTCGGCGGCGGGACGGCACGGCGCCCGCCACCAGCCGGCGGCGGCCCAGGGCGGCGGTCACGGCCGCCCGGGTGGCCGCCGCGACTTCCGCCCGGCCGCCCCGATCGGCCCGATGGCCCCTTCGACCCGCATGCCGTCGATCCTGTCCGGCGGTACCCGCGACTCGGGCCGCGACGCGCGGCCCGACCTGGAGCTGGAGGGGCGGCAGCCCATCGATCCCCGTCAGCCGCCGGTCGAGGTCGATCGCCTGGGCGACACCGAGGCCCGCGCCGCCAAGGCGGCCTCCCTGTTCCGGCCGCGCTTCAGCACCCGCTGGTCGAAGTAGGCGAAGGCCGAGAGCCAGCTGCTCGCGACAACCGCGGAAGCCGGGCCTTGCTTATCCTGCCGGCGCGCCCGTCTGGCGCCGGCGCCGGCGGAGCAGGCGCTTCGCTTCGCGGATCGAGCGGCCCTGGAT
>DATDGZ010000299.1:0-8329 GCA_036521795.1 Thermoanaerobaculia bacterium | reverse complement strand
GGTTGACAGTCCCTCCGGGCGACGACAGGCGAGGGAGAAGCGCCGCTTTCCCGTTCCCATCGCTGCCGGTCAGCGGCCTGTGGGCGGCGCCAGCCGGGCCCGCAGGCGCAGGGCGGCGGGGCTGGCGGGATCGATCTCGAGGGCGCGGCGATTCAGCTCGCGGGCCGCGGCGAGGTCCCCGAGCCGCAGGCGCAGCAGCGCGCTGTTCTGCAGGGCCTGGAGACTTCGCGGGTTCAGCGCCAGTGCCCGCTCGAGGTGCCGAGACGCGGCTGCCAGGTCGCCGAGGGCCAGGTAGATGCCTCCCAGGTTGCTCTGCGCGTCGTCCGAATCCGGCTCGAGCGCGGCGGCGCGCTGGTAGCAGCGTAGGGCGTCCGGCCAGTCCCGCCGCCGGGCGGCGAGGTTGCCGAGATCGAGCCAGGCCAGGAAGTCGTCGGGCGCCGCCGCCAGCGCCGCCTGGTAGTGGCGGCCGGCGAGCGCCGGATCACCGCTCTCCTCGGCCAGCCTGCCGAGGTTGTAGTGGACCAGGTCGAGGCGGGGCTCGAAGCCGGCGAGACGAGGCAAGGCGAACGCCGCGGCAACCACCAACGCGAGACCGGCGGCGCGGATGGCGGGATCGGCGGACCGGGGCCGGCGGCGGATCGCTTTCCGTCCGAGGTCAGGAGGCCCCTCGTTGCTGGACCCTGCATGCGACGCTGTCGAGTGCGACGCTGTCGGGGCAGTGCGCTCGCGACGCCAGGCCGAGACGGCCTCGACCAGTGCGGCGACCGGCAGCGCGGCCAGCAGGAGCAGCGCCGGCACCGCCGGCAGGCGGTAGCGCGCGAAGAGGAAGAACGCGACGGTCGACACCATCCAGGCGCCGGCGAAGACCAACGCCGGCGCCAGCCTCCGGCCCCGGCCGCCGCCGAGGAAGGCGAGGCCCAGCGCCGCGAGCAGGGTCACGCCGCCGAACTCCAGCAGCGGCAGCCGACAGACGGGCGACAGGCCCCGCAAGTAGTAATAGTCGACCGCGTCCGGCCACTCGTACCAGCTCCAGAACAGGCCCAGCTTGCGCAGCGTCAGGCGCAGGAAGTCGCCGGGGTGCGAGCGCGCCCAGGCGAGCGCGTGATGTAGCCAGAAGCGCGACACTCCTGCCGGAGTCACCGGCCGGCCCAGGACCTGCTCGGCGATCCTCGCCGGCTCCCGCTGCTCGAGCTCGGGGATCTGCTTGCCGGGCACGATCGGCCGGTACGTCCCGTCCGCTCGCGAATTGTTGCCGATGAAGAAGTTGACGCCGCCCTGAGAGGTCGTGGGGAGGAAGTCTCCGCCCACCAGCCCGTTGCGCAGCGCCACCGGCGCCAGCGCCAGCGCCACGCCGGCGAGGAACGCGGCGGCGCAGCCGGCGCGGCGGGCCAGGGCGGCGCGGCCGGCAGAAGCGCCTCGACGGCCAGGCCCTGCACCCACTCCGAGCTGGCCGCCACTCCACGCCAGCGGCAGCAGGAACGGCACGACCACCAGCGCGTTCTCCCGCAGCAGGGCCAGGATGCCGAGCAGGAAGCCGGCCAGGAGCCACCGCCCGGCGGCTCCTCGACGGGCTCCGGTGGCCGCCTCCGAGGGAGCGGTCGCCGCTTCCGAGACCGCAGTCGTCACGTCCGAGGCGGCGGACGTCTGCGAGGCGGCGGTCGTCTGCGAGGCGGCGGTCGTCTGCGAGGCGGCGGCCGCAGCTTCCGGTTCGTGGCCGCCGGCCGCCGATTCCAGCCCAGCGCCCGCCGCCGCCCAGGCCATGGCCCACAGCAGGAAACAGACGGCGGTGACGGCGAGCGATTCCTTGAGCAGTTGGACGTCGTAGAAGAGGAACGGGCCGTACACCGCCGCGAGCGCCGCCGCGGCCAGGCCTGCCTGCTCGCCGGCCATCGCCCGGCCGGCGCGATAGAGGGCGTAGCAGCCCGCCACCGCCAGGCCGATCTGGGCGAGATAGGCGGCGTCGAGGCGAGGTCCGACGGCCTTGTAGAGGATGGCAAGAAGGTAGGGGTAGAGCGGTGCCTGGAAGAAGACGCCGCGGCCGTGCCCCAGCCAATCGCCGCCGGCGATCTCTCGGGCCCAGCGGTCGTACTGCCAGCTGTCCATCACCGGCGCGCCGATGAAGGGCGCCCGCCGCACCGCCGCCCAGTGCGCGAGGCGCAGCGCCAGGGCGATCCCGAGGATCACCGCGATCGGCAGCACGCGGCCGGCGCCCGGCCTGGTTGGAGAGGAGCCGTCCTCCGGCGGCGGCGCGGCGATTCGCCCGGTCCTCAGCCGGACCCGGCGGCCTGCCGCCGCCGCGACCGGCTCGTCGCCAGCCAGTGGGCCACCACCGGCAGCGCCAGCAGGCCGAGCAGCACGGCGAACCAGAGGGTGGCGCCGCGGATGATGAAGGTGATCAGGGTGGCGCGGGCGGTGTCGAGGCCCTGCGCCCTGAGCAGCGCGGTGAGCGCGCCGTCGGCGGCGCCGAGGCCGCCGGGCAGCATCGAGGCGGACCCCAGGACGGTCGAGGCCGTGTAGTCGAAGAGACCGGCGAGGAAGGCGGTGTGCGGCGCGTAGGCGCGCACCGCGACGACGAAGCCGGCGCCCTCCGCTCCCCACGCCAGGGTCGACACCAGCAGGCCCATCGTCAGCAGGCCCGGAGACAGCAGGCTGCGGAGTCCCTGGTAGATCGTGGCGAGCACGCCGGCTCGCGCGCCGACGAACGGCAGCCGCTCCAGCCTGCCGAAGAGCCAGGCCGCCCAGCGCTCCCGGGTGAAGACCGCGGCGCCGAGCGCCACCGCGGCCAGTCCCGTCGCCGCCCACCAGCGGCCGCCCGGGAAGGGGAGCGCGCCGACCGCCAGCAGCGCCGCCACCCCCAGGACGTCGGTGACGCGCTCCGCCAGCACGGCCGGGGCGACGCGCAACGCGGGACCGCCGCCGAGCTCGCGCACCAGCCAGGCCTTGCCCAGCTCGCCGGCCTTGCCCGGGGTCACCGACAGCAGGAA
The DNA here is from genome assembly GCA_036521795.1 of Thermoanaerobaculia bacterium. Lineage (GTDB taxonomy): Bacteria > Acidobacteriota > Thermoanaerobaculia > Multivoradales > UBA5704 > JASLEW01. Next base: position 5,345 of record DATDGZ010000299.1, on the reverse strand, counting down.
CCCGGTGAGGAAGACGCCGCAGCTGCGGCCGAGGGGCAGGCGCGTGCCGAGGGCGCGCAGGTAGATCTCCCAGCGCACGAAGCGCAGCGAGTAATTGAGCAGCGACAGCGCCAGGATCGGCGCCAGCAGCGCGAAGTCGAAGCGGCGCAGCTGCGCCAGGAAATGCCGCGGATCGGCGAGGCCGAGCAGCCCGGCCAGCACCAGCACGCCGAGAGCGAACACCGGCAGCAGCCGGCGCCCCAGGTGGTAGAGCGCGGCTTCGGGCCGCCGCGGCTCTGTGGCAGTCGGCATGGCTCGCGAGCCGTCCGGCTCCGGCGGCGGCGCGCTCGTCGCGCCCGCCGGCTCTGCGACCACCGGCGTGGCCGCCGGCGCGTGCCCCGCCGGCGCGGCGGCCGGCTCGGGCAGGCTCAGGCCGCCGCCGCTCGCGGATCGAGCTCCGCCGCTTCCGGGTACTGCTCGAAGAGGCGCATCCACTTGCTGGTCTTCCGGTAACGCTCGATGCGCCGCTTGCCGATGGTCGGATACCAGGCGAAGTCGTGGTAGAAGGACGATCCGAAGACGAAGAAGTAGACCAGCGGCGTGCGGAACAGCAGCTTCTGCAGGCCGTGCAGCGGCCCGAACCAGACCAGGTTGCCGAAGCGGGAGACCGCGTTGTCGCCGACCGTAAAGTGGAAGTTCATGCCGGACACGTCTTCACCCACCACCTCGATGTCGCGCGGATCGCCCACTCCCAGCCCCGCCTCGTGGGCCAGCCGGATGTACTTGATCGACATCGGATCGAAGCCCATCAGCTTGGCCGCCACCGCGTCGATCGCCACCTGGTCGCCGGAGGCGAGCAGCAGGTCCTTCTCCACCGGGATCATGGTCCGCGGCCCGGGACCGTTGCCGCAGGTGGTGCCGTCCATGACCGCGAAGATGCCGCTGTGGATCTCTTTCTGGATGGTGAGGAGATCGACCAGCGTCTCGTGGATCCACGAGTGGGTGTAGTGCCGCCGGGTGTTGAGCAGGCCGCCGAAAGCGTTCTTCATCGCGCCGGTGGTGGTGGTGTAGATGTGGCACTTGACCGTCGGCAGGTGGACGATGTTCTTGCCGATGAAGAATTCCGGGATGGTGATCCCATCGGGATAGATGCGCGGCAGCGCCAGCATGCGGCCGCGCGGCTCGTAGCGGATCCACTTCAGGTCGTCGGGGAAGCAGTTGTAGCGCACCGGCACGCCGTATCTCTCGAGCACGGGCAGGTAGCGGTTGAGGCGTTCCCCCTTCTTGGGGTCGGTGACCACGGTGTTGTTCTGCACGCAGACCTGGTCGCCCAGCCCGAGCCGGCGCAGCTCTTGGACGGTCCCTTCCAGCTGCCAGGGGGTGGTGTTGGCGCCCGGGAACGGGAAGTGCCAGGAGATGTTGTCCTTGAGAATGGTGGTGGCGCCCTGGGCGAGGTGATCGCGCGCGTCGGCCATCTCCATGGTCCGCCCGACGTCCTCGAGGACGCTCTCGGGCCTGGTCTTGAGCACGGCGACGCGTGGTTTCTTCACGGGTGGTGGTCCCTCCGGAGGATCGGTCGGCCGGATCTGCCGGCGGCCGGTCGGCGCGAAACGCCTACGATACCCATTCTACGAGCTTTGCGAGCTTGCCGTTCAGGCGAAGAAACCCCGCACCGCTTCGCAGACCGCCGCCACCTCCTCGTCGGTCAGCTCGGGGAACATCGGCAAGCAGAGCACCTGGGCCGCGGCGGCCGTGGCCACCGGCAGGTCGTCGCCGCCGCTAGCTGGGGCGGCCGCCGTGCCCGCGAGGGCCGGCTGCCGGTGCAGCGGCGACGGGTAGTGGATCGAGCTCGCGATGCCGTGGCCGGCCAGGTGGCGCATCAGGGCGTCGCGGTGAGCGGTGCGCACCGTCAGCTGATGGTAGATCGACAGGCTTCCCGGCGGGTCGGCCGGCGGGAGCGCCAGGTCGCCGGCGCCGGCCAGGCCGCCGGCATAGCGGCACGCCAGCTCGCGCCGCCGCGCGTTGTCGGCCTCGAGCAGCGGCAGGCGGCAGTTCAGCACCGCGGCCTGCAGGCTGTCGAGCCGGCTGTTCCATCCCACCTCGACGTGGTGATAGCGCGAGTCCTGGCCGTGGTTGGCGAGCCGCCGCACCCGCTCCACCAGCGCGCGATCGTTGCCGGTCACCGCGCCGCCGTCACCGTAGCAGCCCAGGTTCTTGGTGGGGTAGAAGCTCCAGGTGGCCAGCCGCCCGAGGCCGCCGACCCGGCGCCCGGCGTAGAGCGCGCCGTGCGCCTGCGCCGCATCCTCGACCAGCCACAGCCCGTGACGGTCGCACAGCCGCAGCACGCCGTCGACGTCGAAGGGGCGGCCATACAGGTGGACGCCGATGATGCCCCGCGTGCGCGCGGTGATGCGTGAAGCGGCGTCGGCAGGGTCGAGGTTGAAGGTGGCGGCGTCGATGTCGCAGAAGACCGGCACGCCGCCGGCGAGGAGCACGGCCTCGGCGGTGGCGAAGAAGCTGAAGGCGGGGACGATCACCTCGTCGCCGGTGCCGGCGCCGACGCCGACGCCGAGAGCGCGCAGGGCGAGGACCAGCGCGTCGGTGCCGTTGGCGACGCCCACGCAGGCCTCGACCCCGAGAAAGCCGGCGAACTGGCGCTCGAAGTCTCGCACCTCCGGACCGAGGACGAAGGCGCTCGCCTCGAGGATGCGCTGCCAGCGCTGCTCGAGCGGCGCGGCGATCCGGCGCCGGGCGCGGCCGAGATCGAGATAAGGGACCTGCAGGGTCGTGGTCACGGGCCTCCCAGCTGGGGTGCCGCGACTGGCGACAGGCGGAGCCGCGGCCTCCCCGCCCACGCGGCCGGCGCTCTCCAGCGGTCCGGAGAACGCGCCTTGGCTGGCGGGTGGGCGGGGGTATTGTACCCGCATGCTCTGCGGCGGCGGGTGACTGTCGCGCGTCACGCGTCACGGCGGTCCGGCGGGCAGCGCCAGCGCGGCGGCGAGGAAGCCGGCGAAGCGCTCGCTGCCGCGGTCGGAGAAGTGGAGCGGATCGGCGAAATCCTCGTCCTGCCAGCCGATCCCCGCCGCGGCGTCCACCAGCTGCACGCCTTCGTCGGCGCGCCGGGCGCGCAGCACGTCGTTGAGCCGCTCGAGCTCGCCCGGCGCCGCTTCCGGCGCCAGGCCGGGCAGCCACTGGGCCAGGTACTGGAGATCGTCCGCCCGCTGCCGGCGGCGGATGCGGATGGTCTGGGTGACCAGCGCCACCCGCGCGCCGTGGGCGCGGGCGACGGCGGCGAGCGAGCGCAGGTTGCGGTCGAAGGTCGCGGTCGCGCCCGGCGCCAGGCGCGAGTGCCGCGGCTGGCGCGGATCGAGGCTCGCCCACGGGTCGCCCGGCCTCGACCAGGCCGCCGCCAGGCGCTCGAGCAGGACGCTGCGCGACCGCCATGGCAGCGGCGGGCGGTCGAAGCCGAGCGCTCGCAGCGCGAGCTCGGCATGGCCATGCTCGTACTCGCGATCGAAAGGCCGGTAGCCGCCCGGTTGCAGGTCGTTGTCGCCCTCGTAGACGACCACCAGTCCCGGCCCGAGATCGACGTCGCGCAGCGCGAGCGAGATCAGGCTCTCGAGCGACGTCCATCCCGGGAAGCCGGCGTTCCAGACCTCGATCCGCGGCCGGCGCCGGCGCAGCTGGTCCTCGAGGCGCCAGGGCCAGGTGCGATCGTCGCTCGCCGCCAGCAGGTCGAAGGTGGTCGAGCCGCCGGCGCACAGGATCCGCAGCACGCCGGCCGGCCGGGCGAGCGGCCGCTCGGGCGAGCGGTAGCCGAGCGTGTTGAAGCCCGCCTGCTTGCCGAAGGCATGCACGTGTACGCCCTCGCGCGGCGCGGTGTTCAGGAACGGATGGCGGCGGTAGAGACGCAGCGCCTCGTCCTGCTGCGCGCGGACGGCGGTGGCGGCGGTGTGCGGCCAGGCGCCGGTGCGCAGGCGCAGCCAGAGCCGCGCCGCGCCCTCGGCCGCCGCCAGCAGCCCGGCGGTGATGGCCAGGACGATCGCCGCGCGCACCAGCACGCCGCCAACGCCGCCAACACCCGGAGGCTTACCTGCCATGGCCCTCGACAGGACCCTCAACGTGGCCCTCGACCTGACCCTCAACGTGGCTCTCGGCCTGACCCTCAACGTGGCCGAGCGAGCGGACGGTCGCCGGCACCGCTATCCTGGATCTCCCGGCAGCCGGCGCAGCGTGTACCGCGTCCAGGGCGTGCTGTAGACGACCAGCTCGCTGCTGCCCATGGTGCGGTTGTCGGCCAGCCGCACGCGCAGCACCGGCCGCAACCCGAGATCGCCGGCGAGATGCGGCAGCCAGGCCGGGAAGATGGCCACGAAGTCGGGCCGGCGGGCGGCGACCGCGGCGGCCATTGCCCGCTCCCAGGGGACGCCGCGCGCCACCTGCCGCTGCACCTCCAGGCGCAGCTCCGGGTTGGCGATGCCGGCGAGGTCGACGATGCGGTTGGGGAGCAGGTACTTGAAGGCGCCGATGTCGTTGACCGCCAGCACCGCGCCGGCGGGCAGGCGCGGCGCCAGCCAGCGCGCCGCGCGCACGTCGCTCGACGCGACGTCCGCCAGGTTGTGGGCGTAGAGACCGGCGCACTGCAGCAGGCTGGACGCCGTCGGCCACAGCAGCAGCGCCACCAGCGCCAGGCCGGCCGGCAGCCGTGCCTTGCCGGCCAAGACTCCCGCGCCCAACGCGGCGGCGGCGCCCTCGAGGGCGACCGCGCCCAGCACCGCCACCACCGGGAAGAGCGGGAAGAAAAAGCGGCCGAAGTTGCCGGCCATCATCCTGCCGGGCGGGCTCAGGGTGGAATAGGCCCGGGGCAACGCCACCAGCCAGAGCCCCGGCAGCAGCCCGCGGTCGCGGCGCGTGCCGAGGCGCCCCACGAGCGCCGCCAACCCGCCGCAGCAGAGCAGGGTCATGTACGGTTGCTGGCGGAACAGGATCTCGATCACGCCATAGACATATTGCAGATCCGGCAGCCAGCGCCGCAGCTCGCCGCCCTTGGCCCCGTAGGTGGTGGGCAGGAAGGAGCCGCCGGCGATGCGGTAGAACAGCAGCGGTCCGGCGAGCACGCAGCCCGCCAGCAGGCTGCCGGCGGCGAGGCGCGCGAAGGGCGGGGGGCGCCACCGCAGCGGTGCCGGGTCATCGGCAGCGGCGCCGCTCGCCGAGAGGTCGCGGTCGAACCGCAGGCAGCGGTCGACGAAGGCGAGGGCCAGCAGCAGCAGGCCCTCGGGGCGGGCCAGCGCCGCCAGGGCGAGCACGGCGGAGGAGATCGGCAGTGGGACCGCCGCGCTCGCGGATCCTGCGCCTCCGCCCGCCGG
>DATDGZ010000298.1:0-3771 GCA_036521795.1 Thermoanaerobaculia bacterium | reverse complement strand
GGGTGAGGAGGTGGCCGTCCTCGACGTCGCCGCCATCCTCGCAGGCCTGCGGCCCGGCGCGCACCCGCACCGCGGAGCGCGCGCGGAGCAGCCGCGGTGACCCGGCGAGCGGATGACCGGGCGATCAGCCACCAGGCGATCCGTGACCGGGCGGACCTTCGCGTAGAGCCAGAGATGGAGAGCCATGAAGAGGCGTGATTTCCTCAAGGTCCTGGGAACGGCGGCGAGCGGCCTGCTGCTGGGCGCTCGCGGCAGGGCGTCGCTGGCGGCGGCCGCGGCCGCGCCGGCCCCATCCCCACCAGCCTCCGGCGGCGCCACGCGTGCAACGGCGGCCGGCTCTTCTGCAGCGGCCGGCTCTTCTCCGGTGGCCGCCGCCGCGCCGGGGACCGCCGTCCTGGACGCCTCGCCAGGGGTGGCCGGCGGCGTGATCCGCATCGGCATGAGCGCCGCCTTCCAGGGCACCAATGCCGGCCTCGGCACCGAGTACTACCGGGGCAGCCAGGCCTACTACCAGGAGGTCAACGCCCGGGGCGGCATCGCCGGCCGGCGCATCGAGGTGGTGGCGCTCGACGACCATTACGATCCGATCCCGACCATCCGCAACACCATCCAGCTGGTCGAGAAGGACCGGGTCTTCTGCCTGTCCAACTACGTCGGCACGCCGACCCTCACCCGCGCCCTGCCGGTGATCAAGCGCTACGCCGGGGACGACCTGCTGCTGGTCGGCGACCTGACCGGCGCCCAGCCGCAGCGCGAGCCTCCCTATGCTTCGCAGGTGTTCAACGTCCGCGCCTCCTACCGCCAGGAGATGATGGCGCTGGTCGAGCGGCTGTGGACCGCCGGCGTCCGCCGCTTCGGCGTCTTCTACCAGATCGACGCCTACGGCCGTAGCGGCACCGACGGCGTGGCGCGCGGCCTGGCGCGGCACGGCGCGCGCATCGCCGCCGAGGCCACCTACCGCCGCGGCGCCGCCTTCGACGCCGACATGAGCGTGGCGGCCAAGCACCTGCGCGACGCCGGCGTCGAGGCGGTGCTCTGCACCGGCGCCTACCAGGCTTGCGGCGCCTTCGTCCGCACGGCGCGCGACCTGGGCTGGACGGTGCCGATCAGCAACGTCTCGTTCGTCGGCAGCGAGTCGATGAGCCGGCTGCTGCTCGAGCACGGGCGCCGGACCGGGCGCGACTACACCGCGCGCCTGGTCAACTCGCAGGTGGTGCCGAGCTACGCGCCGGACAACCCGCTGCCCGGCGTGCGCCTGTACCGCAGCCTCATGGACAGGTGGCAGCCCGAGGTGCCGGCGCCGCTCCGCGATCTCGAGTACCGCGTCGAGCCTTACAGCTTCATCAGCTTCGAGGGCTTCATCAACGCGCGGGTGATCGTCGAGGGGCTGCGCCGCGCGGGATCCGCACCGAGCCGGCGGAGCTTCAAGGCGGCGCTCGAATCGATCGGCCAGCTCGACCTGGGCATCGGCGCTCCGCTCGCCTTCGGACCGGACCGCCACCAGGGGCTCGACGAGGTCTACTTCACGCGGCTCGCAGGCGACGCCTGGGTGCCCGTCGACGACTGGAGCGCGGTGATCCATGCCTGAGCCGGCCGGCCTGCCCGAGATCCCCGAGACCACGGACCATCCGGCGCCGGCGGCGCCTCCGGATCGCGCCTACGAGGAGCTCCCGCAGCGCCCGCCGGCCGCCGATCTGCACGGCGTGCCGCTGGCTGGCGCCGCCGCCGAGCCGTCGCAGCCAGCCCGCACGGTCCGCGGCCTGGGGCTCACCGCCAAGATCCTGCTCTTCCTCGGCGTGCTGCTGCTGACGATCACGGTGGTGGCGGCGCTGGTCATGACGCTGACCTTGCGCCGCCAGATCCGCGGCGAGTTCCAGTCCAAGGGCGAGGCGATCGCCCGCAGCCTGGCCAACTCCGGCGTCGACCTGATCCTGAACCGCGACGCTTCGACCATTCAATCCCTGGTGGACCAGTTCGCGGATATCGAGGGCGTCGCCTACGTGCTGGTCTACAGCCCGCAGAAAGAGATCATCGCCCACACTTTCGCGCCGTTCATGCCCACCGGGCTGATCGACCAGAACGAGGTGCCGGGCGAGCGCGCCAGCCAGGCGAAGCAGATCATCATCGCCGACCCGGCGACCGGCAGGCCACGCTCCATCCTCGACGTCGGCGTCCCGGTGCTCGCGGGCCAGCTCGGCACCGTGCGAGTGGGGATGGACCTCGATCTGATCGACGCCGCGGCGCTGCGCTCGGCGTCGTCGCTGGTGGCGCTGTTGGTGGTGCTGGCGGTCGCCGCCTTCGCGGTCGGCTGGGTCCTGGTGCGGCGGCTGGTGCGGCCGATCGAGGCGCTGGCCGAGACCGCCCGGCGGGTCGGCGAAGGCGACCTCACCCGGCTGGCGCCGGTCGCCTCGAGCGACGAGATCGGCGTCCTCGCCGGCACCTTCAACGAAGCGGTCGTCCGGCTGCGCCGGCAGGTGGTCACCGAGGCGGACCGCGACCGCGAGCGCCGCGAGCGCGAGCAGCTGCAGGGCAACATCAGCCGGTTCCTGAGGGTCACCACCGAGATCGCCCAGGGCGACCTGACGCGGCGCGGCGAGGTGACCGCCGACGTGCTCGGCTCGGCGGTGGATTCGATCAACGTCATGGTCGAGGAGATCGCCGAGATCCTGGCCGGCGTGCGGCAGGCGGCCGACACGGTGACCGGCGCATCGCGCGAGATGATCGAGGCGGCCGACCAGATGGTCGCCGGCACCCAGGCCCAGAGCGAGGACGCGCGGCGGGTCGGCGCCGAGGTGGCGGAGGTGACCCAATCGGTGCGGGAGGTGTCGCGGACCGCCGAGGCATCGGCCGGGGCTGCCCGCCAGACCCTCACCGCCGCCGACCAGGGGCGCTCCGCCGTGGTCGACACGCTCGGCGGCATGCAGCGCATCCGCTCCGAGGTGCAGGGGATCTCGCGCCGCATCAAGGGACTGGGCGACCGCTCGCTGGAGATCTCGGAGATCGTCGACACCATCACCGGCATCGCCTCGCAGACCAACCTGCTGGCCTTGAACGCCGCCATCGAAGCGGCGGGCGCCGGCGAGGAAGGGGCGCGGTTCGCGGTGGTGGCGGACGAGGTGCGGCGGCTGGCCGAGAGCTCGTCGCGGGCGGCGCAGCGCATCGCGGCGCTGATCAAGCGCGTGCAGTCCGACATCCAGGAAGCGGTCGCGGCGATGGAGACCGGCACCCGCGAGGTGGAAACCGGCTTCCAGGTGGCGCAGCAGGCACGCGAGCGCCTCGGCGAGATCTCCAACCTGTCGCAGGTCTCGGCCGAGCTGGCACAGCAGATCTCCGCGGCCGCCCAGGTGCAGGTCGCCGGCGTCGAGCGGGTGGCGCAGGGCGTCGTCTCCATCTCCACGACCGCGGACACCACCGCGCGCTCGGTGGCCGAGGGCCGCGGCATCGCCGACCGCCTCGGCCGGCTGGCCCGCGAGCTGACCGAGAGGCTGGCACGTTTCCGGCTCGGCTGATCCCGCGCCGGTCGTGCCCGGAGAACGCATCGCGGTGGACAGGCCGGAGGAGAGCCGGGAACCGGTGGACCGGGTCGCCGGCGATCTGCTGGGCAGCTTCCTCGTGGAGGCGGAGCGGGCGGTGGCCGCGATCGCCGCCACGCTGGCCGAGCCGGCGCCCGACGCCGCCGGCCGGCTCAAGCTCCTGACGCACCGGCTGCGCGGCTCGGCGGCGATGTTCGGATTTCCGCGGCTGTCACGGCTGGCCGGCGCCATGGAGGAC
>DATDGZ010000297.1:0-5604 GCA_036521795.1 Thermoanaerobaculia bacterium | reverse complement strand
CTCGCGCCGCCCCGGCCGCGGCGCCGCGCCGGCGGGCAGGTCCGTCGAGACGCCGCGGAAGCTCGCCAGCCACTCGACGTCCTTCGGCGGCGGCGGCGCGAAGACCTGGTCGAGGAGGCTGCCCATGTCCTGGCGGTCGGTGCCCTCGACCGCGGCGAGCACGAAGCGCGCCAGGCCGCCGCAGCTGTTCCGCGTCCAGGCCTCGAAGTAGTAGAGGTTCTCATCGGGGGTGTGGGTGGGTGGGCCCGACTTCAGGGTCCCGCCAAGGTCGACCGGATCGATCTTGGTAAGGCTCGCGATGAGCGCCCCCAGGCCGTCCGCCTGCCGCCAGAGCCGGTAGCCGCCGCCGCCGCGCGCGTAGAAGACCAGGTAGAGGTTCCTGGGCAGGCGCTCGCCGCCCGGGTAGTGCCAGATCTCGAGCGGCCACAGGGCCATGCCGCAGTCGGTCTTGATCACGTCCTCGGACTCGCCGCCAGGCTCGCCGTGCAGCAGCCGCATCCGGGCCCGGTCCTCCGTGATGTTGCCGTACTCGGCGCGGATGGCGGCGACTCGCCCCTCCCACTGCGCCTTGAAGGCGTTGCGGGCGCTGCCGGGGACCGGGTTCCGCGCCTCCCAGAAGCGGTGGATGAAGCCGTCGCGCTGGTAGTCCCTGGTCAGCGCCAGGAACTGGCGGCGCTCGTCCTTGCCGATCAGCAGGTCGACTTCCTCGAGCCAGTCGCGGTACTTGGGATCGAGAGCGGCGAGGCGGGCCCGGGTGTCGTCCGCCCGCAAGGACGCGGCTGTCCCCAGCGAGAGAACGGTCGCCAGCACTGCCGCCACTACCGCCAGCAGAGATGTGGTTGCGCGCATGGTGAAACTGTCCTCGTAGCAAGCCGCGCGCCACGGGAGCGTGTATTCTACGCGCCGAGGAGGGGTGGCTGCCGATGAGTGAGAACCCGGCCGGCGCGCACGGCCTGCTGCAGCGGTACCTCGACGGCCTGGCCGGCGAACGTCGCGAAGCTACCTCGGGCCGTGACGGTCACGACGGGCGCGAGCTTGGCGAGCGCGGCGGGCGCCCCGCGGCTGTCGCGGCGGCCGCCGCCTACTATGCCGCGCTCGACACGGTCGCCGGCGGCTCGCCCGGCATCGCCAGCGCCATCGTGCGCGAGCTCGCCGACCAGCGCCACAACCTCAAGCTCATCGCCAGCGAGAACTTCAGCTCGCTCGCCGTCCAGCTGGCCCACGGCAACCTGCTCACCGACAAGTACGCCGAGGGCTATCCCGGGCATCGTTTCTACGCCGGCTGCGACAACGTCGACGTCATCGAGAGCGAAGCGGCGGCGCTCGCCCGCGAGCTGTTCGGCGCCGAGCATGCCTACGTCCAGCCGCACTCGGGGGCCGACGCCAACCTGGTGGCCTTCCTGAGCGTGCTGTCGGCGCGCGTCGAGCGGCCGCTGGTCGACGAGCTGGGCGAGAAGAACCTGGTCAAGATCGCCGCCGCCGACTGGCAGCGCATCCGCGCCGCCTACACCGGCCAGCGGCTGCTGGCGATGGACTACTACTCCGGCGGCCATCTCACCCACGGCTACCGCTACAACGTCTCGAGCATGCTCTTCGACGCCCACGGCTACAGCGTCGACCGCGGCAGCGGCCTGCTCGACATGGACCAGGTGCGCGCCCGGGTGCACGAGGTGCGGCCGCTCATCCTGCTCGCCGGCTACAGCGCCTACCCGCGCAAGATCGATTTCGCCCGCATGCGCGAGCTGGCGGACGAGGTGGGCGCGGTGCTGATGGTCGACATGGCGCACTTCGCCGGCCTGGTGGCCGGCAAGGTCTTCCGCGGCAACTACGATCCGGTGCCGTTCGCGCACATCGTCACCACCACCACCCACAAGACCCTGCGCGGTCCGCGCGGCGGCCTGGTGCTGTGCAAGCAGGAGCTCGCCGAGTGGGTCGACAAGGGCTGCCCGACCGTGCTCGGCGGACCTCTCCCGCATGCCATGGCGGCCAAGGCGGTGGCGCTGCGCGAGGCGCTGCGGCCGGACTTCCAGCGCTACGCGCAGCGCGTCGTCGACAACGCGTGCGAGCTGGCGGCGGCGCTGGCCTCCGAAGGGCTGGGGGTGGTCACCGGCGGCACCGAGAACCACCTGGTGCTGGTCGACGTGAGCCGCCTCGGCCTCACCGGCCGGCAGGCGGAGTCGGCGCTGCGCGAGTGCCGGCTGACGCTCAACCGCAACTCCCTCCCCTTCGACCCCAACGGCCCCTGGTACACCAGCGGGCTGCGCCTCGGCACGCCGGCCGCCACCACCCTCGGCATGGGTGCCGCCGAGATGCGCGAGATCGCCGCCATCATGCGTCTCGTCCTCGGCCACACCGCGCCCGAGGTGATCGCGGCCGGCGCCAAGGCCGGCGAGCGCAGCCTGGCCCGCTACACCCTCGACCCGGCCGCCGCCGAGCAGGCGCGGGCCCGGGTCGGCGACCTGCTCGGGCGCCATCCGGTCTACCCGGAGCTCGACCTCGGCCTGATGCTCGCCGCACCCTGGTTGCAGGCCGCGCCGGCCGTCCCGGAAGCGGAGCCGGTCGCCGGCGCGCGCGCCTAGGGCGACGGTGGGGAACCGCCGGCGGCAATCCGCTCGGCCAGGGCGGTGGCGTTGCGGACGCAGTCGGGCACCGAGATGCCGTGCAGGTAGTTGCCCGCGAGGTGGAGGCCCGGCAGCTCGCGCTCGAGCTCGGACTGCAGGGCGACGAAGCGCCCGTGCCGGCGCTCGTACTGCGGGATGGCGCGCGGCCAGCGGCGCACCGCTCTCGCCAGCGGCTCGCCGCGCACGCCCAGGGCGCGGCCGAGGTCTTCCTGGACGGCCGCCCCGAGCCGCTCGTCGCTCCAGGCCGCGGCCTCCGGGTCGGTGCGGCCGCCGAGGAAGGTGGCGAGCGCCACGCACCCCTTCGGTGCGCGCCCGGGGAAAAGGCTCGACGTGAACAGGCAACCGAGCACGCGCAGGCCGGCGCCGCCGGCGCCCGTGGCGCGCAGGAAGCCGAAGCCGTCGAGCGGATGCGCCACGTCCTGCCGGCGGTAGCCGGCTGCCACCACCGCCACCGCGGCATAGGGTAGCTGGGCCAGCAGGCGGCTCCGCCCGGCGGTGGCCTCGTCGAGGAGCGCCGCCGCCGCCTCGGCGGGGACCGCCAGCAGCACGTGGCGCGCGCCGACGGTGCCTCCCGCATGCTCGACCACGAAGCCCCGGCCGTCGTGCCGTACCGCCCGGCAGGCGACACCGCAACGCACGTCGCCGATCTCGCGCGCCAGCCGCCGCGGCAGCTCCTCGAGACCGCCGCGCAGCGAGACCATGGCGCCCCGCGGCGTCGTCCCGGGGGAGCCCCCCTCCTTGGGGCCGACGCGGAGGCGGGCGAGGGCCGCGCTGCGGGCGAGCATGCCGCGGACCAGGCTACCGTGCGTTGCCTCCAATGCCGCGATCCTGGGCATCGCCCAGCGCACCGCCAGCCGCTCGGGATCGCCGGCGTAGACCCCCGAGACGAAAGGTCCCACCGCCCGCTCGAGGAACGCCTCTCCCAGCCGGCGGCGCACGAAAGCGGCGATCGTCTCCTCGGCCGCGTCATCGTCCTGCAGGCCCGGCGGCGCCGGCGGCACCCGCGGCGCCCGCGGCGCCCGCAGAAAGGGCTCGCGCAGCAGGCGCAGCTTGGCGGCCGGCGGGAACAGCGGGCTGAGCAGGAACGCCAGGGGGCCCGAGGGCAGCGCGCGCAGCCTACTGTCATGCCAGACCCAGCGGCGGCGGGCCGCCGGCGCCGCGACCAGGCGCTCGCCCTCCAGGCCGCAGTCGCGGATCAGCGCCGGCAGGCTCGGATCTCTCTCGAGCACCGTGTTCGGCCCGAGCTCGAAGCGGAATCCGGCCGCCTCGTGGGTGACCAGCGCGCCTCCCGGCCGCGGCGACGCCTCGAGCACCGCCACCCGCATGCCCGCCCGCACCAACCGGAAAGCCGCCGCCAGGCCGGAGATGCCGGCCCCCACCACCACGGCGTCGAGCGGTCGTTCGGTCACAGGGCTCACCACGGCAGGCCTGGGCGCTGCCTACCGGCCCGTGGCGGCCTCGCCGCGCAGGGTCATGCAGGTGCTCGAGACCTTGGCGACCAGGGCAGGCTTCTCGTCGAAGATCTCGCACTCGACGAGGCCGACGGTGCGTCCCATCTTGACCACCGTGCCGACGGCCCGCAGGCGGGCGCGCCACACGGGCTTGAGGAAGTTGATCTTCAGCTCGAGGGTGGTGAACGACTCGCCGGCCTCGAGGCGGGATGCGTAGGCCATGCCCATGGCGGCGTCGGCGATGTCGCAGAGCACGCCGCCATGCAGCGTGCCCATCGGGTTGGCATGGCGCTCGTCGGCTGCCAGCTCCACCACCACCCTGCCGGCCTCGACCGCGGTCACCGCGAAACCGATCAGCCGGGCGATCGGCGGCAGCGGCAGCTCGCCACGCACCAGCTGCTGAATCTGCTCGATCCCTACGGACATCGTTCTCCTCCCTCTCTCGAACGAATCGCGTTTCCCGCTTCTCGATCCTCGCCGCAGTTCGCGCCGATAATAGCACGATCGGTCGTATTCTCTTCGATGCCCTCCTTGGTCGCCGCCACCGGTTCGCCGGCGGCCTACGAGGTCACTAAACCACGACCCGGGCGCAGCAGGGAACGGCCTTACAGCGATCTATAATAGGATCTCGCGCGGGGCATCGAAGATCGCAGCACAGAGTCCGCCGGCAACCCCGGCGGCGGTGGAGGAGCTCGACATGCCGAGATCGCGAGACCTTGGGCCACGCCCGCGCCGCATCGATCCGCGGGGATGGCCGCCGCCATCGCCGCCGGCAAGCCGCTCCTCCTTCTACGGCCTGGCTGCCGCAGCCCTGCTGGCCGCCTTGCTGCTTCCCGCCGCGGCCAGGGCGGAGATTCAGATCACCCTGCAGAACGCGTTCGTCGAGAAGTACAAGGATCGCGCCACCATCGACGCCACCTTCACCGTCGACAAGGCGCATGCCCGGCCCAATCCGCCGGCCAGCGACGGCGACCTCCATGCCGCCGGGCGGGCACCGGAGATCGGCCTGGCGGCGGTGGCCGAGGTGATGAACGCGGTCCTCGAGCTCGACGCCGTCGACCTCATCCACCAGGCCGAGCGTGGCGGCCAGCCGCTGCAGGTGCACGGCGTCTGGCGGCTCTGGTGCGAGCACGGCGGCGATGACGAACAGATCCAGGGCCAGCCCCTGCAACCCTTCAAGACCACCAACCCGCCGCATGTCTTCGAGATCCACCCGCTGCTGCGGATCGGCGACCTGGACCTCGCCGGCTCGTTCCAGCCGATCGCCGGCTTCATCTACAAGGACGCCTCCCAGGCGTTCCAGAGCTACGAGCGGCTGCCGAGTCACATCGCGACCGGCGACGGCACCACGACGATCACGACCCGCATGGCCGGCTACAACTACGTCGATTTCGTCATCCGCCTCAACGAGGAGCCCACGCACCTGCTGGCCGACGGCCTCAGCGTCAAGGCGGCCATCCTCGACCCCGCCGGCGACCTCCTGGTCCACGAGCGGCGGATGGTGGCGGTGGCCGGCACCGCACCGTACGCTC
>DATDGZ010000296.1:0-6130 GCA_036521795.1 Thermoanaerobaculia bacterium | reverse complement strand
GGCGGCCTGGGCGCATCGCGGTATCGGCGACCGTCGGGGTGGTGCGCCGGCCTCCTGCTAGGCCTTGACCGCGACTCGACGCCGCGGCGCCGCGGAATGGTCGCCGGGGTTGCTGGCGTGGCCGGCGCTGCTCCAAGCCAGGCGCTCGACCGGTGGCGCCGCGGCCGAGAGACGGCGCAGCAGCTCGAACGGGGAGGCGCCGAAGGCGGGAATCTGTAGGTCCGGCGCAATCTCGGCGAGCGGCGCCAGGACGAAGCGTCGCTCGGCGAGGCGTGGATGGGGGAGGGTCAGCTCGGGCGTTGCCGAGCGCAGGTTGCCGTAGAGCAGCAGATCGACGTCGAGCGGGCGCGGCCCGAACCGTGGTCCAGGCCGGCGGCCGGCCGCCATCTCGAGCGCTTTGGCGATCGCCAGCACCGCCTCCGGCTGCAGCGCGGTGCGGCCGACGGCGGCGGTATTGAGGAAATCGGGCTGCGGCTCTCCGCCGCGGGGGGCGACGGCCGGGCCACGGTAGAGCGAGGCGACGTTCAGCTCGCCGAGGTTCTCGCGCAGCCGCTCGAGGGCCAGCCGCAGCGTCGCCTCGACCTCGCCGGGGCCGCCCAGGTTGCCGCCGAGTCCCAGCGCGATGACCGCGACCGGCCGCGACGGCGACGGAGCGGCGGGCATCGCGGAGCCGTCATGCGTCGTCGTCGATGTCCTCTTCCGCTTCCTCGACCTCGGCCGGCTCGAGCTCCGGGGCGTCGAGCTCGTCGTCCGGGGCGGCCCCGATCGGCTCTTCCTCCTCGACCTCGATCGGCTTGACGATCTCCGCCTTGCGCTTGCGGCGCGACGCCTGGGCGACCGCCGGAGACTCCGCGTGCGCGGCGTTCTTCTGATTGGCCCCGCACTTCGGGCAGATCGCCTCTGCCTTGCCGAGGTCGTAGAACTTCGTCCCGCAATTGAAGCACTCGCGCTTGACTCCCAGCTTCAGCTCAGGCATCGCAGACTCCCGGGCGGCGAACCCAGAGGGGGCCGTTCAGAGGGCGCTGAAGCTAGCATCCGACCGGGGGGCTGTCAACCGCGGCGGCGCCGCGTGGATTTTGGCGCTCCCGGCGCCTCTCAGGCTGTTCCCGCGCCAGGGTTTCACCACGTGCGACAAGCCTGCCTTGCGCGTCACGCCAGGGAAGGGCTACGATGGTAGATCCGGCGGTCCTCCCTCCGGTACGCTCGGAGATCCAGGCCACCATGAGACGGCATCGACACCAACGATTCCCGAAGGGCTTCGTCCGAGCTCCCCTGCTGCTGCTTCTCCTGCTGCTCGCGGTGGCGGCCCGGCCGTCGGCGGCCGTGCGTCAGCCTCGGATCCCCGATCCGATGGCCCCGGGCCTGTCGGGAGCGGAGCGCCTGCAGGCGCTGCTCGACCGGGTCAAGATGCAGCAGAAGCAGATCCGGACCATCGAGGCCCGCTTCGTCCAGCACCGCGTGAGCGCCATGCTCGTGGCGCCGGAGGATTCGACCGGCACCTTCTCCTATGCCGCACCCGACCGAGTGCGCTGGGACTACCAGGCCCCCACTCCGATCACGGTGGTGATCCTCGGCAGCCAGATGACCACCTGGTATCGAGATCTGAAGCGCGCGGAGGTCTTGAAGATCGGCCGCTATTCCAGCCAGGTCTTCAAGTTCCTCGGCGCCTCCGGCAGCATGGACACGCTGCTCGACTACTTCACCGTCCAGCTCATGCTCCCGAAGGAGAAGGGTGATCCCTACCGCCTGAAGCTGCTGCCCC
Source organism: Thermoanaerobaculia bacterium (assembly GCA_036521795.1). Lineage (GTDB taxonomy): Bacteria > Acidobacteriota > Thermoanaerobaculia > Multivoradales > UBA5704 > JASLEW01. The sequence goes on along the minus strand of DATDGZ010000296.1, from coordinate 4,368 downwards.
GGTACGAGCGCATCAAGAAGCGCATCAAGTCGATGAGCGTCTTCATCGATTCCGAGCGCTTCTTCCCGAACCACCTCGAGTACCAGGAGGCAGACGGCGACACCACCACCTACGACTTCAAGGATTTCCAGTGGAATCCTCCGCTCCCCGCGGACCGCTTCGCCCTGCAGCTGCCCCCTGGCGTCGAGACCCGCGTCGTCGACCTCGGCAAGGACGCCAAGTCGCAGGGCCGGCCTTAGTGCCTCGCGGCGAGGCACGAGTGGCCCTCCCGCTCGGTTCATGCCGGGCATGAACCGAACGGGACGCTGACGGTGGCTCGCGCCAGCCGGCTCAGCTTCGAGATCCTGCCGGCGACGTCCGGCGCGACGGCAGCAGCATGGGGCGGCGCGGCACACGCGGCTCGCCGCGGGCTGCTCACCACCCCTCACGGCGCGGTCGAGACGCCGGCGTTCATGCCGGTCGGCACCCTGGGCACCGTCAAGGGAGTGACCCCCCAGGAGCTGTCCGCCGCCGGGGCTTCCATCCTGCTCGCCAACCTCTACCACCTGGCGCTGCGCCCGGGCATCGACACCATCGAGCGGCTGGGCGGCTTGCACCGCTTCATCGGCTGGACCGGTCCGCTGCTCACCGACAGCGGCGGCTTCCAGGTGTGGAGCCTCGGTCACCTGCGCACCGTCGACGACGGCGGCGTCACCTTCCGCAGCCACCTCGACGGCTCGTCCCGGCGCTTCACCCCGGAGGCGGTGGTGGAGTGGCAGGAACGGCTGGGAGTCGACGTCGCGATGACGCTGGACGAATGCCCGCCCTGGCCGGTCAGCCGCGAGCAGGCCGCGGCAGCCTCGGAGCGCACCCTGGGCTGGGCGCGGCGGGCGCGCGCTGCCTGGCGCGGCGACTCCGGCGGGGGTCTCTTCGGCATCGTGCAGGGCGGCGTCTTCCACGACCTGCGGGAGGGCGCCGCCCGCGAGCTGGCGGCGCTCGACTTCGACGGCTACGCCATCGGCGGGGTGAGCGTCGGCGAGCCGCCTGCCGAGCGCCGGGCGGTCGTCGAGCGGACGGCCGCCGCCCTGCCGCCCGAGCGGCCGCGCTACCTGATGGGCGTCGGCTATCCGGCCGACATGCTGCACGCGGCGATGCACGGCATCGACCTCTTCGACTGCGTGCTGCCCGCCCGCAACGCCCGGCACGGCGTCCTCTTCACCCGCGAGGGAACGCTCAAGATCCGCCACGCGTGCTTCCGCGACGATCCTCGGCCGGTCGATGCGGGCTGCGGCTGCCCCTGCTGCTCGCGGCTGTCGCGCGCCTTCCTCCACCACTTGGTGCGCGCCGGCGAGCTCACCGGCCCGGTGCTCGCGACCCTGCACAACCTCCGCTATTACCTTGACTTTATGGCCGAGCTCCGGCAAGCTATCGCCCTCGGTGCGCTGGCGGACCTGGCGGCGCGGCTCGCCTGCGCTCCGCTTCCCCACGATCCCCAAGAGCAGAGGAGCCCCTGACGCAGGCCACCAGGCTCGACCGGCCTGCCCCCACACGACCCATGGCCAACCAGAACCCGCTGCTGCAGTTCGCCCCGATGTTCCTGATCTTCGCGCTGTTCTACGTGCTGATGATCGTGCCGTCGCGCAAGCGCCAGAAGGCCCTCCAGCAGCTGCTCGAGAACCTCAAGAAGGGAGACCGCGTCGTCACCAGCGGCGGCCTCTACGGCGAGGTCGCGGCGGTCACCGGCGCCATGGTGGTGCTGAAGGTGGCAGATAACGTGAAGGTGAGGGTCGCGAAGTCGGCGATCACCGGCCTCGAGCCGGACGCGGAGAAAGGCGGTAACCCGTGAAGCGCAACCTGCTCTGGCGTGGACTGCTGATCCTCGCCACGATCCTGGCGTCGGTGGCCGCCGCCACCCCGCCGCAACAGAAGATCAACCTCGGTCTCGACCTTCGCGGCGGCATGCACCTCGTGCTGCAGGTCCACACCGAGGACGCGCTGCGGGCCGAGACCGACGGCGACATCGCGCGCCTGGCGCAGCAGGTCAAGGACGACACCCAGGGCAAGCTCGAGATCAAGCCGCAGCGCACCGGCGACACCCGCATCGCGGTTCCCGGCCTGACACCCGAGGCGAAGACCCAGGTGATCGAGGCGGCCAAGCGCGCCCTGTCGCGCTTCAAGCCCCGCGAGCTGGGCGACAGCGTCATCTTCGAGATGCTCCCCGGCGACGTCAGGACACTGCGCGACCAGTCGGTCAACCAGGCGGTGCAGACCATCCGCAACCGCATCGACGCCTACGGCGTCACCGAGCCGGTCATCCAGGCCGCCGGCGGCGACCGCATCGTCGTGCAGCTGCCGGGGGTCGACGATTTCGACCGGGTGCGCAAGCTGATCAAGAACACCGCCTTCCTCGAGTTCCGGATCACCGTGTATCCGAAGGCCGGCGGCGGAGGGGTTCCCCGCGAGGACCTCCTGCAGCACTTCAGCGGCCGGGTGCCGGACGACGCCGAGATCCTTCCCGCGCAGCACACCGCCCGGGACGCCGGCAATCCCACGCCGCTGTTCTACGCGGTCGAGAAGCGCCGCACGGTGACTGGGCGGGACCTGCGCACCGCCAAGCCGGAGCAAGGCAACATCGGTCAGCCGATCGTCGGGTTCAGCTTCACGCCGGACGGCGCCAAGTCCTTCGCGACGCTGACCGGCGAGCACATCGGCTCCGGCCTGGCGATCGTCCTCGACGGCACGGTCGTCACGGCGCCGGTGATCAAATCGAAGATCAGCGACTCCGGCGTCATCGAGGGCAGCTTCACTCAGCAGGAGGTCGACGACCTCGTCACGGTGCTGCGCTCGGGCGCGCTGCCGGCCAGCATCACCTACCTCGAGGAGCGTACGGTGGGACCGTCGCTGGGCCGTGACTCGATCCGCGAGGGGCTGCGCGCCGGCGTCGTCGGCAGCGCGCTGGTGGTGCTGGTCATGCTGCTGTACTACCGGCTGAGCGGCGTCAACGCGATCAGCGCGCTGGTGCTCAACGTGCTGCTGCTGTTCGGCGGCATGGGGCTGTTCCATTCCACGCTCACCCTGCCCGGCATCGCCGGCGTCATCCTGACCATCGGCATGGCGGTCGACGCCAACGTGCTGGTCTTCGAGCGCATCCGCGAGGAGCTGCGCGCCGGGCGCACGGTGCGCTCGGCGATCGACAACGGCTTCGAGCGGGCCTTCACCTCCATCATCGACACCCATCTGACCACGCTGATCTCGGCGATGTTCCTGTTCCAGTTCGGCACCGGACCGATCAAGGGCTTCGCCGTCACCCTGTGGATCGGCCTGCTGGCCTCGCTGTACACCTCGGTGTTCGTCAGCCGCTGGATCTTCGACCTGGTGCTGTCGCGCCGCAAGGTGGCGACGCTGTCGATCTAGCGCGCCTGGAACGGCGACTCGAAACGCGGCACGGACGAGCAGAAGAAGCATAAGGAGCGCGGCATGCGGCTGCTGGGCGATACCAACATCGACTTCATGAAGTACCGCAAGTTCTGGATCATCATCTCGTTCATCCTGATCGCGGTCTTCTTCTTCTCCGTCTTCACCATCCGCTTCAACCTCGGCATCGACTTCGCCGGCGGCACGCAGATGACCCTGCGCTTCCGCATCCCGCGCGACGCCCAGAACCGTCCGGTCCTGGTGCAGGTCGACCAGCTGCGTTCGCTGCTCGCCACGGCCGGACTGGGCGATGCCGAGATCCAACGCTTCGGCGACGAGGGCGCGAACGAGGTCATCGTCAAGACCGCGGTCGCCAAGGGCACGGAGGAGGGGAGCCGCGAGCGCGTGGTGAGCGCTCTCAACCGCCGCTTCAACCAGGCAGCGAACGGCAAGCTCGACCTCAACCAGACCGGCGCCGACGCCCTGCTGCAGCTGCTGGGCGCCGCCGACCCCGATCACGTGGGGAAGGCCCCGGCTGCCACGCCCCTGGCAGGCGCGGCCGAGCCCGGCGGTCCGGCGGCCCACTACGCGGCGGTGGTCGACGCCGTGATCAAGCAGCGGCGCAAGAGCGGTCTCTTCGACGACTGGAAGGCGGTCGCCGGCACGCCCGGCCTGAGCCCGGCGGCGCTCGCGGTGCTTCAGGATCACACCATCCTCGGCGACTACGCGGTGCTCGGGGTCGAGAACGTCGGGCCGCAGATCGGCAAGGAGCTTCAGTTCAAGGCCTTCCTGGCAGTGGCGGCATCGCTGATCGGCATGCTGCTTTACATCGGCGTGCGCTTCGAGCTGCGTTTTGGCATCGGCGCGGTGATGGCCTCGATCCATGACGTGCTGGTGACCCTCGGCTTGTTCATCCTCATGCGTTTCGAGTTCAACCTCACCACCATCGCCGCGTTCCTGACGCTGATCGGTTAC
>DATDGZ010000295.1:0-2029 GCA_036521795.1 Thermoanaerobaculia bacterium | reverse complement strand
GGGGAACGACATTCGGCATGGGCCTGGACCAGCCGGCAGACATGCGCGCGCGCCGGCACGAGCAGCGCCGGCCGGCCTAGGGTGGCGATCTCTGCCCGGCAGGCCCGGCCGTAAGAGGGGGGTCCCCGTCCCAGCTCGTTGCAGGCGATAACAACTCAAACGTAGAACGGTATCCGGTCGCTGCTCTTGCGGAAGGCGAGCCCGCCGATGACCAGGGCCAGGGCTGCGATGCCGGCGGAGACCGCGAGGTGGGCGAGCGGCGGCACCTTGCCCTGCTGGATGGGATCGCGAAAGACCTCCAGGATCGAGCGCACGGGATTGAAGCGGACCACCCAGCGCATCTTCGCGGGGAGGATCTCCATGGGGTAGAAGATGGGCGTCAGGTACATGAGCACGGTCAGCAGGACCCCGACCAGCTCGACGACGTCGCTGAAGAAGACCGCCAGCGGCGAGAGCAGCAGGCCGGCGCCCAGCGTGAACAGGGCGGCGAGCAGGATCGACACCGGCAGGAACAGCAGCGCCGGCGACAGGCCGTGCTCGAAGATGACGACGATGAGCAGCGTCGGCACCAGCGCGAAGAGCAGGTTGACGACGCCGGAGATCACCGTGGCGAGCGGGAAGACCGCCTTCGGCACCGGCAGCTTCTGCAGCAGCGTGGCGTTGCCGCGCAGGCTGTTCATCGACGAGACGATGCTTTGCGAGAAGAAGTTCCAGAACAGGATGCCGGCGAGGGCGTAGACCGGGTAGTGCGGCATCTGGAAGCGGAAGAGCTCGCTGAACACGACATAGAACACCAGCATCATCAGCAGCGGCTGCAGCATGGTCCACAAGAAGCCGAGGACCGAGCGCCGGTACCGGACCTTGAGCTCCCGCGCCACCAGCGTGAGCACGAGATCGCGGTAAAGGTAGATGGCGCGCATGATGGGAAGGAGACTGTCGCTCCGGCGGTCTGCTGGTGAGCAGGGAAGCTTAGCAGGTTTGCCCCGGGCTTCTCTCCTGGTCAGCGCGCCGCGCGTGGCGCGCGCGCCGCCGTCATCGCCGCCACCGCTTCCACGGCGCGGCCGTAGGCGGCGCTGTCGGCGTCGTAGCGGTCGCGTGCGGCGGCCGGCACCAGCGGCGCGGCCAGGCGGCGGCCGAGCAGGCGCAGCCGGCCGCCCGCCAGCAGCGCTCGCGCCGCCCGCCGCGCCGCCGCCTCGCCGCCACGCTTCTCCGCCCACCGCAGCAGGTCGGTCCAGAGGAGCTCCGGATGGACGGCGCCCCGACCGCGTCGATTTCCGCCAGGTCCCCCGCCCCCGCCAGGGCCGCCGCGGCGGCCGCCTTCCCGCTCGATGGTGGCGCCGTGGTGGTGAATCACCTCGAGCTCCGGCACCACGGCCACCGTCCAGCCCGCCTGGCGGGCCCGCAGGCAGAGGTCGAGATCCTGGGCGTAGAAGCGGAAGCCTTCGTCGAACGGCCCGACCTCTTCCCAGACGGCGCGGCGGATGGCCATGGCGGCGCCGGTGACCCAGGCGACGTCGGCGATCGTGGCCGCGCGGGTGCCGCTGGCCGGCCGCAGGCGCCGGTAGAGGGGCAGTCGCGCCAGCAGCTCGGGCAGCCCGCTCGCCAGCGCGAACAGCCAGGCCGCCATCGGTTCGCCGCCGCCGCTCCACTGCGGCGTGCCGTCAGGGTAGCGCAGCGCCGCGCCGGCGATGCCCAGCCGCGGTTCGGCGGCGAAGCGTGCGAGCAGCGCGGCCAGCCCGCGGCCGTCACCGCCGACCTCGGTGTCGCTGTTGAGCAGGAGGAGAATGCCGCCCACCGCCGCCGCCAGGCCGCGGTTGGCGGCGCGCGTGAAGCCGGCCTGGCGCTCGAGGCGGACCAGCCGCACGTCCGGGTGGCGTGCGGCGACCGCCTCGGCGGTGCCGTCGTCGCCCGCATCGTCCACCAGCACCACCTCGACCGCTGCCAGCTCGGGCCGCGCCGCGGCTGCCGCGGCGAGCGCGGCGAGGCAGGCCAGCGTCAGCTGCCGAGTGTTGCGGGCCGGAACGACGAC
>DATDGZ010000294.1:0-8814 GCA_036521795.1 Thermoanaerobaculia bacterium | reverse complement strand
AGGCCGGCGAAGGCCACCGCGCCTCCGGCAGCCGCCCACCCTGCCGCGGGCAGCAGCGGCCGCCGTGCACCGTGACGGTTGAGCACCAGGAAATGCGCCGCCAGGAGCGGCAGGTAGAGCGCGTAGAACAGGTTGGCGGCGACCAGCACCACCGCCGCGGCGCCAGCCGCCGCCAGCAGGACCCCCGCCGCGCGGCCACCGGGACAGCCGGCGGCGGCGGCGATGGCGGCCAGGGCCAGCAGGAAGTAGGTGAGGCCGAACCCGGACACGTAATTGCTGCCGATGGCCAGCAGGAAGTAGGGCTGGCAGCCGAGCACCAGGCTGGCGAGCAGAGCGCCGCGCCGCCCGGTGTAGATCCTGGTGGAGGCGTAGAAGGCGGCGATGGCGCCGGCGTACAAGCCGAGGTGCAGGACGACGTTGGCGGGCACCGCCGGCAGGAGCCTGCTCACGAGGTGGCCTGGCAGGATCACCGACAGACGCGAAGAGTAGTAGGCGCTCGCGGCCTCCTCCAGGTAGACGCGCGCGAAGCGGAAGTAGCCGTAGTAGATCCAGGTGTCGCGCCCGGGACCGTCGAACAGCCATAGGCGGTCGAGCGCCGCCTGCGCCAGCGGCAGCGCCGCCAGCAGCACCCCGTACGGCAGGGCCCGCCAGCGCGCACCGGCGGACACCGCGGTCGCGTCGCGCCCCCGCGCGGCCGCGGGGCAGGCCTCCTTGCGCCAGGGCCAGGCTCTCACGAGGCGTCTCTCGAATCAGGGCGATCTAGTGTCCCGCTCGGGCCACTAGTACTGGATCAGCGAGGCGACCTCGTAGTCGGACAGGGCGGCGCGGCCGGGCAGGAAGGTCAGCTCGACGATGAAGCCCAGGCCCGCGACGGTGGCTCCCTGGGACTCGACGAGGCGGGCGGTGGCGCGGGCGGTGCCGCCGGTGGCGATGAGGTCGTCGACGATGAGGACGCGCTCGCCGCGGGTCACCGCGTCCTGGTGCATCTCGAGGGCGTCGCTGCCGTACTCGAGGTCGTAAGACTCGCGGACCTTCAGGTACGGGAGCTTGCCGGGCTTGCGCACCGGCACGAAGCCGGCGTTGAGGTTGTAGGCGACGATGGGACCGAACATGAAGCCTCGCGACTCGATACCGACGACCTTGTCGATGTGGCGGCCGGCGAACAGCCAGACGAAGCGGTCGACGGTCTTGCGCAGCGCCAGCGGGTCCTGCAACAGGGTGGTGATGTCGTAGAAGAGGATCCCCGGCTTCGGGAAGTCGGGCACCTCGCGGATGTAAGTCTTCAGGTCGTCCATGTCGCTCTCCGTCGCTCTCCGTGCTCTCCGTCACTTCCCGGCGAGCCGGCCGGGATGGCAGGCCCGCCTAGTCCTAGTGTCCCGGTCGGACCGCTAATGATCGATCTGGAAGCCGTCCCAGTCCGGCTCGGCGGCCAGCCGTTCCTCGTGCACGCCGGCCACCGCGGCGCCGGGCGGCCCCTGCCACACCCGGGCCTTCAGCTCCTCGACTCTCCGCGGTTCGCCGGCGACCTCGATCTCGACGCTGCCGTCGCGCAGGTTGCGCACGCGGCCGGCCAGGCCCAGCTCGCGAGCCACGCCGCGCACGAACCAGCGGAAGCCGACGCCCTGGACGCGCCCGTGCAGCCGCAGGCGCAGGGCCAGCCGCTCGCCCCTGCCCTGCCGGTCCCCGAGACCGCCGCCGCCATCTCCTCTGCCGCCCGCGCCGGTGCCGCCGCCGCCACCCGCACCGCCGCCACCCGCGCCGCCGCCGCCGCCGCCGGCTGCGCTGCCGCCGCTCACTTGCCGCCGTCCTTCCAGCCGTGGCGGCCGACCAGCGGCACGAAGCCAACTTCCTCGCCCTCCTTGCGCCGCAGCTCGCCGCGCGCGGACTTGCGGTAGAGCACCAGCCGCTGCGCCTGGCGCTGACCCTCGGGGATGAGCAGGCTGCCGCCCGGCGCCAGCTGCTCGAGCAGCGGCTCGGGCACCTTCGGGGCGCCGGCGGCGACCAGGATGCGGTCGTAGGGCGCCCACTCGCTCCAGCCGACGCTGCCGTCGAAGACCTGGATCTTGACGTTCTCGAAGCCCAGCTGGCGGATGCGCGGGATGGCCTGCTGCGCCAGCTCGGCGATGCGCTCGAGGCTGTAGACCCGCCGCGCCAGCACCGCCAGCAGCGCCGTCTGGTAGCCGGTGCCGGTGCCGATCTCGAGCACCGAGTGGTGCGGCGCGAGCTCCAGCAGCTCGGTCATCCGCGCCACGATGTACGGCTGCGAGATGGTCTGCGCGGCACCGATCGGCAGCGCGTGGTCGCCGTACGCCTGCGAGCGCAGGTGGTCACGGACGAAGAGGTGGCGCGGCACCCGGCGCATCGCCGCGAGCACGCGCTGGTCCTTGATGCCGCGGCCGGCGACCAGGTCGCGCACCATGCGCTCCCGCAGCACGGCATAGTCGCTCATTCGCCGCCGGCATCGGCCGGCCGCGCGGCCGCCCCGCCGTCGCGCAGCTCGGCGAGGTCGAGGCGCGCCAGTCTCTCCTGCAGGGCGCCGAAGGTCTCGAGCCCGGGGTAGTAGGTGAGGTCCAGGTGCAGCGGCGTGATCGACACCCGTCCCGAGGACACCGCCTCGTGGTCGGTGCCGCTGGCGCGCTGCCACATCGGGGTGCCGGCGATCCAGTAGTAACGGCGCCCGCGCGGGTCGAGCTTCTCGACCACCGACTGCTTGTAGATGCGGCGCCCCAGCCGCGTGAAGCTGACGCCGCCGATGGCTCCCGCCGGGACGTTGACGTTGAGCAGCAGGTCCGGCGGCAGCTTCTCCTCGAGCAGCGTCTGCACCAGCCGCCGGGCGAAGCGCGCCGCCGGCTCGAAGGAGAAGCCCTCGCCCACCTCCTGGCTGAAGGCCAGGGACGGGATGCCGAGGAGAGTGCCCTCGAAGGTGGCGCTCACGGTCCCGGAGTAGGTCACGTCGTCGCCGACGTTGAGGCCGAAGTTGATGCCGGAGCAGACCAGGTCCGGCGGCCGGTCCTTCAGCACCCACAGCACCGCCAGGTTGACGCAGTCGGTGGGCGTGCCGTCGACCGAGTACCAGTTCTCGCGCACCTTCTGCATACGCAGCGGCCGGCTCAAGGTCAGGGCATGCCCCGACGCGCTCTGCTCGCGGTCCGGCGCCACGACGAAGACCTCGGCCAGCTCCGACAGGGCGGCGACCAGGGTCTTGATGCCCTCGGAGAAGATGCCGTCGTCGTTGGTCACCAGGATGCGTGTCATTTTTTCTCGATGCTCCCACCCGTTCACGCGCCGGGAGCCTCATGTCTGTACAACATCGGCACTGCGATGTGGCTCTCGAGGCCTACTCAAAGCGTCCAGCAAGAAGTGCCGCGACTGGCGACAGGCGGAGCCGCGGCCGTCTATCGGATCGCCCCCCGCATCCCCGGCTCCCCTTCCTGATCTCTTGCAAGCGCCGGGTCCCAGCCCGGCGCCTCCGGGGGGGAAGGGGACGCCACATCCCTCTCTCCGATCGAAGCTGCGTTTAGAGGGCCTTGCGGATGTACCTGCCGACCAGGGGCGCCAGGGACCGCAGGGTCTCCTCGGGGATCCGCGAGTGCTCGGTGATCAGGGCGTGGCGCAGGGCGTCCGGGCAGGGGCAGCCCTGCCGCTCCTCGGGGAGACGCGCGACGATCTGGCGCACCACCTCCTGCGACATGATCACGTTCTTGCCGATGACCTCCATCACCGCCTCGCCGCTGACCGCTTCCTCCGTCTCGTGCCAGCAGTCGTAGTCGGTCACCATCGACAGCGACACGTAGCAGATCTCGGCCTCGCGGGCCAGCCGCGCCTCGGTCAGGTTGGTCATGCCGATGACGTCGACGCCGTGCGAGCGGTAGATCTCCGACTCGGCGCGGGTCGAGAATTGCGGTCCCTCCATGTTCACGTAGGTGCCGCCCCGGTGCACGGTGGCGCCGGCCGCGCGCGCCGCCGCGACGCCGATGTCGATCAGGCGCGGACAGATCGGCTTGGCCAGCGAGACGTGGGCGACCAGGCCGTTGCCGAAGAAGGTATCGACGCGGTGCCGGGTGCGGTCGTAGAACTGGTCGGGGACCACGATGTCGGTCGGCTTGTACTCGAGCTTCATCGAGCCGACCGCCGAGACCGAGATCAGCTGCTCGACGCCCAGCAGCTTGAAGCCGTAGATGTTGGCGCGGTAGTTGAGCTCCGAGGGCAGCAGCCGGTGGCCGCGCCCGTGGCGCGGCAGGAAGGCCACCCGCCGCCCCTCGAGCTCGCCGATCACGTAGGGGTCGGAGGGCGCGCCGAAAGGCGTCTCCAAGCGCCGCTCCTCCGCCACCGCGAGCGCCGCCATCTGGTAGAGGCCGCTGCCGCCGATCACGCCGATACGGACGTCACCTGTCTCGAGCATCCCCTGCTCTCCTCTCACGAACCGTTCCTGAGCGCGGAGATCCCCGCCCCCGGAGCCGCCGCCGTCGTCCGGCCGCAGAGTCTACAGCAGTGCGAGGGCCGGCGAGGGCCACGGTCACGGTCAGCGCCGAGGCCAGTGGGCATTGGAGAAGCCCACTCAGCGCCGTAGCCCCTGCTCGATCGCCGCCGCCACCGCCAGCGCGGTCGCGAGCGCCTGCCTTCCCGCCGGGCCGTCGACCACGAGGACCCGCGCCTCCGAGGCGACGCTCGCGGCCTCCCCGGCCATTCCCTCGGCTGCACAGCGGCAGGCGGCAACGAACCCCGCGAGCTCGCCCCGCAGCGGCTCGTCGCGGGTGACCGCGAGGTTGTCGGGCACGATCCGCCGGCCGGTGGGAAGCTCCTCCAGGCGGTAGCCGTGGATCTCCTGCGCCACGTAGTCGAGCGAGTAGTAGCGGCTCGGCAGGAAGGTGCGCAGCTTGCGCACCCGCTCCGCCGAGACCCGCGACGCGGTCAGGTTGGCGACGCAGCCGGAGGCGAGCTCCAGGCGCACGTTGGCGATGTCGGTGCGCGGCGACAGCACCGGGATGCCGGTCGCCCGCACCTCGCGCACCGGCGAACCGTCGAGCGCGTGCAGGATCTGCAGGTCGTGGATCATCAGGTCGAGCACCACGTCGACGTCGAGGCTGCGCGGCGTGAAGACCGCCAGCCGCTGCACCTCGACGAAGCGCGGCGGCACCCCGAGCCCGAGCAGCGCCTGCACCGCGGGGTTGAAGAACTCGGTGTGCCCGACGGCGAGCACCCGTCCCGCCGCCGCGGCCGCCGCGAGCAGCCGGTCCGCCTCCTCGAGGCTCGCCGCCAGCGGCTTCTCGACCAGCACGTGCAGGCCGCGGCCCAGGAGCTCGCAGCCGAGCTCGCCGTGCAGCACGGTCGGCACCGCCAGCACCATCGCGTCCACCGCCGCCGCCAGCTCCTCGAAGCTGGAGAAGACGCGCGTGCCGTGCTCGGCCGCGACCGCGTCGGCGACCTCGCGGCGCGGGTCGTAGACCCCCACCAGCTCGGCGCCGGGCAGGGAGGCCAGGACGCGCACGTGATGGCGCCCCATGGCCCCGGCACCCATGACGCCGAGCCGCGGCGCCGTCCTCATCAGCCAGACGGGCGGCAACGGCGCCGCCTCCATCGCCGGCGGCAACGGCGGCGGCTCGCTCAGCGCCCGGATCGGCGGCTCGCTCATCGACTGCACCGCCCGCATCGCCCGTATCGCCCGCGCCGGGGGGGCATCATCGGCTCTTGCCCGCCTCGACCACCGCCTCCTTACCCGCGTCACCGGTATCCCGGGCGCTGCCCGCGCCGCGAACCTCGGCTTCGCCGCCTTCCTCGTCGGCCGCTCCCCTCCCCATGCCGCGCGGCACCGCCTTGGTGACGCCGCGCCGCGAGCCCGCGACGAAAGCGATGAAATGATCGACCTCGGGGTCGCCGCCGAGCTCCTCGCGCATCCTGGCGAGGGCCTGCCGGGTGTTGAGGCCCGAGCGCGCGAGCAGCCGGAAGGCCCTGCCGAGACGCGCCACCTGGTCGCTGCTGAAGCCCTTGCGCTGGAGGCCGATGGTGTTGATCCCGTAGCACGCCGGCTTGACCCCCACCGTCTTGACGAAGGGCAGCGCGTCCTTGCTCAACACCGTGTAGGCGCCCAGGTAGGCATGGCGCCCGATGCGGGCGAACTGGTGCACCGTGCAGAAGGCGCCGACGATGGCGTCGTCGTGCACCTCGACGTGGCCGGCCAGGGTGGCGAGGTTGGCGAACACCGTGCGGTCGCCGAGCTGGCAATCGTGTGCGATGTGGACGTAGGCCATCAGCAGGTTGTGGCTGCCGATGCGCGTCACCGCACCGCCCGCCGCGGTGCCGCGCGAGACCGTGCAGAACTCGCGGATCGTGTTGTGATCGCCGATCTCGAGCCGCACCGGCTCGCCCTGGTACTTGAGGTCCTGCGGGTCGAAGCCGATGGCGGTCTGCGGGAAGATGCGGTTGCCCCTCCCGATGCGGGTCGGCCCCTGGATCTGGGCCCCGGCGCCGATCTCGGTGCCGTCGCCGATCTCGACGCCCGCACCGATCACCGCGAACGGTCCGACCCGCACGTCGTCGCCCAGCACCGCCCCCGGATCGACGTGCGCCAAGGCATGGACATGGCTGGTCATGAAAGACGCTCCCGATCCGTCATCAAGGCCTCCCGGCGCGCGGCGCCCCCCGTCAACCGCGGCGCGCCCCCGTCCCCTCCCAGGGGACACTCCAGGTGCGTCCCGGTCACAGGTCCACCCGGGTGGACGACAGCACCGCCTCGGCGGCGAGATGGCCGTCCACCAGCGCCTTGCAGGCCAGCCTGCTGTGTCCGCTACGGATCCGGACGACGTCGATCTCGAAGCGCAGCTGGTCTCCCGGCACCACCGGGCGCCGGAACTTGGCGTCGGAGATGCCGGTCAGATAGAGGAGCTTGCCGCCGCGCTCCTCGACCAGCTGCAGCAGCATCAGGGCGCCGGCCTGCGCCATCGCCTCGATCAGCAGCACCCCGGGCATCACCGGCTTGCCGGGGAAGTGGCCGGCGAAGAACGGCTCGTTGATGGTGACGTTCTTGATCGCCACCAGCCGCTTGCCCGGCTCGTACTCGACGACGCGGTCCACCAGCAGCATCGGATAGCGATGCGGCAGCATCGACATGATCCAATCGATGCCCCGGGGAGTGAACCGCGGCGGCTCCTCGCTGGCGGCCGCGGGCATCGCGCCACTCTCGGCACTCTCGGCCAGGGGGCCATCCGCCGGGGCCGCGGGGCGGCCGCCGGCGTGCTGCTTCGAGTTCGGCTCGTCGTCGTCGCTCACCGCGTCCCTCCTCGACGTCCCCGGGGAGCGCCGCTCGAGCGCGCGCAGCCGCCGGAACATCTCCTCGAGCTTCCACAACAGCACCAGCTGCCGCCGCCAGCGGCCGACCGGGTGCGCCGGGCTGCCGCCGACCACCGCGCCGGGCGGCAGCGATTCGAAGACCTCGGTCCCCGCCGCCGCCTGCACGTGGTCGCCGATCTCGACGTGGTCGACCGCGCCGACCCGCGCTCCCAGCACCACCCCGTCGCCGATACGCGTGCTGCCGGCGATGCCCACCTGGGCGCAGAGCAGCGAGCGCCGGCCGACCTGGACGTTGTGGCCGAGCATCACCTGGTTGTCGATCTTGGTGCCGGCGCCGACCCGGGTCTCGCCCAGCGCGGCACGGTCGATGGTGGTGTTGGCTCCGATCTCCACCTCGTCCTCGAGCACCACCCGCCCGACCTGCGGCACCTTGTGATGGACGCCGCCCCGCGTAGCGTATCCGAAGCCGTCGCCGCCGAGCACCACGCCGGAGTGCACGATGCAGCCGGCGCCGATCTCGGTGCGGTCGTAGAGCACCGCGTGGGGGTGGACCAGGGCGCGCTCGCCGATCGTGCAGCCGCTGCCGACGACGGCATGAGCCAGGACCGCCGCTCCTGCTTCGACTCTGCTGCCGGCGCCGATGACGGCGTAGGGCCCGAGGTGCGCCGCCGGGTCGACGACGGCGCCCTCCCCGACGATGGCGGTCGGGTGGATCCCCGCGGCGTGGCCCGGGTCAGGGTGGAAGTGCGCGAGCAGCACCGCCAGCGCGTAGCCGGGGTCGGCCACCACGAGCAGGTCGGGGCCGGGACCCTGCCGGCCGCCCCGGTCGTGGGCAAGCGTCGCCGCCAGGTCCTCGCCGACCAGCAGCGCGGAGGCAGAGCTGGCCAGGGCGCGGGCGCGGTAACGGGCCAGGGTGACGAAGGAGAGATCGCCGGGACCGGCGGCCTCGAGCGCCCGGATGGACTCGACGGTGCGGTCCGGATTGCCCTCGACACGCCCTGAGACCAGCTCGGCGAGCTCGGCCAGGCGGTGCGCCACGGCTTACTTCTGGGCCTGTGCGTCGAGCCGCTGGACGACGGCGCTGGTGATGTCGATGGCGTCGTCGGCGTAGATCAGCCCGCTCTCGAACTTGCGGAAGATCATGGTGTAGCCCTGCTCATGGCCGATCTGGTTGATCACCGGCATCACCTTCTCGTCGATGCCGCCCAGCAGGTCGTCCTTCCGCTTGTTGAGCTCGCGCGTGGCGTCGTCCGACAGGCGGCGCAGCGCGATCTCCTTGTCCTCGAGCTGCTTGCTCATCTCGGCCAGCTTGTCCTGGGCGAGCGTCAGGCGGCCCTGCGACAGCTTGTCCTGCAGCTCCTTGATCTCCTGCTGCTTGGCGCGCAGCTCGCCCTCCTTCGCCTCCTGGGCCTTCTTCAGCTCGGCGATCGCCTTCTTGCCCGCCACCGAGGAGAGCAGGATCTTCTCGGTGTCGATCACCGCGACGCGCAGTGCCCCCCCCGCGGCGGGGCCGCCGCCACCCGCCGG
>DATDGZ010000293.1:0-4557 GCA_036521795.1 Thermoanaerobaculia bacterium | reverse complement strand
AGACGCTCCTGGGCGAAGGAGAGCGCGGACGGCCCCTCGCGCGCCCGCCGCCCGATCGGCCCGATCGGCCCGATGGGCGGGAGCGGAGCCAGCGGCTCCTGGGGAGCCACGGGAGCTGCGGCAGGCCCCTGGCCGCGCCGCAGGGCGGTCTCGACGGCCTGGGCCAGGCCGGCAATGGTCGGCGCCTCGAAGAAGGCGCGCAGCGGCATCTCGACCCGGAAGAGCTGGCGGATCCGTGCCAGCACCTGCACGAACAGCAGCGAGTCGCCGCCGACGGTGAAGAAGCTCTCGGCGCTGCCGAAGCCGCTGGCGTGCAGCACCTGCTCCCAGGCGCCGGCGACCAGCTCCTCGACCGCGTTCCGCGGCGGGGCCGCCGCCTGCCGCGCCACGCGGGAAGGAGCCGGCAGGGCACGCCGGTCCACCTTGCCGGTCACCGTCCGCGGCAGCTCCGCCAGCTCGACGAACAGCGAGGGCACTGCCTGCTCCGGCAATCGCGCCGCGAGGTGCTGCTGCAGCAGCTCCGCCGGCACCGGCTCACGGGTGACGACGTAGGCGCAGAGGACCTTGTTGCCGCCGTCCTGGCCGTCGCGATCGATGACCGCGACGTCCTCGACGGCGGCGTGCGCGCGCAGGTGGCTCTCGATCTCCGCCAGCTCGACCCGCACGCCGCGGATCTTGACCTGCTGGTCCATCCTGCCCAGGAACTCGAAGTTGCCGTCGTCGAGCACGCGCCCGAGATCGCCGGTCTTGTAGACGACGTCGTCGGCGGCGCCGTCGCCGAAGGGATTGGGAATGAAGACCTCCCGCGTCAGCTCGGGCTGGCCGAGGTAGCCGAGCGTCCGGAAGGGCGTGCGGATCCAGATCTCGCCGGCCTGGCCCGGTACGCACACCGCGCCCCTGCCGTCCACCACCAGCGCCCGCGCGCCGCGGATCGGCGTGCCGATCGGGATGCGCCGGCGCCCGCGGTCGCCGGGCTGGACCAGGTAGGCGAACTTGGTCATGGTGGTCTCGGTCGGCCCGTAGAGATTGACCAGCCGGGTGCGCTCGCCGTAGAGGTCCAGCCAGCGGCCGACGTCGGCCGGCAGCAGCGGCTCGCCGGCCAGCAGCACGTGGCGCAGGTCGGGCAGGCCGAGCGGCGCCCGGCCGGCGTTGAGCAGGGCGCGGAACAGCGACGGCACGCAGTGGAGCACCTGCACCCGCTCCTCCTCGAGCCACCGCAGCAGCCGCGGCGTGTCGAGGATCGTCTCGCGGCTGGCGGGAACGCAGATGGTGCCGCCGGCGCAGAGGGGGACGAAGACGTCGCGCAGCGAGGCGTCGAACGCCGGGCTGGTGAGATGGCTCACCCGCGTCTCCGGCGTCACCACGAAAGTGTCGATCTCCCAGCGCACGAAGTGATCGATCGCCTTGAGCCTGCCGGCGATGCCCTTGGGCTGTCCCGTCGAGCCGGAGGTGAAGTAGACGTAACACATCTGGTCGGGATCGGCCGGGCACAGCACCCGCCGCTCGGCGTGGTGGCCGCCGGCCTCGGCGCCATCGACGCGCGCCACCGCCACTCCCGCCAGGGCGGCCGGCGCGAGGCGCTCGAGCAGCGGCAGCAGCGAGCTCTCGGCCAGCAGCCAGGCGGGCCGCGCCACCGCGAGCATCGCCTCGATCCGGGCCGGCGGCAGCCGCGGATCGATCGGCACGAACACGCATCCGGCCTTGAGGCAGGCGAGCAGCGCGATCACCATCTCGACCGGGTCGTCGATCAGCAGCGCGGCCATCGTGCCCCTGGCGGCGCCGGCGCCGGCCAGGAAGCCGGCGCGGTCGTCGGACAGGCGGTCGAGCTCGGCATAGCTCGCCTGCCGGACGCCGGCGGAGATCGCGGTCCGCGACGGCCACTGGTCGGCGACCCGGCAGAAGATCTGCTGCACGCTTTCGACAGCCATGCTCGCTTCCCCCGTCAGCTGAAGTCCGGCAACCCGAAGAGCTCCAGCAGGAGATTGAAGGTCAAGACCACCAGCAACAGGTCGTTCTCGAGATAGGGATCGAGACGGAAGCCGGGCCGCGAGCACCGCTGCCGCAGGCGCTCCACGAACGCCGCATCGAAGTAGCCCTGGCGGGCGATCCGCTCGGGCGACAGCAGGTCCTCCATCCAGTCGCAGTGCCGGCACAGCAGCTGCGGCGCGGTGGGCGAGCGGAACCCGAGCTTCTCGCGGGCGGCGAGCTGCCCCGGCAGCAGGCCGGCGCCCACCCGGCGCAAGATGTATTTCTCCGTGTAGCGATTGATCTTCAGGTGAGGCGGCACGCCGATCGAGAACTCGACCAGCTCGGCGTCGAGGAACGGATACCGCCCCTCGACGCCGTGCGCGAGCAGCATCCTGTCGCCGTGGTCGCCGAGGAGATGGTCGGCGAGGCGCAGCTTGCAGTCCAGGTAGGAGCGCTGGTGGACGCGGTGACGGTTGCGCAGGCGGTCCGGGTTGACCACCGCGAAGTTGAGGCAGTCGAACTCGCCGAACCGCTCGTTCACCGCGGCGGAGTAGAGCGCGGCCTTGACCTCGCGGAGCCGGTGCTGGTCCTGCTCGTAGAACAGCTCGCTGTCGCCCCAGAGCCGCTGGGAGATCTCGCCCTCGAGGATGGCGTCGAGCTCGCTGCCGGCCGCCGCCCGCGGCCCCAGCTGGTCGAAGCGATAGCCGGGATAGCCGGCGAACAGCTCGTCCGCTCCCTCGCCGCTCAGCACCACCGTGATGCCGGCGCCTCTTGCCGCCGCGGACAGCGCCAGCGCGCAGGTGTTGTAGGTCTCCTTGACCGGACACTCGCAGTGCAACACCATCTGCCGCAGGCGGCCGGCGACCGCATCGGTGTCGAAGACGATCTCGTGGTGCTGCTGTTGCAGCGCCGCTGCCAGCACCCGCTGGTAGGGCGCCTCCGACAGCTCTTCGTCGGTGAAGGCGACCCCGAACGTCTGGCGGCCGTCGCCCGGCGACACCTTGTGCACCAGGGCCGCGACCAGCGACGAGTCCAGGCCGCCGGAGACGTAGCAGCCGACGGGGACGTCGGCCTGTAGCGTGCGGTCGACGGCGCCCGCGAGGAGCTCGCCCAGGTGCTCGACGTACCAGGCCTCCGGCTGGCAGTCGGCCTCCTGGCCCAGCTCCGGGTAGACCAGGTCCCAGTACTCCCCCTCCTCGACCGCCGCGTCGCTCACCCGCAGGTAGTGTCCCGGCGCCAGGCTGAGGATGTCCTTGAACATGGTGCGCGGGCTCACCAGGCCGGGGAACGAGAGGACCTGGTCGAGCCCGGTCAGGTCCACCGCGCGCGGCGCCAGCGGGTGCTCGAGGATCGCCTTGATCTCGGAGCCGAAGATGAGCTGGCCGCCGGCCGTGGTGTAGTGCAGCGGCGCGATGCCGAAGCGGTCGCGGGCCAGCAGCAGCGTCCGCCGCCGCCGGTCCCAGAGGGCGAACGCGAACTGGCCGTTGAGCTGGTCGAGCAGGCCGAGGCCCCGCTCCTCGTAGAGATGGAGCAGCACCTCGACGTCGCTGCCGGTCGCGAACGCGTGCCCGCGCTCGATCAGCGCGCGGCGCAGCGCCCGGTGGTTGAGGATCTCGCCGTTGCAGGCCAGGACCAGCGACCGGTCCTCGTTGTAGAGCGGCTGGTCGCCGGTCTCGAGGTCGATGATACGGAGCCGCCGGAAGCCCAAGCCGATGCCGGCCTCGACGAAGTAGCCCTCGGCATCGGGTCCGCGGTGCGCCAGCGCGGCGGTCATGCGGGCGAGGACCGCGCGGTCCACGGGGCGCTGGTGATCGAGATCGAGAAAGCCGGTGAGACCGCACATGGCTGGACCGGGCCTCACTCCTCGTCGAGACGGCCGCCGAAGCCCTCGAGCACCTTGCGCGCCTCGGCTTCGCCGGCCATCGTGAGCGCCGACAGCCGGGTTCCCGGATCGGCGCAGAGCTGCTGCAAGAAGCTCTCGAAGTGGTCGAGGAGGCGGGCCGCCACCTCGCCGTCGTAGAGGTCGGTCGAGTACTCGATGGCGGCGGGCAGCCGGGGGCCGTCCGTCCACAGGTAGAGCGTCAGATCGAAGCTGGCCGAGCGCCGCTCATGCTCGCAGGGCGTCACCGCGAGGCCGGGGAAACGGGTCACCGTCGTGAGTGGGACGTCCTGGAGCACGAGCATCACCTGGAACAGCGGGGCCTGGTCGAGATGCCGCTCGGGGCGCAGGTCCAGGAGCACCTGCTCGAACGGCACGTCCTGGTGGGCATAGGCTCCGAGTGCGACCTCGCGCACGCGGCCGAGCAGCTCGCGGCAGGTCGGATCGCCCGCCAGGCTGGTGCGCAGCGCCAGGGTGTTGACGAAGCAGCCGATCACGTCCTCGAACTCGCCGCGGTGGCGGTTCGCGATGTTGGTGCCCACCACGACGTCGGTCTCGCCGGCGAACCGGGAGAGGGCGATGGTCCAGGCCGCCAGCAGGGTCATGAACAGCGTCACCCCCTCGCGGCGGCCGAGCGCCTGCAGCTCGGCCGTGCTCGGCGCCGCGAGCACCCGCCGCACCACGCCACCGCGGAAGCTCGGCACCGCCGG
>DATDGZ010000292.1:0-4654 GCA_036521795.1 Thermoanaerobaculia bacterium | reverse complement strand
GCTTCTTCGTCAACACCCTGGTGCTGCGCACCAGCCTGGCGGGCGAGCCGAGCTTTGACGTTCTGCTCGAACGCGCCCATGAGACAGCCCTCGACGCCTTCGCCCATCAGGAGCTGCCGTTCGAGAAGCTGGTCGAGGTGCTGCAGCCCGAGCGCCGGCTGGGCGAGACGCCGCTGTTCAGCGTGCTGTTCGCGCTGCAGAACGTGCCGCCGCCGCGGCTCGATGCCGGTGGCATCGCAATGCGTTCGCTGGCGGTGGCGCCGAGCGCCACGCGGTTCGACTGGGTCCTCTACGCGCGCGGCGACGAAGCGGCGGTCGATCTGACTCTGGAGTATCGCAGCGATGTCTTCCACGCCGCGACCTGCGAGCGGGCCTTGGGGCATCTCGAGGCGCTGCTGGCGGCGGCGCTCGCGGCGCCGGAGCGTGCCGCCGCCGAGCTGCCGATGCTGGGCGCGGCCGAGAGCCACCAGCTCGTCGTGGAGGCCCCCGCCGCGCCGCCGCACGATCCGGCTCCCGCCGTGACGGCGCTCTTCGAGGGCTGGGCGGCCAGGACCCCAGAGGCGCCGGCGGTGGTGTCGGACGACCGTTGCTGGACCTATCGCGAGCTGAACGCGCGGGCCAACCGGTTGGCCCGCCGGCTGCGCGCGATGGGCGGCGGGCCCGAGGTGCCGGTGGTGCTCTACCTGCCGCGCTCGCCCGGGATGGTGCTGGGGCTGCTCGCGGTGCTCAAGGCCGGCGGTGCCTACCTGCCGATCGAGCCGCCGCTGCCGCCGCGGCGCCTGGAGATGCTGGCGGCTGCGGTGGGAGCCCGCATTGCCATCACCACCGAGGCGCTGGCCGGCGATCTGCCGACATGGGTCGACCGGCGCCTATCGATCACCGGCGACGCGGTGGCGGAAGTCCCGGCCGGCGCTGGCGATGACGCAGCCGGCAACCTCGGGCTGGCGATCCCGGAGCAGGCGCTGGCGTATGTCATCCACACCTCCGGCTCGACCGGCGCTCCGAAGGCGATCGGCGTCGAGCGCGGGCACCTCGCCGCCTACCTGCGCGGCGCTCTCGAACGTCTCCAGCCGCCTTCCGGCGCCAGCTTCGCCCTGCTGTCGACCTTCGCCGCGGACCTCGGCAACACCGCGCTGTTCACGGCGCTCGGCACCGGCGGCGGCCTGCACGTGCCGGCGGCGGAGGTCGCCGCCGACGCCGAGGCGGTGGCCGACTACGGCGAGCGCCATGCGATCGACTGCCTGAAGATCACTCCTTCGCACCTGCGGGCGCTGCTTGCATCCACCCGGCCGCAATCGGTGCTGCCGCGCCGGCTGCTGGTCCTGGGCGGCGAGGCGTGCGACCGGGAGCTGGTGCGGCGGGTGGCCGAGCTGGCTCCCGACTGCCGCGTCTTCAATCATTACGGCCCGACCGAGACCACGGTCGGCATCGTCTGCGGGCGGCTCGATGCGGCCGGCGGGCACGGCGAACCGATGCCCCTGGGGAGCCCGCTCCCCCCGGTGCGCTGCGCCGTCCTCGACCCGTGCCTCCGGCCGCTGCCCTGGGGCATCCCCGGTGAGCTGCATGCCGGCGGCAGCACCGTGGCCCGCGGTTACCTCGGACGCTCCGACCTCACCGCCGAGAGATTCCTGCCCGACCCCGACGCCGGTGCCGCCGGCGGCCGCCGCTACCGCACTGGCGATCGCGTGCGCCGGCGCTGGGACGGTCAACTCGAGTTCCTCGGCCGCGTCGACCACCAGGTCAAGATCCGCGGCTTCCGGGTCGAGCCCGAGGGCACCGAGGCGGTGCTCCGCCAGCATCCCCAGGTGGCCGCCGCCGCGGTCTCCGTCCACGGCGACGGCGCGGCCGGCGGCCAGCGCCTGGTGGCTTACGTGGTGGCCGCGAACGCTGCGCCGACCGCGCAGGAGCTGCGGCGCTTCCTGGCATTGACGCTGCCCGAGCCCATGCTGCCGGCAGCCTTCGTCTTCCTCCCCGCGCTGCCCCTGCGGCCGAACGGCAAGCTCGACCGCCGCGCCCTGCCGCCGCCGCACCCCGGCAGCGGCGTCACCGGCCGGCCGCCATCGACGCCGCTGGAAGAGGTGGTCGCCGCCGCCTGGTGCGAGGTGCTGCAGCGTGAGGCGGTGGACGTCGAGGCCGACTTCTTCGCCGCCGGCGGTCACTCGCTGCTGGCAACGCAGCTGGCCTCGCGGCTCACCCGCGCGCTCGGCGTTCCGGTGCCGTTGCGGTTGCTGTTCGAGGCCGCGACGGTGGCGCGCCAGGCGGCAGAGCTGGCGGCGCTCCTCGCCGCCGGCGAGCGGCCGGGCAAGGCGGCGATCGCCCGCCGCAATCCGGCGCGCGGCGGCCTCCCACTCTCGTTCGCCCAGGAACGCCTGTGGGTGCTCGACCGCCTGGCCGAACGCCGCACCGCCTACCTCCTGCATTATTTCGCCGAGATCCACGGCCCCCTGGTACCGCCGCGGCTCGCCGCGGCCCTGACCGAGGTGGTCCGCCGCCACGAGGTGCTGCGCACCCGTTTCCCCAGCCGCGAGGGACGGCCGGTGCAGACGGTGCTGCCGCCGGCAGCGGCCGCGATGCCGGTCGTCGACCTGCGCAGGCTGGAGGACAGCGCGGCGGGCGCGGCCCGGAGCGAGGCGCTCCGGCTGGCCCGCGCGGAGACCCGAAGCACCTTCGATCTCGCCGGCGAGCACCCCTGGCGCGCCCGCCTGGTACGCCGGGGCGATGCCGCCTGGACCCTGCTGCTCAGCCTGCATCACATCGCCTCCGACGCCTGGTCGCGCGGCGTGCTGCTGCGCGAGCTGTCCATCCTTTACAGCGCGCTCCGTCGCGGCGAGCGGCCACGACTGCCCGAGCTGCCCGTCCAATACGCCGACTTCGCGCTCTGGCAGCGCGACGCCCTACGCGGCGACACGCTCTCGGCGCTGGTCGCCTATTGGCAGGGTCGACTCGCCGGCTGCCCGGGCAGCGAGCTGCCGGCAGATCGGCCGCGGCCGATCACCCAGAGCTACCGCGGCGGCGCCGTCTTCTTCACTCTCGCGGCGCCGCGCCTGGCCGAGATCCGCGCCCTGGCGCACCGCCGGTTGGCGACCCCGTTCATGGTCCTGCTCACCGCCCTGGCCGCCCTCGTCGACCGCTACACCGGCCGCGGCGACGTCGCCATCGGCTCGCCGGTGGCGAACCGCACTCGCCCGGAGATCGAGCCGTTGATCGGGTTCTTCGTCAACATGCTGGTGCTTCGCCTGCGGATCGCCGCGGCCGCCAGCGCCGGAGAGGCCCTCGAAGAGGCCCGCCAGGCGGCGCTTGGCGCGTACGCGCATCAGGACCTGCCGTTCGAGAAGCTGCTCACCGAGCTGCCGCCGGCGCGGGAGCCGGGCCGCCAGCCACTGTTCCAGGTCGTGCTGGCGTTCCAGAACGTACCGAGTGCCGGCGTGGACTTGGGCGAGCTGACCATGCGGCGGTTCGACGTCGACCTGGCCACGTCCAAGTTCGACCTCAGCTTTCTCGCCGAAGAGAGCGAGAGCGGACTCGCCGTCGCGGTCGAATACAGCTCCGACCTCTTCGACCGCGCCACCGTCGAGCGCCTGCGGCACCACTGGACCAACCTGCTCGAAGGGATGTCGAGACGCCCCGAGGCGGCGCTGGGGGATCTGCCGCTGCTCGCGCCGCACGAGGCGCACCAGCTGCTCCGCGAATGGAACCGGCGCGGGCCGCACCTGGCGGGCGCCTGCGCGCATCAGCTGTTCGCGGCCCAGGGCCGGCGCACGCCCGAGGCGCCGGCCCTGGCCTGGTCCGCGGGCGAGATCAGCTATGCAGAGCTCGACCGCCGGGCCCGCCGGCTCGCCCGGCGCCTGCGCGCCCTGGGGGTCGGTCCCGAGGCTCGCGTCGGCCTGCATCTGCGCCGCTCCCCCGAGATGGTCATCTCGCTGCTGGCGGTCTGGCAGGCCGGAGGCGCCTACGTGCCGCTCGACCCGGACGATCCGCTGCCGCGGCGCCTGGCGCGCTGCCGCCACGCCGGCTGTGCGGTGGTGATCGGCGCCGCCGGCCCCTTCCTGAACACCGTCAGGGAGGACGGCGTGGCCGCGGTCGAATGGTCAGGCGGCGATACCGCCGGCGCGCCGCCGGACGGGCCGCCGCTGCCGGACGAGACGTCGCCGCCGGACCTGGCGACGCCGCTGAATCTCGCCTACGTCCTCTACACCTCCGGCACCACCGGCGCGCCGAAAGGGGTCATGGTGCCGCACCAGGCGCTCGCCAACTACCTGGCGTGGAGCGCCGGCGCCTATCGGGCCGGGGAGGGCGGCGCGCCCGTGCACTCCTCGCTCGGCTTCGACCTCACCGTCACCGCGCTGTTGACCCCCCTGGTCGCCGGCGGCACCGTGGTGCTGCTGCCCGACGAGCACGGCATCGAGGCTCTCGCCCGGGGCCTGCAGGCGGATCGGCGCTTCGCCCTGATCAAGCTCACCCCGGCCCACCTCGAGCTGCTCAGCCGCCAGCTGCCGCCCGGCCGGGCGGCGCGGGCGGCTGGCTGCCTGGTGATCGGCGGCGAAGCGTTGCGCGCCGAGACGCTTGCCTGGTTCCGCGAGCACGCGCCCGACACCCGCCTGATCAACGAGTACGGCCCGACCGAAACGGTGGTGGGCTGCGCCGCCTACGAGGT
>DATDGZ010000291.1:0-2048 GCA_036521795.1 Thermoanaerobaculia bacterium | reverse complement strand
ATCTCCGCACCGGTTCCCGCTGCCATGCTCCCAACCCTTCGCCGCGGCCGCGAGCCCCTCCTGTTCGCCGCCGTGCTGGTGGCGCCGCTGCTGCCGGAGCCGTTCTCCTTCGGGCTGCTGCTCGCCTGCGGCCTGCTCTGGCTCGGCCAGCGTCCGCGGCCGCCGCGGCGCGAGGCGGCGCTGGCGGCGCTGCTGGCGGCGGTGGCGGTGGCGGCGCTCGCCGGGGACGCCGTCATCGCGTGGGAGGAGCGGCTCTCGGACCGGCGCTGGATCCAGGGCCAGGCTCCCGAGTACCGGCGCGTCTGGGAGGGACTGCGCGCCGAGGCCGCCGCGGCGGCCGGGGCGCTGAAGCGTCGGCCGGCGAGCCCGCTCGACGTCCTCGACCATCCGCCGGCGGCACCGCCGCCGCAGGGCGCGGTGCAGGCGGCGACGCTGGCCGCCTTCGACCGCCTGGGACGGCTGACGCCGCCGGCAGGCGCGGGCCGCCACGCCCTGCTGCTGATCGACCGCGACGGCAACGCCGTGGCGTGGGCCGGCGAGGGGTTGGTCCACGAGCCCGAGCAGTGGCCGCGCTCCGGCCTCTCCTACCGCGCCGGCTTCAACTCGGTGACCTTCTACGCCGCCGAGCCGCTGGACGATTCGAGCCGGCCGTGGCGGCTGGTGGCCGGGTCGAGCTTCTCGACCCGCCATCTGCCCCGCGCCCTGGGCACGGCGGCGCCCGCGGCAGGAGCGGGGCTGGCGCCGGCCGCCCCGGCGGCGGTCGCTGCGGCGCTCCGCGGCGCCTACCACCAGGTCGCCGACGCTCTCCTGCCGAGCCGCCGGCTGCGTTGGTCGCTGGTCGACAACCCGACGCAGGCCCACGCCGGAGCGGTCGAGGTACGCCTCGCCGGCGCGCCGACGTTGGAGGTCGAGCCGGTGCCCGTGGAGCCGGGAACGGCGCCCGGCAGGCCCGGCAGGCCCGGCTGGCCGACCGGGCTGGCCTGGGCGGGCGTGGCGGCGGCGCTGCTGGCGCTGGGGGTGATGCGCGGCGTGGGCCTGGCGCTGCCGGCGGCGTCGACTCTCTCGGGATCGCCCGAGCGCGGCGTGCGGGTGCCGGCGCTGCTGCTCGGGGGGCTCTTCGCCCTCGCCATGCTCGCCGGCGTGCCGGCCCGGCCGCTGGTCGCCATGGAGATCGGGGTGGCCCTGGCGCTGCTCGGGCTGGCCGTGCCGCGCGCGCGGACGGTGACGCTCCGGCGCTTTGCCGGCGATGGCCGCCGTGCGTACCGCCTCCGCGGACCTGGCCGGGTCCGAGCGATGAAGGCGGCGGGCGCGGTGGGTGCGTCTGGTGCGGTGGACGCGGCGGGCGCCCGCGCGTGGGATGCCGGCGCCGGATGGGTCATGGCGGCGGGCGCGGCCGTGATGGTGCTGTTGTTCGGCGCGGCCTGGGCCGCGCAGCTCGCCGCTGGCCCCTTCGACGCGGCGGAAGGGCTGATGGTGCCGGGGCCAGACTGGTGCATCCGCCTCGCCTGGAGCGGTGCGGCCCTGGGGCTGCTGAGCCTGGCCGGCAGGCGCGAGTCGAGCGCGTCCCCGGCCGGCGACGTCTGGGTGTGGCTCGCGACCGGCCTGCTGCTGGTGGGGGCCGCCCTGTCGGAAGCGACCTGGGCGGCGGTGCCGCTGCTGGCCGGCGGCGGCGCCTGCGCGGCGCGCTTCGTCGACCGCCGCCGGCGCGCCCAGGGAACGGTGCTCGCCGCCCTGGCGGTGATCGGCGCGCTGGCCGGAGCGGCGGTGTGGGAGACCGCCTACCGCGCCTGGCTCGGAACCTACGCCGCCACCGCGCTGCTCGATCGGCTGGCGCCGCCGTCGCCAGGCGAGATGGCGAAGCTCGAGCGCGAGCTCGGCGCCCACTTCGCGCACCTCGACCTCGACGCCCTGGTGGCCCGCTCGCCGGTCGGCCTGGACCGCAAGGACCTCGCTTACTCGCTGTGGCGCGAGTCGCCGCTCGCGCGGCCGAACGCACTGTCGGCGGTGGCGTTGCGCTCGGGCAACTCGCTGGTGTCGTCGTTCTCTTT
>DATDGZ010000290.1:0-5430 GCA_036521795.1 Thermoanaerobaculia bacterium | reverse complement strand
GGGCTCGAAGAGATCCTCGACGGCGAGCTCGATGCGCTCGGCGTGACGGCGCGCGAGCGCCAGCATGGCGCGGTGCGCTTCGCCGGCGGGTGGCGCGAATGCTGGCGCGCCAACTGGCGGCTGCGGACCGCCAACCGGGTGCTGGTCGAGCTCGCCAGCTGGCCCGCCGCCGACGGCGCGGCGCTCGCCGCCGGGGCGCGAGCCTTTGTCTCTGGTCCGACCGACGGTCAGACGGCCGGTCAGACCGGCGGTCGGACCGCCGGTCGGACGAGCGACACTTCAGCGAGCGCGGCTGGCGCTGGCGGGGTCGAGAGCCTGGCGCCGGGAGTCGACCTGGCCGCGCTGCTCCACCCCGACCGCAGCTTCGCGATCCAGGCGACCGCCACCGCGTCCGGCATCCGCGACACCCGCTGGGCCGCGCTGTCGGCGAAGGACGGCCTCGTCGACGGCCAGCGCGACCGCTGGGGCCGGCGGGCCGACGTGGACCGCGAGTCGCCGGAGCTGCAGCTGCGCCTGCGGCTGCACCGCGACCGGGCGACGCTGCTGCTCGACACCTCGGGCGAACCGCTGGACCGGCGCGGCTACCGCGTCCTCTCGACCACCGCGCCGGTGCGCGAGACGCTGGCCGCCGCTTGCGTCCTGGCCGCCGGCTGGGACGGCCGCGGCGCCGTGGTCGATCCGATGTGCGGCTCGGGAACGCTGCTGATGGAGGCGGGGTGGGTGGCGCTCGGCATCCCTCCGGGGTGGCTGCGGCAGGCTCGCCAGCCGGAAGAGGGCGGGACCGCCTGGGCTTTCGAGCGCCTGCCCGGCTTCGATCCGGCCGCCTTCGCCGAAGTGCGCGCCGAGCCGCTGCCGGTGCCGGGGCCGGGCGTGCGGCTGGTGGGCAACGACCGTTCGCCCGAGGCGCTGCGCGCCGCCCGCGCCAACCTCGAGCGCGCCGGCTTGCAGCAGCGCGCGCAGCTGACCCGCGGCGAGGCCGCGGACTGCCGGCCGCCCGCCGGGCGCGGCCTGTCTCCCGGGCTGGTGGTGATCAATCCGCCCTATGGCGAGCGCGCCGCCACCGGCGCCGGCCACTGGCGCGAGCTGGGCAGCCTGCTCAAGCACCACTTCCAGGGCTGGCGCGCCGCCGTGCTGGCAGGCGGCGAGGGCCTCGGCAAGCACATCGGCCTGCGCCCGCGCCGGCGTCTGCCGGTCAAGAACGGCCCGCTGGACGCGCGCATCCTGATCTTCGATCTCTTCTAAGCCGGCTTGCATCCCCTCGACGTCGAGGCGGACCGGACCTCCGCGGCCGCCGGTAGTGCTCTATCAGTGTGTTGCGGGCAACGGCATGCATAGGCAGTAAAAGCATCTCCTGGTTCGCCTGATAGAGCACTACCCGGCGACCGGCCCGCGCGGCGCGCACCTTGGCAGGATCGACTGCCAAGCCGCGCTTCCTCGCCGTGCTGCTGGGCATCTTCTCCGGACTGGCGCTCGCCCTCGCCGCGGTAGGGATCTACGGTGTCGTCTCCTTCCTGTCCAGCCAACGGGCCCAGGAGATCGGGGTCCGCCTGGCGCTCGGAGCGACACGCGCCGACGTCTTGCGGCTGATCGTCGGCCACGGCCTCGGGATGACGATGGTGGGCGTCGCCCTGGGTCTCCTGGTAGCAACGGGAGTGTCCCGGCTGATCGGCAGCTTGCTGTTCGAGGTCAGCCCGACGGACGGCCTCACCTACGGTGCGGTGGCGGCGGTGCTCGTCGTCGTGGCGGCATGCGCGAGCTACCTGCCGGCCCACCGAGCCGCCGCCGCCGACCTGGTCCGCGCGCTGAGCCAGGAATGAAGCGCTCGCTCGCCGACGAGCGCTGACGGTCGGACTTGTTGCTCGAGAGAAGTCAGAGGCTGCGCTTGCGGGCGCGCAGGCCGCGGCGGCTGCCGCCGTCCTTGCGCGGCTTCGGGCCACCCGGGCCACGGAAGCCGCCGCCGCCGAAGCCGCCGCCGAAGCCGCCGCCGTCGAAGCCGCCGCCGTCCCGGCCGCCGAAGTCGCCGCCGGGCCGGGGTCCGCGAGGCGGTCCCGGGGTCCGTTCACGGGCCTCGTTGACGTTCAAGTTGCGGCCCTGGAAGCTGCGCCCGTTGAACTCCTCGATCGCCTTCTGGGCCTCAGTATCGGAGCTCATCTCGACGAAGCCGAAGCCGCGCGACCTGCCGGTCGCCCGATCGGTCATCACCTGCGCCGATTCGCAGAGCCCTGCCGTGGAGAACAGCTCTTTCAGGTCGTCGCTGGAGGTGTCGAAATTGAGGTTGCCGACAAAAAGCTTCCTACCCATCCTCGCTCCTTGGCCAGAGGCCCAGATCACTCGCCCGGGATGGGCGGCGACACGTCCCTTTTCAGACGGAATGGTGGTGGCCGCCTCGGAATCCGCCGGAACCGGGAAGGACACTTCACAAACCGGTGGAATGAAAATATAGCACATCCTCCATGCGATGGGCGCCCGGCCGGCTGGTAGTGTCCTGGCAGGATTGCCCCTGCCGCCCGGCAGGGAGCCGCCACACCACCGTGATAACCTTTCCGCGGATCATGTGAGGGGATGGATGTGAGCAGCAGCACGCAGCAAGGGCCCGGGCCGCTTGACTTCCTGAGGCGCGCGGTTCCTGGAGACGCGGCCGGGGCCGGCGGCGCGTGCACCGTGGCCGGAGCCCACGCCGGACGAGGCCGCCGCAGGGCTCTGGGCGCGCCGGCGCGCCGTCTCTCTTCGCCGGCGGTGCTGCTGCTGCTCCTGGCGGCCGCATGGCTGCTGCCGGCGGCCACCTCTCCGCCGCCCGGCGACCCGGGTGCCGTGCCGGGACGAGGCGTCGCCGCCGCCGCACCCGCGCCCCGGTCTTCCTCCGACAGCCGCAAATCGCGCCGCGCGGGATCCGCCGCCGGCACCTCCGGCTCGCCCGCCGCCGCCGGCAAGGACGCGGCGCCCGCCGCCGGACCCGAGCCCTGGGAAGGAGAGCCGTTCAGCGCCGATCCGGCGGCCGTGGCGCAGGCCGCCGCGCGCTTCGCCGGGCACGACGGCGAGCCGGTCGTGATGCTGCTCTCCGATCAGCGCTACGGCCTGGACGGCGCCGGGCGCGAGACCTACACCCAGCGCCTGGTCTACCGCATCCTCTCGACTGGCGCCGACGGCAGCTGGTCGACGGTCGAGAGGAGCTGGGCGCCGTGGCACCAGGCACGCCCCGAGGTGCGGGCGCGGGTGATCACGCCGGAAGGCGTCGCCCACTCGCTCGATCCCGCCGTCCTCACCGAGGGCGGCGAGGTCCAGGACGGCCCCGACATGTTCGGCGACGGCCGAGTGCTGCGCGGGCCGCTGCCGGCGACCGGCCCCGGCGTGGTCGTCGAGCAGGAGGTGACGGTGCGCGACACCGCGCCGTTCTTCGACTCCGGCATCGTCGAGGTGGCCGACGTGACCGCCTCGGTCTGGGCGCACCATGTCCGCATCGTGCTCGAGGCTCCGGCCGGCACGCCGCTGCGCTACGTGACGCGCCTGCTGCCCGCGGCCGCGCCGCGAGAAGAGCTGATCGCCGCCGGCAAGCGTGCTGGCGATGCCGGCGACAAGGGCGACCGGGACCACACGGGCTCCACGGGAGACTCCGGAGACCATACACGCCGCCTGACCTTCGACTGGAAGGACCTGCCGGCCGAGGACTCCGCCGAGACCGGCCTGCCTCCGGACGTGCCGCGCAGCCCCTACCTGGCGTTCTCGACCGGCCGTTCTTGGACCGACATCGCCCGGCGCTACTCCGAGATCGTCGACCAGGCCATCCGCGGCGCCGACCTCGCGGCGTGGGTCCGCGCCGCCGGCGGCCCGGGGCCGTCCCAGCTCGAGACCATGAACCGGCTGCTCGTGCGCCTGGGCGAGATCCGCTACACCGGCGTCGAGCTCGGACAGGGCGGCATGGTGCCGCGCACGCCGGCCGAGACGCTGCGGCGCCGGTTCGGCGACTGCAAGGACAAGGCGGTGCTGCTCATCGCCGCGCTGCGCTCCCTGGACATCCCGGCCTATGCCGCACTGCTCAATGCCGGCGACGATCAGCAGGACGTCGAGCAGGAGCTTCCCGGCTTCGGCGGCTTCAACCACGCCATCGTGGTGGTGCCCGGCACGCCCTCGATCTGGATCGATCCCACCGACCGCTTCGCCCGCGCCGGCGAGCTGCCGACCGACGACCAGGGCCGCCTGGCACTGATCGCCAGCGCCACCGCGACCGGCCTCGTCCGCACTCCCGAGGCCGACGCCGCCGAGAACCGGTCGGTCAAGACCCGCGAGTTCTTCCTCGCCGACCTGGGCACCGCCCGCGCGGTCGAGACCGACGAGTACTCGGGGGCCACCGAGCGCGACCTGCGGGCCTTCTACGTCAGCGAGGACCCCGACACGCTGCGCGACGCAGTGTCCGATTACATGCGCAAGACGTACCTCGCCAAGGACCTCGCCGCCTACGATCACGCCAACCCGCTCGACCTGTCGCATCCCTTCCGGTTGCGTTTCGAGACGCGGGACACCAAGCGCGCGGTCACCGACGAGAAGTCGGCGGCGGTCGCCATCCTGCCCACGGCGCTGTTCGACCAGCTGCCGGACGAGATCACCGCCGAGGACCGCGACCGCCAGGGCCAGCCGCGCCTGGCCGACTACTACTTCAGCCGGCCGTTCACCGCCGAGGCGATCTATCGCATCGTGCCACCGCCCGGATTCGCGCCGCAGCCGCTGCCTCCGAACCGGGTTCGCCGCCTCGGTCCCGCCACGCTGTCGGAGCAGTACGCCGCCGGCGGCGGCGGCACGGTGACCGCCAGCCTGCAGCTGGCGAGCGGCAAGCGGCGCATCAGCCCCGGCGAGCTCGACCAGCTGCGCGCCGGCGTGCGCGAGCTGGCCGCCGCCAAGCCGATCGTGGTGCAGTTCGCGCAGGTGGGCGAAGCGGACCTGGCGGCGGGGCGGGTGCGGGAGGCGATCGAGGAGTTCCAGCGCGAGGCGGCGGCGGCGCCCAAGCAGGCGCTGCCGCACTGCCGGCTGGCGCGCGCCCTGCTCGCCGGCGGCATGGGTGAGGCGGCGCGCCAGGAAGCGGACCGCGCCGCCCGCCTCGAGCCGCGCGCGGCCGTCGCCCAGCGGACGCTCGCCTGGGTGCTGCAGCACGACGGCCTGGGGCGGCGCTTCGGCGCCGGTTTCGACCGCGCCGGCGCCATCGCCGCCTATCGCAAGGCCAGGAGCCTCGACCCCGACGACGAGGCGACCCGCGCCGACCTCGCGATCCTGCTCGAGCACGACGCCCAGGGACGGCGCTACGCGGCGGGCGCCGACCTCGCGGCGGCGATCACCGAGTACCAGGCTCTGCGCAAGGACCTCAAGAGCAAGGCATTGGACGACAATATGTTGGTTGCACTGCTGCGCGCCGGGCGCTTCGCGGAGGTGGCCGAGCTGGCT
>DATDGZ010000289.1:0-14537 GCA_036521795.1 Thermoanaerobaculia bacterium | reverse complement strand
AGCGCCGAAGCGGAAGATCCGCGGGCTCAGGGTCTCGTTGATGAAGCCCACGCCCAGGGTCGAGTTGAAGGCGTTCTCGCGGGCGCGAGCGACTCGCTGCAGGACGAACGACTCGTTGAACAGGTTGAAGCAGTCCACGCCCAGGGTCAGACCGAAGTCCTGGAAGGTGAACTCCTTCTCGAGCCGGCCGTCGAAGTCGACGATGTTGTCGAGCCGGTTGGCGTCCGACGACGTGAACTGCACCTGCACCGTGGGCCCGGTCTCCGGGGTGTTGGTGTTGAGGCCGCCGACCCGGTCGTAGTAGGGCGTGGGATATC
Organism: Thermoanaerobaculia bacterium; assembly: GCA_036521795.1. GTDB lineage: Bacteria > Acidobacteriota > Thermoanaerobaculia > Multivoradales > UBA5704 > JASLEW01. Next base: position 14,220 of record DATDGZ010000289.1, on the reverse strand, counting down.
CCTGCCGTCCGGTCAGGTTGCCGGCGACGTTGAAGCCCCATGGCCGGTCCGGAGAGACCTGGTACATACCGTTGACCGCGAACGACCACTTGCTGTTGATGTAGACCCACGCCTTCGGGCCCGAGCCGGTGCCCGAGGACGCCAGCACCGGGTCACCCTGGCGCACGTAGCCGGTGTCGGTGGCGCCGCCGGCTTCCAGGATGGTGGGATCGGGGCGGTCGCCCGCCTTGCTCCAGTAATAGTCCTGGTAGCTGAAGTTGCCGCGCATCATCCAGCGATTCGAGAGCCGCTTGTTGAAGGTCAGCGAAGCGCCCTTGAAGGTGGTCACGTAGTCGCTGTTGTCCAGGGAGACGCCGCCGCCGGTCGAGACGCCGGGACGGAGCTGATAGAAGGTGACCGTCTGCGAGGCACCGTTCGGCAGGATGACCGTCGCCGTGCCAGGCACGTAGTCGGAGCGCACCGACACCCGGGTGGGCGCGTTGATGTTGAAGGTGCTGCCGTCCTGGACGAGGAGGTCCTGCTGCTCGAAGCCGGTCGAGGTGCGGTAGGTCAGGTTGAACCCGACCACGAACTCGGGCAGCAGCGCGTGCTCCGCGCTCAGCAGGAATTCGTTGGTGGTGTAGGCCTTGTAGTCCTTGGAGATCTTGTTGATCTGCAGCAGCTGGCTCGGGTCGGACCGATTGACGTTGCCGCTGTAGCCGAGGCCGCCAGGGACGATCTGGCCCGGAGTGACGTTGCCGTCGCCCCGGTTGGTGGTGTAGGCGTAGTAGTAGCTGTTGTTGCTCAGCGGGTTCAGGAACGCGGCAAAGGCCGAGGCCAGCTGATCCGCGAAGCGCGAGTAGCTGGCGCGCAGCAGGGTGGAGCGGTCCTTGCCCAGGGCGTAGGTCAGGCCGAGGCGCGGGGACCAGTTGGTCCAGGCGAAGCCCGAGGGACCGCCGGCGTAGCTGACTGCCGGCAGGAGGTTCGGTGCGATCGGGTTGGCCGGCACCGTGGAAGCGACGTTGTCGCCGTACTGCCGGTCGTAGCGCAAGCCGAGGTTGGCGGTCAGGTTACCGGCGGTCAAGGTGTCCTGAGCGTAGGAGCTGGTGTACTTCGTCTTGACGTCCGGCAGCGCGGCGCGGGAGAGGAACAGCTCGTTGTCGCCCGCCGGCCCGGGAGGGAGGAAGCCGTTGGCCGGGTCCACGACAAAGCCCGAACCGGCCCAGTTGGCGTTGGTCGCCGACTCCGCGATGCGGTAGGCGGCGCCGTACTTGAGCTCGTGGGAGAGGCTGCCGGTGTTGAAGAAGCTCGAGGCGTCCGCCTTCTCCTGGGTCTGCGGCCGCTTGATCGTGTCGCCGGCGAAGCTGTTCTGCCAGACCCCGTTGGCGTCGAAAAACGCGTCGGGGGTGGTGCTGGTGAAGCCGCCGATCGGCGTCAGGAAGAAGCCGCCGTAGACGTGCGAGTAGAGTACCGTCGCGTACAGGTTCGGGCTGAAGATCTGGGTGTCCTCGGCCTTGAGGATGGTCGGTTTGCCGCCGAACTGGCCCTGGTCCCAGGCGGAGGGCAGCGTGCGGGTGGGGCCGGCGTTGCGCCCCTGCTTCTGCTTGGCGTTGTTGCTGCCGAAGAGCGTCAGCGAGTTGCTGGCCGTGACCTGGGCGTTGACCTTGGTGTTCCAGGTCGGCAGCTTGGTCTTGTCGGTCAGGCCGTTCGGCGACAGCGCGGTCGGCAGCGTCTGCACGCTGACGTCCTGCTGGCCGTAGGACCCCCAGGCCCAGATGTGGTCCTTGAGGACCGGGCCGCCGATCTCGCCGCCCCAGTCGTCGACCTTGTTGATCTTGTTGCTGAATTGGCTGCCGAACTCCGGCTGCCGCTGGCCGGTGAGCGGGTTGATGGGCAGGTCGCTCTGTGTGAGGCCGCTGGCCGACTCCGTGCTGCCGGGCGTCTGCAGGTAGCGCGCCGAGCCGCGGTACTGGTTGGTGCCGCGCTTGGTCACCATGTTCAGCACGACGCCGCCGGTGGCGATGGTGGTGTCCGAGCCGCCGGTCGAGATCTGCATCTCCTCGAAGGCGCCGAAGTCGAAGTACGAGGGCGACCCTCCGGTCGCATTCATGTCGGTGATCACCACGCCGTCCACCGACCAGATGTTCTCGGCCATGGGCGAGCCGGTGCCGGTGAAGAACGACTGCTGGCCGCTCTCGTTGCCGCCGACGTTGACGCGGTCGACGAGCACGCCCGGGGTCGACTGCAGGATGGTCCAGGGGTCGCGCGCGGTGGGGATTCTCGCCAGCTCGTTCTGGCTGACGGTGTTGCCGGCGCGGATCGATCGCTCGTCGAGCAGCGGGCTCTCGGAGGTGACGGTGATCACGTCCTCGACCGCCGAGCTCATGGTGACCTCGATGTTCGTGTTGCGGCCGACGTTGATCACGATGTGCGGATACTCGACCGGCGAGAAGCCCTGCAGCTCCGCCTTGATCTTGTAGCTGGCCGGAGCGAGGCTCAGGAACCGGAACTCGCCCTGGGCGTTGGTGACCTGGACCTGCGGCGCCTCGCCGGTGTCCAAGGTGACCGTGACGCCCGGCAGGACGGCGCCGGTCTGGTCGCTGACCTTGCCATAGAGATTGCCGGACTGCAGCTGGGCGAATGCGGCACCCGCGCCGAGCACCAGCAGCGCGGCGGCAACGGCCGCGGCGCGTGTCCAACGGGATTGACTTTGCATGCGAATGAACCTCTCCTTCCATCACGGTTTCTGGATTCGGTCCTGACGTCCTCGCGACGAGCGCGAGAGACTTCAGGGAGCTGTCACCTGGTGCGTCGCCGACGAATCGATCGCTGTAACCCTGGCGCCACCTCCTTTCGGAACGCCTGTCGGGTCACCGGCAAGTGCAGCGGCGGTGCCAGTGCGGGGCGTGCGGCGCGACTCTGGGATCAGCCGCTGCGTTTCGGGTGCGAGATACGGAAGTACGATGACGAGAGGCTTGCCGTGGCGTCCCGGAGAGGGTGGGAGGATTTCATTCCCGCGCTCTGAATCCAATTCTCCGCATGGCCGCGTTCCAAGCTCTTGAATGGATCAGCGGTTCGCGGCAATCCCCCGGCGATTCGTCACCGGGGCCCGCGGGGAGCTGGAAATCCGTGCTAATCAATGGTGTGCAGAACGCACGAGCCTCTTAGGCAAGGGCTCGCCCAGCGCGGTCCCGGGGTCGCGTCAGCCAGCTCGATGGGTCCAGGTGCCCAGGACCCTGTAAGCCGGCGCCCCGGCGCTTTCCATTCACCAAGAAGAAAATCATTGGCGCGAAGGGAGGGGGCATGGGCTCGACGGCGAACCCGAAGGGAGTGGCAAGGCAGCCATCCGGGTGGGCGCGCGCATGCGTCGCAGGCCTTGCCGGCGTGCTACTGCTGAGTGCGCTCCCGAGCAGCTCGACCCAGACTGGGGCAGTGAGGGCGGAGGCCAAGCAAGCAGCCGCGCTCGAGCCCTTCAAGGCTCACATTCCCGATGACGTGCTCGACGACCTCAGGCGGCGGATAGACCAGGCCAAGTGGCCGGACCAACTGCCTGACACAGGTTGGGAGTACGGGGCCGACATCCGGAAAGTCCGGGAGCTTGCGGATTACTGGCGGACCAGGTACGACTGGCGCGCCTTCGAAGCTCGTCTCAACCGGTTCGATCAATTCACCACCGACGTGGATGGACAGCAGATCCATTTCATCCACCAGCGGTCGCCCCGGCCGGATGCGATACCGCTGTTGCTGATCCACGGGTGGCCTGGTTCGATCGTCGAGTTCCTGGCCCTCGTCGAGCCGCTGACGAACCCGAAGGACCCTACCAGCCCCGCCTTTCACGTCGTCATCCCGAGCCTACCGGGCGTCGGTTTCTCGGGACCTACGCGTAGCCGCGGCTGGAGCCCGCGGCGCATGGCCAAGGCATTCGTTACGCTGATGGAGCGCCTGGGGTATTCCAAGTACGGCGTGCAGGGCGGCGACTGGGGGTCCACCATCGCACGCTTCATGCCCAGCCTCGCTCCTGACCGTGTCCTCGGGCTTCACCTGAATCTCATCTTCGTGCCGCCGCCAAGTCCCGCCGCCCTCTCTCGGCTGAGCGCCGACGAACGCAGCCGCTACAGGAGCTGGTGGGACGAGGGACGGAGCTCCTTTTTCCCGCTCCAGTCACGAGAACCGCAGACGGCGGCGTACGCTCTCACGGATTCGCCGGTCGGATGGTTGGCCTGGACGACGGAGAGGTTCCAAGACCTCGTCGACCACGACGGGGACTTCCTCCACGTCATCGACAAGGATACGTTCCTGGACAATGTGACCCTTTACTGGGTGACCGGTACAGTCGGCTCCTCCCTGCGCATTTATCGTGAGAACCAGCTTGCCGGCGACTCGGAATCTCCCCGGTTCGCCACGCCGGTGGCGTACGCTGATTTCCCTAAAGAGGTCTCTGTGCCGCCCTATCGCTGGATCGCAGAGAAGTACAACGTCGTGCAGAGGACCGAGATGCCCAGGGGCGGGCACTTTGCCGCTCTAGAGCAGCCCGATCTATTCCTGCGCGATGTGCGGATGTTCTTCGCGAAAATATGCCCGAAGGGGACCGGGCGGCCCTTGCACTGACAGTTCATGGGCCGGCCCCAGGACCGCATTCATACGGCGAACGCATTTTAACGAAACGGTTCTACAGCTTCGACCCGGTGCTCGCGTCGCAATGCCAGGCTACAGCCTGACGGCGAACGCCGCTTCGACGTTGCGGCGGTAGGTTCGCCCCACCGTCAGGCGATCGCCGGTGCGGAGCACGGCGATGAGGTCCCCGAAGGGGGTGCGAACGAATTCCTGGACGGCGCCGACGTTGATGATCGTGGAGCGGTGGGAACGCACGAACCGGGGGGGTAGGACTCCCTCGAGGTCCTTCAGCGTTCCACGCACCCGGTGCCTCTCGTGGCCGGCGTGAAGCCTGACGTAGTTGGCGGCACCATCGATCCAATCGATGCTGGCCTCGTCGACGACGATGACCCGGCCGCGGACCCCGAGGAGGAGGACCGGTCCCGGTCCGCTCCGGCTCTGGACGGCCTCGTGTACGGAGCTCGACGCCGCGTAGCGCTCGTTCTCGATGCGAGTGAAGCGGCGCCGGGAGGTGGGCTGTGGCGGCCGTGTCATGGCTGGGTCGGGGGCTGAGCGGCGACCGGCGAGCGGGCGGCGCCGACGATAGCCGGCGAGTACGGATCCTGCGCAAGGCCGGCGACCGCCAGGTCGGTGAGCGCAGTTGCAGCGGCGGTGCCAGTGCCGGGCGATGCTGCATGCCCCTGGGATCAGTCGCTGAGTTTCAGATGCGAAATCCGGGCCACGATGGCGAGAGGCTTGCCGGGCGCACGCCGCGAAGGATAGGGGGCATTCATTCCCGCGCACCGAATCCAATCCTCCGCACGGTCGCGCTCCAAGCACTTGAATGGAGTTGTGGCTCGCGGCGATCCGGTCCGCCGCCTGCCGGTGAGATCGGTCTGTTACGATATCGCCGCCCGGCCGACCGCGCTCGCCGCCGCGCCGAGAAGTAGCTCTCCCAGACCAGCCCAAGAGGAGACAGTGATGACCGAAGTCGACAGCATCGCCGACCTGCTGGAGCGTGGGTTCCGCGGCGGCGCCTGGCATGGCTTGGCGGTCGCGGAAGCGCTTGCCGGTCTCGACGCCACGACCGCCGCCGCGCGGCCGCTCGGCGGCGCGCACTCGATCTGGGAGATCGTCCATCACCTGGCCGTGTGGAACGACGTGCCCCGGCGGCGGCTCGACGGCGAGCGGCTGCAGAACCTTCCGCCCGAGCGCGACTGGCCGCCCGTGACCGATCTCTCCGCGGCCGCCTGGCAGGCGGCGCAGGCGGCGCTTCAGGGCGCGCACGCGGCGCTGCACGCGCGCGTGCTCGATCTCGCCGACGGCCAGCTCGACGATCCGGTCGTGGGCAGCGATCCGACCGTGCGAGGGATGCTTTTCGGCGTCCTGCAGCACGACGCCTACCACGCCGGCCAGATCGTGCTCCTGCGCAAGCCCCAGGGTGGACGGCCATGACGACGCTCGAGGCGGTCCGCGGCGAGCTGGCCGAGCGGCGCGAGCGCCTGGCCAGCCTGGCGGTGACCGTCCGCGAGAGCGAGCTCGTCGAGCTGCTGCGGCGGGTCGACAGCGCCCTCGAGCGTCTCGGCGGCGGGACCTGGGGACGGTGCGCCTCCTGCGAGGGATCGGTCGAGCCGGACCGGCTGGCGGCGGACCCGCTGCTGACCCTGTGCCTCGACTGCCTATCCCCCTCCGAGCGGCGGGCGCTCGAGCGGGATCTCGAGACCGCGGCGCGTGTGCAGGCCGCCCTGCTGCCCTCGCGCGAGCTCCGGTACGACGGCTGGGAGGTGGCGCTGCTGTGGCAGCCGCTGGGGGTTCTCTCCGGCGATCACTACGACCTGCTGCGGCCGAGCCGCGAGGACGAGCCCCTGCACCTGGTGGTGGGCGACGTGGCGGGTAAGGGGGTCTCCGCCTCCCTGCTGCAGTCCCATCTGCACGCGCTGCTGCGCGCCCTGGCGGCGCCCGACCTGTCGCTCGCCGGGCTGCTCACCCGGGCCAACCGGTTGCTCTGCGAGGTAACCCTGCCCGCCTCGTATGCGACGCTGCTGGCGGCCCGGCTGTACCCCGGCGGACGCGTGGAGCTGGCGAGCGCCGGCCATCCCCGGCCGCTGCTCGCCGACCGCCGCGGCGTGCGTCCCGTGGAGGGCGCGGGGCTGCCGCTGGGGCTCTTCTGCGCGGCGGAGTACGCCGCCCGCGACCTTCATCTCGCCGCCGGCGACACGCTGGTGCTCTACACCGACGGCTGGACCGAGGCGGCGACCGACGCCGCGGGCGAGTTCGGCATCGGCCGGGCCGCCGCCGCCCTGCGCCGGGTCAAGGATCGGCCGCTGGCCGACCTCCTTGCCGCCTGCCTGGGAGAGATGGAGGAGTTCCTGCACGGCGCACCGCGCCAGGACGACCTCACCCTGCTGGCGCTCCGCCGCGTAAGCTGATAGCGCGAGCCCACCTGGAATCAGCCGGCGATGCCGAGAGTGCGGTGGAGGCCGCGGCGGCCGGCGAGGGTGACCTCGACCGCACGGCTCGCCGCCGTGCGCTCGATCCAGCCGCAGTCGAAGAGGCGGGTGAGCAGCGCCGCGCCCAGCGCGCCGGCGATGTGCGGCACCTGCTCGCTCCAGTCGAGGCAGGCGGGGGCGAAGGCGCGGCGTCGCGCCCGCGCCGCTGCCAGGTCGACGCCGAGCTCGCCCAGCAGTCGCACCCCTGCGGGCGTCACTTCGAACTCTCCGCCAGCCAAACGCACCGCGCCGCGGTCGAGGAGGGCGCGGGCGAGGCCCACGCCCAAGCGGCCCGCCAGATGATCGTAGCAAGTGCGCCCGGCGCGCACGGCGCGGCCGATGCGCGCCTGCCGGTGTGTCCGCGGCGCCGACTCCGGCGCCAGGACGGCCAGCGCCTCCATCGCCGGCACCAGCTCCGGGCGGGCCAGCCGGTAGAAGTGATGACGACCCTGGCGCCGCAGGCCGACCAGGCCGGCCACCCTCAGCTTGGCCAGATGGACGCTGGCGGTCGCGGCGGTGACCCCCGCGACCAGGGCCAATTCGCCGGCCGCGACCTCCCGCCCGTCCGACAGCGCCAAGAGGATTGCCACCCGCGCCGGATCGGCGAGCAGGGAGGCGACCGGAGAGATGGCGGCGTCGGCAAGCACACTTTGATGCTAGTACAAATATCTACCGGTTACGCTATCCCCGGAGAAGGCACGGGAGATGTCCCGGCGCTCCGATCCAAGCGGCGCGAACGGCTGGCCGCCCATGGACCGACCCCAGTGGACGCAAGGAGGACATTGATGAAAGCGCGGAGAGCCCTCGTGGTGACGCCGGCCACTGTGCGGGACGCGGTCACGGTGACGCCGAAGGTCGTCAAGGTGAAGCTCGAGAACGACCGCGTCCGCGTTCTGGAATTCGTGAGCAATCCCGGCGACAAGGAGGATTGGCACTTCCACCCCCCCTTCGTCACGTATGTGCTGAACGGGGGCACGCTGCGCATCACCACCCCCGACGGCAAGAGCAGCGACGTCGAATTCAAGACGGGTGACACCCTCGACCGCCCACCCGGCACTCACGCCACGGAGAACATCGGCAAGACCCAGCTCCACGCCATCCTTGTCGAGCTGAAGACGCCTTGATGGCCGCCGCTGTCGCAGAGGCCGGAAGGCCTCAGACCCACCACGCCCACAGCTCGTTTCGTGAGGAGGACGCCCGATGATCGCAAGAGCTCTTCGCCGGTCTTGCTACACGGTGGTGGTGTGCCTGGCCCTCCTGGCGACGCGAGCCACCGCGCAGGACGCGGTCGCGGTGACGCCGAAGGTCGTCAAGGTGAAGCTCGAGAACGACCGGGTCCGTGTCCTGGACTATGTCAGCAATCCAGGCGACCAGGAGGGCTGGCACTCCCACCCTGCCATGGTCGTGTACGTGGTGACCGGGGGCACGCTGCGCGTTTCCACCCCCGACGGCAAGAGCAGCGACGTCGAATTCAAGGCCGGCGACACGATCTACCGGGCGCCCATCACCCACTCCACCGTGAACGTCGGCAAGACCCAGCTCCACGCGATCCTCGTCGAGCTGAAGACGCCGTAATGGCCGCCGCGGTCCGACAAGACAGGACAGGCGCAGGAGATCCAAGGCGCGCACACCCCTTGCCGGCCTGAGCCCGTCCGCCGCTACCGGCTCATCTGCAGCGCGTGGAGCGGCGACCTGGCGGTGGCGGCCGGAAGCGGTCGAGCGCCCTTGATCATCAACCAGAGAATGCGGTTGAACACCGCGTCAGGGACACGATCCGGCGCTGTCAGGTCGAGGTCCCGCGACATCCTGGCGGCGGCCGATCGCGGCGCGTTCATCTCGTTCATGTCCACCTGCGGCACGATGGCGGCATAGGGCGCCAGGTCCGGGGTGGCCGCGAACACGTCGGCCAGGGAGCGGCTGAAGTAGTCGTACTTCGACAGGTGTCCCAGCCCCAGCACGTCCTCGATCGCCGCCACCACGTCCGTGGTGTTGGCGAAGCGGTGAGTCAAGCCTGGATGGCTGTAGGCGGAGATGGAGAGCAACACCGAGCGGTGGGAATCGACGTGATCCGGGCCCGCCTGCGAGTCGTCCTCCAGCACGAAGATCACCGTGTCCTTCCAGAAGGGCGAGCGTGACAGCGCCTCCACGATCCTGCCCAGCGCGAGGTCGTTGTCGGCCATGAAGGCGCGCGGCGTACGGAAGCCGGCGCGGCCTCCCGCCGTGTGGTCGCCGCCAAGGTGCATGACCTCGAGCTCCGGCATCGCGCCTTCCTTGGCGAAGCGATCCAGCTCGGCGATCCAGGCCTCGGCTCGCGACTGGTCCGTGACGTGCAAGTCGAACGGCGCGTAGGCCGCACTGACGTCGGCCGCGAGCTCCGCCTGGGTCACCGGCCATCCCTCGGGCGTCTTGACCATCTCGCCGTAGTCGCGGAAAGCGATCCCTTTCTGCTTCGCCAATGTCCACAGGAACCCGGCAGCGGGTTCGCCGCTGGCTTCGCCGTCGACCGATTCGCGCTTGCCGGCATAGCTGGACGGGATCGTCTTCTCGCCATAGTCGGTCACGTAGGCGGCGGTGGACCACAGGTGACCCTGCGAGCTCACTTCGGCGTTGGTGAAGAAGCGATCGAAGAGCCCGAAGCGGAGCGCGAGAGCGTGATGGTTCGGCGACACCTCCCGGCCGAAGTAGACCAGCGACGGATCGCCGTCGCCCTCCCGCAGGTCGCCCAGCACCTGGTCGTAGGTGCGATTCTCCTTGATGATGTAGACCACGTGCTTGAAGGGCGGATAGCGGCTGGCGGGGTGCATCCGGCTCCAGCCGTTGGCGGCCGTGACCCGCCGCGTCCAGTCCGCCAGAGCCGCAGGAGCCGGCGGCAGCGGGACGAGGCGCAGCGTGCCGCTGAGCTGTCCCAGGTCGTATCCCAGCGGCCGCGCGATGCCCTCTCCCGGGATCGGGCCGTCGGGGTTGGCGCGGCTGCCGTGTCCCTTGCCGGAGAGCACGAGCAATCGGCCGGCCCTCGCCAGGACCGCGGTCGGATACCAGTCCGTCGGTATGCGGCCCGCGAGGCGCTCCGGCCGCGAGGCGCCGCCCGGGCCGGCGCGCCCGGCCGCGAGGTCGAAGACGGCGACGGCGTTGTTGTCGGCCTCGGCGACGAAGAGGCGCGAGCCGTCCTCCGACAGCGCCAAGGCGTTCGGGGTGCTTCCCGCCACGGGGCTGCGCGGCGGCGCGTCGCTCGAGGTGTGCAAGACCCGCCGCGTCCGCGTGTCGACGACGGCGATCTGGTCGGTCGAACCGAGGGTGACGAACAGGCGGGAGCCGGAGGCGCTCGCCAGGAGCGCCGAGGGGTGCCGGCCGACGCGCAGCCTGCCGCCATACGCCAGGGTCCCGTCGGCGAGCACGCGGAACGTCGACAGGGTATCGCCTCCCCAGGCCGATACGTAGACCTGGCCGTCGGAGGCCACCTCGACCGCCAACGGATAGTGATCGGTCGGGAAGCGCTGGACGACCTGCGCGGTCGTGAGATCGACCACGGCGAGGCTGTCGGCGACGTTCTCCGCGACATACAGGAAATGCCCGCGCGGTGAGGTGGCGATGCCGGCAGGATAGCGGCTGCCAGTCTTGGCAGGGTCCTTCTTCGCCAGGGCGATGCGCCGCTCGAGCTCCGCCGCGCCGTGCGACCAGGCATAGCAATAGATCGAGTCGTCGTTGCCGCCCGAGACGTAGAGCTCGCGCCCGTCGCGCGCGAACGCGAGACCATAGAACGCCGCATCCTGCCGCAGGGTCTGGGTGACCCGCCGCGACGCCAGGTCGACGACCTGCAGACCCTGCTCGCGCCAGCCGCTCAGCACCACGGCCGCCTGCTGCCCGCCTGGTGCGAGCGCCATGCCGAGCGGCATGCTCCCGAGCTCCACGGCGTCTCCCGTGGGATCGAGCCGCAGGCCTGTCGGGACGGAAGGGGCCGGGGACTGCGAGGACCCCGCGGCGGCGGTCCTGATCCGGTGCTCGGGGCGGCCGGCGGGCGCCGCGGCTTGCCGGGCCGCGGCCAGCAACCATGGCGCGGCCAGCAACCAGGGCACGAGGAGGCGGGCAGGTCGGCGCACGAGCGCGAGGCAGCTCATCGCTGGGATTCTCGCCCCTTTTCTCGGTTCCGAGGAGATCCAGTTGAGTGCTGCTGGATAAGGCCACCTGTCAGTCCCCCGGCAAGTCGAAGCAGATCTCGGGCTGTCGCCGCGGCACCAGCGGCTCGGCGCCGTCTGCGGCCGCCTCTTGCATCTTGGATAATAGGTGAGTAAGATGCAACGCGAGAGCAGATCTTGCAAGCTATCGCTTGAGTATTGCAAACGTTGAGGGAGCTGGCGATGGCCGGCAAGGCCGCTCTTCTGTCGGGCATAGGCCCTACAAGGAGGGACAGCCATGCGGACAAGCCATCGTTCCCCCATCGTGCTCGGGTTGGTGCCGGCGCTGACACTGGTTGCGATCCTGCTCGCGGACGGTGCTGCCACGGGCGCACCTGCCGGCAGCGCAGCAGTCACGCGAGGGCCTGCCGCGAGCGGGTCGGCGGGCGGCGCCGACCGCGAGGGCTTCAGCGAGACGACCGAGGTCACGGCGGTCGAGATCCCGGTGCAGGTGATCCGCGACGGCGAGCCGGTGCGCGGGCTCACGGCTGCCGACTTCGAGCTCTACGAAGGCCGCAAGCAGCAGGTCTTGACCGGCTTCGACGTGGTCGACCTCTCGCTGCCCGAGAACCAGCGGCTCTCGGCCTCGATCCCCGCCGCCGGCAGGCGGCACTTCCTGCTGGTCTTCGATCTCTCGAACTCCGATCCGAAGCGGATGCTGAAGGCCCGCGAGGCGGTGAAGGGATCCCTGCTCACCACCCTCGTCCCGTCCGACCTGGTGGCGGTGGCCACGTACGGAGGCAACTCGGGCCTCAAGCTGGCGCTCGGGTTCACCTCCGATCGGCGCCAGCTCCTCGCGGCGATCGACCGGCTCGGCCTCGCCGATCTCACCGACCGCATGCAGCAGAATCCCTACCTGATGGCTTACGCGGAGATCAGCGACGTCATCGACCAGTCGGCGGGACAGGACAACTACGAGCCGCCGGGCACCCCGCCACCGCCAGGTCTGTCGCGCCACGCGGCGGCCGAATGGCGGGCGGCGCAAATCCAGGAGGCCAAGAATCCGCTCCTGGGTACGCTGCAAGTCCAGAACATGCCGCAAGTCTGGGAGGTCGAGATGGCGGCGGCCTTCGCCTCGGAGTCGCTGATGCGGCAGCGCACCAGCCTCGACGCCGCGCGCAACGCGCTCATGGCGCTGACCAAGTCCTTCTCGGAGCTCGCCCGCATGATGGACGCGGTCTCCGGGCGCAAGCTGGTCGTCTACTTCTCACAGGGCTTCGACGACACGATCCTGCAGGGCGTCGAGGACATCGGCGCCCAGCAGTCGCTCGCCGACGCCACGATGCACGGCCTCGGCGCCTTCACCGATTCCGACGAGCGCTACGGCAGGAGCAGCGAGAACAACCGCGTCGAGCGGATGCTGGAGGTCTTCCGGCGCTCCGGCTGCGTCATCGAATCGGTGGACATCGGCGGCCTGACGGTCGACCAGGACCTGGACCTCGCCGCCACGCGGCCCATGGGAGAGGCGGCGCTCTTCCAGATGGCGCACGACACCGGCGGCGAGCTGTTCCACAACTTCAACGACCTGGGGGAGGCGATGAAGCGCCTCGCCCAGGGCACCAGCCTCACCTACCTGCTCACCTTCCAGCCGCAGGGGCCGCTTGCCGCCGGCTCCTTCCACAAGATCGAGGTGAAGCTGAAGCATGCGCCGCGCGGCGCGCGGGTGACCTACAAGACCGGCTATTACGCCCCGCGGCCGTACTCGCAGCAGAGGCCGGTCGAGAGGATCCTCGCCTCCTCCGATCAGTTGATGAGCGGCGCCGCCGGCGGATCGATCGCCACCGCGGTGCTGGTGGCGCCGTTCCGCGCCGCCACCGCCAGGGCCTACGTGCCGGTGGTGATCGAGGCCGACGGCGCCACCCTGCTCGCCGGCAATGGTCCCAAGATCGTGCCGGCGGAGATCTACGTCTACGCGGTGGACGCCGAGGGCACGATCCGCGACTACTTCGACCAGACTCTGCAGGTCGACGTCGACAGGGCAGGCAAGCAGCTGCGCCAGGGCGGCCTCAAGTACTTCGGTCATCTCGAGCTGCCGCCGGGCGAGTACGCGGTGCGCGTGCTGCTGCGCAACGGCGCGACCGGCGCCTACGGCAGGCGCTCGACGATGGTGAACGTGCCCGCCTTCGGCGGCGCGGAGCCGGTGCTGCTGCCGCCCCTGTTCCCCGAGGCGTCGGGCCGCTGGACGGTGGTGCGCGAGGCGCCGCGGGGCCAGCAGAAGGACGCCACCTATCCGTTCACCGTCGGCCAGCGCGCCTACATGCCGGCCGCACTCCCCACCCTGCATCCCGGCGAGGCGGCGGCGGTGGCGTTGGTCGGCTACAACCTGGTCGAGGCCCCGGGCGGGCTCACGGCGGTCGCCTGTCGCGAGACTCCCTGCTCGCCGGCGGGAGAGCGGCTCGAGGCGCAGGCCAGGGTGCAGAGTGCCGACGGGCGTGACGTCGGCGGCGGCGATCTCAGGCTGGGTGCTCGCGAGCCCGGCGGCGACGGCGGTCCCGAGGTCTGGAAGGCGGTGTTCCGCGCCCCGCAGGGCCTGGCTCCCGGCCAGTACCGGCTGATCGTCACGGTCAACGGGAATCGCGGCACGCAGACGGGTACGACGCTCTTCACGGTGGCGGCGCCGGCCGGCAACCCGGGATAGCGCCCCCGGCTCGGCCCTGGCTACCACCGCAGGTAGATCGCCAGGTCGCCGACGTTGGTGCCGGTGTTGCCGGTCTCGAGCAGCGCCCCGGGCAGTAACGCCAGGGCGCGATTCGAGTCGTGCCGCGCCAGGGCGGCCGCCGGCTCGGCGCCGGCGCGTTCGAGCTTCTCCCAGCTGGTGCCGTCGACGATGCCGCCGGCGGCGCTCGTCGGACCGTCCTCGCCGTCGCTTGCCAGGGCGAGCACCAGCTCGCCGTCCCCGCCGCCCGCGAGCTCGCGCGCCGCCGCCAGCGCCAGCTCCTGGTTGCGTCCGCCGCGGCCCGGCTCAGGGCCGAGCGTGACGGTGGTCT
>DATDGZ010000288.1:0-11350 GCA_036521795.1 Thermoanaerobaculia bacterium | reverse complement strand
GGGCCAGCCGCGCCGCCTCGCCGGACGGCAGGCTGCCGGAGCTCGCGGCCGGCGGCTCCCCGGAGGCTGGCCGCAAGGCCCAGGCCAGCCGCGCCAGCTCGGAGAGATTGGGGGTGACCAGGGTCGCCATCGGCAGCAGCTCCTCGACCAGCGCCGCGATGGCCTCGGACGTCGCATCGTCGAGCAGGGCCGCGCCGGTCTCGGCGGCCAGCACCGGATCGAGAACGATCGGAATCCTGGCTTCCCGCCGGCCGCCGCCGGCCGCCGTCGCCGCGTCCGCGGAGCGGCCCGGAAGCGAGGGCGCCCCGGCACCGTGGGCGCGCAGCCGCGCCGCCACGATCCGCACCGTCTCGGCGCTCCACAGCATGCCGATCTTCACGGCGTCGGCGCCGAAGTCGTCCAGGACCGCGTCGATCTGCGCCGCCACGACCTCCGGCGCCACCGCCGCGACCGCCCTCACCTCCATGGTGTTCTGGGCGGTGACCGCGGTGACGGCGGAGAGGCCATGGACGCCGTGGGCGGCGAAGGTCTTGAGGTCCGCCTGGATGCCGGCGCCGCCGCCCGAGTCGGAGCCGGCGATGGTCAGCACCCGCCGCGGCGAGCGCGACGGCGTCACCGGCACCGCGCCACGCTCACAACGCCGCCGTGCTCGGCTGCTGCCGCCCCGGCTGGTGAGCCTCCTGGCCGCGGCGCCAGCGCCCCAGGGCCAGCCAGGCGGCGACGAGCAGCACCAGCAAGCTGATCGCCTGCGCCAGGGTGAAGTCGCCGAAGAAGCGGTCGTCCTTGGCCCGCAGGAACTCCACCAGGAAACGCTCGAGCGCGAGCATGCAGAGCACCGCCATACCGAGGAAGCCGGGCGCCTCCGTCACGGACGGCCGCCGCCGCATCAGCCAGAGGGCGAATCCCCAGATCAGCAAGCAGATCGCGGTCTCGTAGAGCTGCGTCGGATGGACCCGCAGCAAGGCGTCGTCGGGCACGGAGGCGGGGATGTCGAGGTGGAAGATCTGGCGCAGGTCGCCGGCGGTGGTGCGGGGCAATCCCACCGGGAAGGCCACCGCCCACGGCAGCTTGCTCGGGCGGCCGTAGTCGTCCCCGACCAGGAAGCAGCCGATGCGCCCGACCGCATAGCCGAGCGCGAGCGCCGGCACCGCCGCGTCGAGCAGCGGCCACGCCGGCAGGCGCCGGCGCCGGATGACCAGCAGCAGGGCCGCCGCGCCGACCACGAAGCCGCCGTACCAGACCAGGCCGGAGCGGTCGAGCAGCACGTGCCAGTCCCAGTTGAGCAAAGCGTAGTAGACCTTGGCCCCGACGATGCCGCCCAGCCCGCCCGCGAATACCAGCGCGCTGGCATCCTCCTCGTCGCCGACGCCAAGCCGCCGCATCCCCCAGCGCAGCTGCGCATAGGCGGCCAGGAACGCACAGACCAGCATCAGCCCGAACGGGCTGACGGAGAACTTGCCGATGTGGAAAAGCTCCTGAATCATGAACCGAGCGACCCCCCGGACGCGAAGCGGCAATGGTAGCACGCGCCTACGGGGAAGCCCTCCCGGCCGGGCCGGGAGGGCCGGGAGGCCGGGAGGGTTCCCGGGAGGCCCCCGGAGGCGTGCTGTTAGTATCCGCCGATGATCACCGAAGCGACCCGCGAGCGCTTCGCGGCGCTGGCGGAACGCCTCGCCGGCGAGGGGCGCGGGGGCGGGGGCGGGCGCTGGCTGGTGCTGACCCACGACAACCCGGACCCCGACGCGCTCGCCGCCGCCACCCTGCTGTGCCACGTGCTGCGCCGCGCGTTCAAGCAGCGCGCCACCGCCGCCTACGGCGGCATCGTCGGCCGGGCCGAGAACCGCGAGATGGTGCGCAGCCTGCACCTCAAGCTCAGCCACGTCCGCCACCTGCGGCTCGAGCGTTACCAGCGCTTCGCCCTGGTCGACACCCAGCCGCGCACCGGCAACAACCAGCTGCCTGCCGACGTCCAGCCCGACCTGGTGATCGATCACCACCCGGTGCGCAAGGCCACCCTCGCGGCGCCCTTCCTCGACATCCGCCCCACCTACGGCGCCACCGCCACCGTGCTCGGCGAGTACCTGCTGGCGGCGGGCATCCGGCCGACGCACGCGATGGCGACGGCGCTCATCTATGCCATCCGCGCCGAGACCCAGGACTTCTCGCGCGAGTTCACCGGCCCCGACAAGGCGATCTACGACCTCTACTTCCCCCTCGCCAACCACGTCCTGCTGGCACGCATCCAGAACCCGCGCCTGCCGCTGAGCTACTTCGGCGACTTGCACACGGCGCTCGAGCGGCTCGAGACGGTGAGCTCGCTGATCCTCTCCCACCTCGACGAGGTCGGGCAGCCCGACATCGTGCCGGAGCTCGCCGACCTGCTGCTGCGCATGGAAGGCAAGACCTGGTCGCTGTGCACCGGCTACTACGGCGACCGGCTCTACCTGTCGATCCGCACCACCAACCCGCGCGCCGACGCCGGCGCCCTGATGCGCCGCCTCATCGGCCGCCGCGGCAAGGGAGGCGGCCATGGCCGCACCGCCGGCGGCTGGATCGACGCCTCCCGGCTGGCCGCCGGCGAGCGCACCCGGCTGCAGGCCGCGATCGCCGCCAAGCTCGCGACCGAGCTGCGCAAGAAGCCGGACAAGATGACCCGCCTCGCCCTGCGGGCCGCCGCCAAGGAAGCGTCGGAGGCGGCGGCCTCCGCGGCCGCGGCCGCCGCGGCGGAGCCGCAGCCGGCACCGGCCGGCGCTGCCGTGCCGGCGCCCCCGGCCGTGCCGGAAGAAGTGCCAATTTCGTGACAGATATTAGGAGTGTTCGTTATATCGTCTACAAACCTATGCGTCTCGATACAATCCGTGGCCCACCCCAGACTTACGCCCCATTAGCGCTAGATGCGCATCATGCTTGACAATGCGCATCTAGTCTGCGAGGCTATGGCATGGCGCGATTGAACATCTCCATCCCTCACGATCTCTACGAAGCCACGAAGAGATGGCGGGGAACCAAGAACCTCTCCCAGATTTGCGCGAGTGCACTGCAGCGAGAGCTGGCAGCCGCAGACACCTCCAGAACAATCCTAGGGCTGCGCTCTCTGCTTCAACCGAAAACGGACGAGGAACAGGACCTTGCGCGAGCATTCCGACTCGCCGAGGCCGTGGTCGTGGATTCACCGCGGGATCCCGAGGACCTTCGAAGCACTCTCGGAAAGGCCGGAGCAGAGTACATGAATCGTTGGCTCTGCGATGACGCTCGCCTCGCCATCGCAGGCGGGCGGCAAACTTGGGAAGTTGTACGTCACCTTGACCCAAGGTCGATTCAGCTCGCAATTAGTGCCCTCGGTGTTGCGCAGAATGATCCACATGTTCTGCATGTTCATCCCAACACCCTTACGACCATGCTTTGGCTTCTCTACAGCCCTTCGGCAAGTGCGCAGCTCGTTACTGCGGAGTCTCCGGCCTCACCTTGGCCGGATGCCCTCCCCTTGGCTGCGCGACCTGCTTATTTTGTCCTGTCCTCTTGCAGCTCTTTCTCGCCCACCTCCCCCTTTGCGGCCCTAATCGGTAATGACACGAGAGACAGGTTGCTTGCCATGGGAGTCACCGGAGATTTCGCATATGTCTTTTTCTCAGCTAAAGGCGATCTCATCGAGTTTGCTGATCTTGGGTGCTCGCGATCAACGACCAGCCGCTCTCTCCTCTCCGCCGGCGCTCTCAAGCGGTTAGCGTCTCGATCGGACGCCCGCGTCATCCTACTAGCCGGCGGCCGCGAAAAGCTGATTACCATAAGACACGCACTGCAACATCACCTTTGCAATGTTCTCATAACCGACCACGGCTCTGCGGACGCCCTCTTGAGGGCTGTGGATCAGTCGGAGTGAGTAGGAGCGCAACTTTAAGCCGCTGCCAACTCGAGCCAGAGGTAGCTTTTAGGAGAGCGGGTCGGAATTCGTTTACTGCGGTCTTGCTTACTCAAAAGGGGCCTTTCAAGGTATGATCCATAAGAACGCTTCATCTGCCATTGGAATCGTAGATTTGGGCGGGCAGTACTGCCACCTGATTGCGCGACGGCTCCGTGACCTACGAATTAACGCCGACATCCTCTCTCCCGAGCTTCCTGCTGAAGAACTGCGCGAGTACGCGGGGATCATCCTTTCCGGGGGCCCAAGCAGCGTCTACGACTCGGCCTCGCCATCAGTCGATCCACGAATCATCGAACTCGGTTCGCCGGTACTAGGCATCTGTTACGGGCATCAGCTCTTGGCTATGCACCTCGGAGCTGAGGTCAAGCCAGGCGAGAGAGAATTCGGCCTAAGTAGACTTGCGATTACTGAAGGCGACTCACTGTTTCGCGATACACCTGCGATTCAGAAGGTATGGATGAGCCATTCGGATTCAGTTGATTCGCTACCGCCCAACCTCTTGCCCCTGGCAACGACGGAAAGGTGTGGTGTCGCGGCCTTCGCTGACCTCAACCGGAGACTGTTTGGAGTTCAGTTCCACCCAGAGGTCACCCATAGCGAGCATGGACTTGCGATCTTGCGCAACTTTGGCATCGGCGTGTGCGGGATCAACCCTGATGTGAGTGCCACTACGCGCCTTGCCGGCTTGGAGGAAGAAATCCGCGAAAAGGTAGGGACGAGATCTGTGTTCTTTCTAGTGAGCGGCGGGGTTGATTCGAGCGTTGCTTTTGCCCTATGCGCCCGCGCGCTTCCCGCCAGCAGGATGCTTGGATTGTACGTGGACACTGGACTAATGCGCGAGGGAGAGACGGAAGAGCTACAACAGAGCTTTCGCCATCTCGGCCTGAGTGAGCAGCTGCGAGTTAGAGACGAGTCCGAGCGATTCTTGAGATCTCTAGAGGGAGTGGCAGACCCAGAGAAGAAGAGGCGTATCATTGGTCGTTTGTTTGTTGAGGTTCAGGAAGAAGCCATGCGCGAGTACGGGATTGAAGGAACCAAGTGGCTTCTTGGACAAGGTACGATTTATCCCGACACGATCGAATCCGGAGGCACAGCAGGGCGTGCGGCCGTAATCAAGACCCACCACAACCGATGTGCCGAGGTCGTTGCATTGCTGGAGAAGGGGCAGGTCATTGAGCCGCTGGCCGAGTTCTATAAAGACGAGGTGCGGGAAGTAGGACGTGAGCTCGGCCTCGAGCCGGCACTAACCAATCGCTGGCCGTTCCCTGGTCCAGGACTCGCAATTCGGATACTGTGCAACAAGGCTAGGAGCGAGCGTCCGGTACGGCGGGTGAGGCTTGCAAACGACTTCGCCGAATACCGTGCGGTGCGACTTCCGCTCAAGAGCGTGGGCGTGCAAGGCGATGGCCGTACCTACAGGGATGTTGTCGCACTTGATGGCCCTCTCGATTATGCGAAGCTCCATAGGATCAGTTCTGACCTCTGCAACCTGCGCACCTCGTTCAATCGGGTGGTGGTGAGAATAGCTGGTAAGTGGGACCTTTTGAAGGCAAGAGTGTATCCATCCGCATTGACACGTGAGCGCCTGGCTAAGCTAAGGAGGGCGGATTGGATCACGCGCTCGGTAATGCATGACGCAGGCATGACCGATTCGGTGTGGCAGTTTCCCGTGATCCTGCTACCGGTTGGCCGCAAGGGCGGCGATAGCGTTGTACTTCGACCTGTTAACTCAGTGGACGGAATGACCGCCAACTTCGCGCAGCTTCCCTTCGAGGCACTTAACACGATGGCGAAAAGGATCGTAAGGGTGCCGGGCGTGGAGGCAGTTTTTCTTGACTGCACGGACAAGCCACCTTCTACGATAGAATGGGAATAGGCATGGACAGAGTCGATGATGGTCTACGGGTAGACTACGTGCGGGAGAGGTGTGAGGAACTCTGCACTACCTATCCAGGAGTGAGGATTGAGGCAGTCATTCTGCTGGAGGAGGGAGGCCTGGGAGTGATAGTTGCACTTCGGGAGGGCTTAGACTTGGAATCGGCGAATGTCAGAGCATTGGTGAAGGAGCTCGAGAAGTTGCCGGACGTTAGGGGTGTGTACGTTCAACTCGCAGGAGAGAACAACGCGCCATAGTCTGGATTAGTCTGGATAGTCTGGATATTACGCCCCTTCCTCGTTCGCCTATTACGGCTTCCACGAACGCGCCTGCGGTTTCAGCAGGCGGCGGCATCGCGAATCGCCTGGAAGACTTCTAACTCTTGACGTGCCCCTTGTGCGATCGGGGGTTAAATTCTCACAGCTCCGCTTCCGCCTTCAGGCCGCGGGTCATCAGCTCTTCCACCGCTCGCCGCGGGTCCTTGCCCTGGTAGATCACCGCCACCATCTGCTCGGTGATCGGCATCTCGACCCCGTGGCGGGCGGCGAGCCGGGCGATCGCCGCCGAGTTGCGGATGCCTTCGGCCACCATTGGGGTCTCGCCGGTGATCTCGGCGAGCGTCTTGCCGGCCGCCAGCTCGATGCCGGCGCGGCGGTTGCGCGACAGGGCGCCGGTGCAGGTGAGGACCAGGTCGCCCAGGCCGGCCAGGCCGGCGAAAGTGCGCGGCTGGCCGCCGCAGGCCACGCCCAGGCGGGTGATCTCGTGCAGGCCGCGGGTGATGAGGGCGGCGAGCGTGTTGTCGCCCAGGCCGAGACCGCTCACCGTCCCGGCGGCGATGGCGATGACGTTCTTGGTGGCGCCCCCCAGCTCCACTCCCACCACGTCGGCCGAAGAGTAGAGCCGCATGGTGGGCGTCGACAGCGCCTGGCGGATCTCGGTCGCGAGGGCGGCGTCCTCGGAAGCGATCACCACCGCCGACGGCACGTTGCGGGCCAGCTCGTGGGCGAAGCTCGGCCCGGCCAGGGCCGCGAAGCGCAGCCGCCGTCCGCTCGCGGCGGTCTCCTCCGCAGCCACCTGGCTCATGCGCGCCAGCGTGTCGCTCTCGATCCCCTTGGTGGCCGACACCAGCACGAGCGGGTGCTCGCCGGCGGCGGTGACCGCGGTCGTGGCCGTGGCCAGGAACTGCCGCAGCACCGCCCGGAAGCCGTGCGACGGGACCACCAGCAGGACGATCTCGCTGCCTGCCAGCGCCGCCATGTCCGCGGTGGGCTCGACGCGGCGCGGGATCTCGATTCCCTCGAGGTAATCGCGGTTCTCGCGCTCGGCGGCCAGCCGGCGCGCGAGCTCCGGGTGGCGCGCCCAGAGGCTGACCGCGTGGCCGCCGGCTCCGGCCAGGTGGACGGCGAGGGCGGTGCCCCAGGAGCCCGCGCCGAGGACACCGATGCGGGTCACCGGCCGCCGTCCCCGCCGCCGGCGTCCGGCGCCGGCGCCGCCGCCGCCTGCCGCTCGCCGGGGCGGCGCTCGCCGAGCCGGGGCTCGACGCCGCGGCGCAGGCGATCGAGGTTGGCCCGGTGCCGGACCAGGATAAGCGCGACGATCACGAAGGAGGCCGCCACCGGCCCGGCGCCGGGCGGGCGCAGCCACCCCAGCCAGGCGCCCCCTAGGAGCAGCAGCGGGAAGGCCGCGGCGCCGGTCATCGAGCCCAGCGAGATGATGCGCTTCCAGGCGACCACCAGCAGGAACACGACGAAGGCGGCGGCCAGCACGCGCGGCTCGAGCGCGCCGAGCGCGCCGCCGGCGGTGGCGACTCCCTTGCCGCCGCGGAAGCCCAGGAAGACCGGGAAGATGTGACCGATCACCACCGCCGCCGCCGCGCCCCCCACCACCGCCGAGGACGCCCCCAGCCCGCGGGCGACGGCCACGGCCGCGATCCCCTTGCCGCAGTCGAGGAGCAGGGCGGCGGCGCCCGCTGCCTTGCCGGCGGCGCGCATGACGTTGGTGGCGCCGGCGTTGCCGCTGCCGACGGTGCGGACGTCGCGCCCCTGGGCGAGCTTGACGATCAGGTAGCTCCAGGGAATCGAGCCCAGCAGGTACGCGCCCGCGACGATCGCCGCGCCAGCCCAGCCGCTCATGCCGACGGCTCCCTGGCGGTGCCGGGCTCCTCGGCGGACCAGGCCTTGCCGGCGCCGGGTTCCTCCGCGGCACCATGCTCCCCGCCGGCGCCGGGCCTGCCGGACGCGGCGACCAGCGGCAGCTCCGCCAGGTGACGGTAGCGGGGGCCCCGCGGCGACAGGCGGCTCTCGACGAGGACCCCCCGGTCGGCGACGAAAGGCGGCCCGATCTCGGCGGGGAAGGCGGCGGCGAACTTCTCCGCCGCGCCCCGCGGCCAGGGCGACGGGCACCGCGCCAGGGTGACGTGCGGCTGGAATGGGCGCTCGCCGGCTTCCCGCAAGGCCGCGGCCGCCCGGGCGGTCGCCGGCGGCACGGACGACGCCGGCAGCTCCAAGGCCTCGCGCGCCGCCCGCGCCACCGCCGCCTGAAGCGGCGCCAGCTCCGGCGGACCCGCCACGCCGATCCAGGCGACCCGCGCCGGCCGCCCTGCCGGGAAGGTGCCGCCACCGGCGAGGCGCAAGGCCAGGGCCGGATGAGCGGCGAACGCCTGCCCCAGCCGTCCGGCGAGCTCCCCAACCAGCTCGGGAGCCACCTCTCCGAGGAAGAGCAGGGTCAGGTGCAGGACGTCGGGGTCGACCCAGCGCGCCCGCGGCAGGCGCTCGCGCAGGCCGGCCACGCGCCGCCGCACCTCCCGCCGCACCGGCTCGGGGATCTCGAGGGCGACGAACAGCCTCATGACCCGCGGCGTGGCCGGCCGCTGGCCGCGGCCTGGGGAAGAGCGGCGGCGCCGGCGACTGACGGACCAGCCGCGACGGCGACTGACGGACCGGCCGCGACGGCGACGCTTGGACCGGCCGCAAGGGCGGCCTGGGCGGCTCCCGGAGCGGCCGCCAGGGGGGCCTGACCGCCGCCTTCGTGCGCGGCGGCGATCAGGCGGCGGCGCAGCATGTCGAGCGCGATCTGGCTGGCCTGCCAGCGGATCCGCTCGCGGCCGCCGGGCAGCCGCAGCCGGCGATGGTCGACCTCGACGCCCGCCAGGCTCGGCGCCCGCGGCGGTCCGGCGATCGCCAGGTGGACCGTGCCGACGGGCTTCGCGGCGCTGCCGCCGCCCGGTCCGGCGATCCCGGTGACGGCGGCCCCGTAGTCGCTGCCGAGCCTGGCGCGGACCCCCTCGGCCATGGCCCGCGCGACCGCTTCGGAGACGGCGCCGTGCGCCGCCAGCAGCTCCGGAGGCACGCCCAGCATCGCGGTCTTCAGCCGGTCGTCGTAGGTGATCGCGCCGCCCAGGAAATAATCGCTGCTTCCCGCCACCGCGGTCAGGCGCTCTCCCAGCAAGCCGCCGGTGCACGATTCGGCCACCGTCAAGGTGGCGCCGGCCGCGCGCAGCAGGTCGCCGATCACGCTCTCGAGCGTGTCCTCCTCCCGCCGGGAGTAGACGGCGTCGCCGACCAGCGCCGCGAGGCGCGCGGTCATCGCCTGCAGCCGCGCCTGCCGCTCGGCGGGCGGTCCCGTGGCGGTGGCCAGCAGCCGCACGTCGGCGGGCCGCGCCAGGATGGTGATCGATTCGCGGCCGAACTCGTCGTAGGCGGGAGCGATGCGCTCCTCGACCAGCGACTCGGGCAGGCCCGCCACCTTGAGCACCGCCGTCTCGCGGCTGACGC
Organism: Thermoanaerobaculia bacterium; assembly: GCA_036521795.1. Taxonomy (GTDB): domain Bacteria; phylum Acidobacteriota; class Thermoanaerobaculia; order Multivoradales; family UBA5704; genus JASLEW01. The sequence continues at coordinate 1,779 of DATDGZ010000288.1, read as the reverse complement.
CGCCCGACCGCGGAGCCAGCCAGGGCTCGAGGTGATCCTCGACCATGCCGGCGAGCTCGCTCGGCACGCCAGGGAACAGGAAGATCGTCGCCGCCCCGGCGAGCAGGCGCATGCCGGGCGCGCTGCCGCGCGTGTTGGCGAGCACCTCGGCGCCGGCGATGACCAGCGCCTGCCGGCGGTTCACGGCGGGCATCGTCCAGCCGAGCGCCTGGAAGCGCCGCTCGATGCCGGCGAGGACCTCCGGATCGAGCGCCAGCGAGCGGCCCAGCGCCGCCGCCACCGCTTCGCGCGTCACGTCGTCGGCGGTGGGCCCGAGGCCCCCCGTGACCAGGATCAGGTCGACCCGCGGCAAGCAGTCGCGGAGCTCGGCGGCGATCTCCTCCTCGACGTCGCCGATCACCGACTTGCGGCGCAGCTCCACACCGTGGCGCAGCAGCGTCTCGGTCAGCCGCAGGGAGTTGGTGTCGAGACGCTCGGTCCCCAGCAGCTCGGAGCCGACGGCGAGGATCGCGGCCCTCATAAGGGGGCGATGATAGCGCACGCCTTCGCCCGGACGCCCCCGGCCTGATGACCCCAGCCTGCCCGGCCTGGACCTCCGCCCCCGCAGCGCCGTCCCCTCGCCCAAGGGGCAGCGGCGGAGACGGGCCCACGACCCGGCGCCCGTTGCCTTGTTTGACTCGGCCTCGTGGCGGCCTTAGGATTCCCCCTCTATGTCGACAGCCCCGCGGCGCCTGGATCCGCTCTGGAGACGTGCTCGTCCGAACGCCACCGCTCCGGCGCCCGCGCCCGCGCCGGCCAGGCTGGCCAGGTTGCTGACCAGGCGAGCGGACGTGGCGGCCCTGGCCGCCGCCGTCGTGCTGGCTCAGCTCGCGGCGGCCGCTCCGGCCCGGGCGGCCGTGTCGGAGCTCCCCTTGCACCTGCGTGCGACAGCGGACGGGGCGCGCGTCGAGCTGCCGGACGGGGAGCTGGTCTCGCTGGCGCTGCCGCCTGGCGCCAGGCTCGACGCGGCGGCACCCCTCGCCGGGGGGTGGATCGCCGCCGGCACCGCACCGACCTCCGGCAGCGCCGGCGCTGCTCGCGGCGCAGGCGGCGCGGGCAGCGCGAGCGGGGGCGGCGTAGGCGGACGCGATTTGCTGCTTCTGGCCGGCGGCACGCGGCCCGCCATCCTGCCACCGCCCGGCGAGCGCATCGGCAAGCTCCTGGCCGAGCCGCTGCCACTCGTCGCCGGCGGCCGGCTGGCCGGGCTGGCCTGGCTGGAAGGGGACGATCCACGCGCGCTCGGCGTGCGCTACGCCGCCTGGAACGGCGGCGGCTGGTCCGCCCCGCGGATCATCTCCGCGCCGGGGCAAGGCAGCCAGCTGGCGCTCACCGCCTGCCGGCTGCCGGACGGTTCCTGGCTGCTCGCCTGGAGTGCCTTCGACGGCCACGACGACGAGATCGTCTGGAGCACCGGCGGGAACGGCAACGGGACCGGCGCCTGGACACCGCCGCGCAAGCTGACCGCCAACCGGGTGCCCGACATCACACCGGTCCTGGCGCCCGCCGGCCGCGGCGCCCTCATCGCCTGGAGCCAGCTCGCCGGCGACGGCTATCGCCTGCTGGTGGCGCGCTACCGGGACGGCCTCTTCGGTGATCCCGTGGTGGCAGCCCCGGGCGGCTCGCTGTACCCCAGCTTCGAGACCTCACGCGGCACGGACCGCCTCCGGCTCCTGTACCGCACCGCGGAACCGCGCGGCTGGGCGGCGCTCGAGCTGGATGCCAGCGGCCGGCCGCGGCGGC
>DATDGZ010000287.1:0-1926 GCA_036521795.1 Thermoanaerobaculia bacterium | reverse complement strand
GCGTCACGTGGGCGCCGCCCGCGATCGGCCGGCCGATCGGCGGCGCGCCCGCCTCGTCCCGGCCCAGCCGGCAGAGCGTCGAGAGGGTGGTGCCCTCGGTCGGCCCGTAGCCGTTCCAGACCCGCGCCACGCCGCGCCGGTAGAGCTCGGCGACCAGCTGCGCCGAGGGCGCTTCTCCCGAGACGTGGACGGTGCGCACCGCGACCGGCAGCGGCGAGGCGGCGAGCAGCTCCGCCAGGGCCGACGGCCCCACGTTGACCAGGGTGACCGCCGCCGCCCGGTCCAGGGCGACCAGGTCGAGGGCGCTGCCGGCGAGCACCACCGCCCCACCCCGGACGAGCGGCAGGTAGAGCTCGAACACCGCGCAGTCGAAGACCGCCGAGGTGGTGGCGAGCACGCCGGCCAGCTCCTCGCCGTCGAACACCTCGCCCAGAGCCTCGAGAAAGGCGGCGCAGCTGCGGTGCGCGATGGCGACCGCCTTGGGGCGGCCGGTCGAGCCCGAGGTGTAGAAGACGTAGGCCAGGTTGCCGGGGTCGGCAAGGGGCTGCGGGTTCTCCTCCGGCCGGCCGGCGATCGCCTCGCGGTCGCGGTCGAGGCAGACTGCCGCCGGCGCGCCCGCCGGCAGCGGGCCGAGCCCGGCGAGCAGGCGCTCCTCCGTCACCACCACCGCGGCGGCGGAATCGGCCAGCACGTAGGCCAGCCGCTGCGGCGGGTGAGCGGGATCGAGCGTCACGTGGGCGCCGCCCGCCTTGAGCACCGCGAGCAGGGCGACGATCAGCTCGGGCGAGCGCTCCACCGCGACCGCCACCCGCACCTCGGGCCCGACGCCGCGCGCGCGCAGGTGGTGGGCGAGCTGATTGGCGCGGCGGTTGAGCTCGCGGTAGGTGAGCCGGCGCTCCCCCCAGCGCACCGCGAGCGCCTCGGGCGTACGCACCACCTGCGCCTCCCACAGGCCGGCCACCGTGGCTCCCGCCGCCCGTGCACCGCCGGTGTCGTTCCACTCGACGAGCAGCTGGTGCCGTTCGGCGGGCGACAGCAGGGCGAGGTCCACCAGCTCGCGCTCGGGGTCCTCGACCAGCGCCTCGAGCACCGTCGCGAGGTGGCGGGCCATGCCGCCGACCAGGAGGCCGTCGAGGCGCTCGGCATCGTAGTCGAAGGCGCCGCCGAGCCCCGCCGCGCGGTCGCTCAGGCAGACCGCCAGCGGGAAGCTGGCCCGCCCCGAGCTCTGCAGGTCGGTGAACCGCAGCGGCGCCTCGCCGCCGCGGCCGTCGCCGTCGCCGGTGCCCGCCGCGCGCGGGAAGTTCTGATAGACCAGCAGGCTCTCGAACAGCGGCAGCCCGCGCGGCACCTCGCTCCAGCCCTGGATCTCGACCAGCGGGCTGTACTCGTGGCGCAGCAGCTCGAGATAGCTTGCACGCATGGCGGTGAGCCACGGCAGCACCCTGCGGCGCCAGGGCGTCTGCACCCGCAGCGGCAGGGAGTTGATGAACGGACCGACCATCGAGAGCGCGCCCGCCAGCTCGGCCGGCCGGCCGGAGACGGTGATGCCGAAGACCACGTCCTGCTCGCCGCTGTAGCGCGCCAGCAGCACCCCCCAGCCGGCCGCGAGCAGCAGCCCGGCGGTCAGCGAGTGGCGGCGGGCGAAGGCGTGGAGCGCCGCGCTCGCCGGCGGCGTCAGGGCGAACGGCCGCGAGCCGGCGGCTCCCGGCCGCTCGCGGCCGGCGCCGGGCGGCCGCCCCGGGCCGAGCGGCGTCGGCGCCGCGAATCCCGCCAGCTCCCGCCGCCAGAAGCTCTCGGCCGCCGCCAGGTCCTGCCGCTGCAACCACCCGATGTACTCGCCGTAGGGTCGCGCCGCCGGCAGCTCGGGCGCCTCGCCGCGGCAGTAGGCGCGGTAGCAGACCACCAGCTCCCGCCGCAGCAGCGAGT
>DATDGZ010000286.1:0-6478 GCA_036521795.1 Thermoanaerobaculia bacterium | reverse complement strand
GGCGCATGGGTCCGCCGTCGCGCCTGGCGGTCGCCGCGACCCGCATGGCGCTCGCCGACGCCGGGCTCGACCCGGCGCTGCTGGCCGGCCCCGGCACGGCGGTGGTCCTGTCCACGGCGTTCGGCCCCTGCTCGTTCTCGGAGGCGCTGCTGCGCCAGGTGCTGCGCGACGGTCCGGAGGCCGCCTCGCCGTATCTCTTCACCGAGAGCGTCGCCAACGCCCCGGCGGCCCAGATCGCCATCGCCTGCGGCGCTCGCGGCGCCAACGTCACGCTGTGCCAGCGCGAGGCGGGGCCGCTGCTGGCGGTGGCGCGCGGTGCCGCCGAGGTGGCGGCCGGCAGCGCCGAGCGCGCGCTGGTGGGCGCCGTCGACGAGATGTCGCCGCTGCTGCACGCCGTGCTCGACCGCTTCGGCGCGCTGGCCCGCGGGCGCTCGCGGCCGGCGCACGGCGATCCCGGCGGCTGCGGCGAGATCGGGCGCCCTTTCGACCGCCGCCGCGACGGGGTGGTGGGGGCCGACGGCGCCACGGTGCTGCTGCTCGAGAGCGCGGCGGCGGCGGCCCGCGCCGGGCGGGTGCCGCTGGCACGGGTGTGCGGCTGGGGCAGCGCTTTCGACCCGTCGGCGCCGCCGACCGGGTGGAGCGGCGGCGGCGAGCTGCTCGGGCGCGCCCTGCGGCGGCTGCTGCTCCGTCACGGTGCCGCGACGGAGATCGATCAGCCCGTCGTCGGCGGTCCGCTCGGCGCACTCACTGCCGGCCACGGCGCGGACTGTCCGCCGACTGCGATCGACCGCATCGTCTCCGGGGCTTCCGGCTCGCGCGCCGGCGACCGCCTGGAGGCCCGCGTCCTGCGCGCGGCGTGGGGCGCGGCGGCGCTGCCGCCGGTGCTGGCGCCGAAGGGCGTGACCGGCGAGTACGGCGGCGGCTTCCTCGCCGCCGCGGTGCTGGCCGCCGCCGTCGCCGGCGTGGCCGCCGCGCCGACGGCCGGCTTCGGCGAGCCCGATCCCGACCTCGGCGTCTCGCCGCACGACGGCAGCCCGCTGCCGCCACCCCGGGCGCTGCTGGTATCGAGCCTGGCCGCCGGGGGCGCCGCGGCCTGGCTGATCCTGGGCCGCCCTTGACGCGGTGATGAGGCTGATGCGGTAGTCCAGCAGGCCAGCCCGGGGCCGAGTCGGCGCCAAGCTCGGATGAGTCTTCGTAAGAGTGCCGGCCAGGCCAGGCCAGGCCAGGCCAGGCTACGAACTGGCCGCCGCCTTTACCCGTACCACGTTACCTGCCGAGTAGGCGGTGAATTCCGGCGCGTACATGGACTGCACCGTGGCCGGACCGACGCGGAAGGTGCCGGCGAGCGCGGCGCGGACCCGGTACTTCAAGGTGTACTCGCCCGCCGGCAGCCACTCGAAGAAGAAGTCGGTACCGCTGTCGCGCACCTCCTCATAGCGCGTCAGTCCCAGGTCCCACTTCCAGCCCGAGACCACGGCGCCCGGCTCGAAACCGGCAGGGCGCGGATCGCGCAGGTGGACGTACTCGGCCGGTGCGCGGCTGCGCAACGAGAGCTGCACCTCGACCTCGTCGCCCGGCGCCAGGACGGCGCCCTCCGCGAGCGGCTGCAGCACCATCTCCTGGCCCTGCGGCACGCGCCGGAAGTAGCGCCGCTCGACGGCGAACAGATCGCCGCGCGCCTCTTTGGGCTGCTCCTCGGTCGAGAAGTGCCAGGTCGCAGAGGCGAAGAGCAGCCCCGGCGTCTCCTTCGACACGGTGACCGTCGCGTCCTGCGGCCCGAGCCGGGGGCCAGGCACCACGACCTGTGCCTTCTTGCCGGTGTAGCGGTCGGGCTCGAAGGTCAGCTCGGTGGTGCTCCCCCCGGCCTCGACCTTCGCCGCCTCGCGCACTGCCAGCTCGTGATGGCTGTCCAGATACTTGGCGAGCGAGTACACGACCTCGGCGGTGGCGCGGGTCGATTTCCAGTGGCCGAGCTGCTTGTTGAGGAACAGCCACTGCACCAGGCCGTCGAGGCGCGGGTCCTTGGGATTCAGCTCCATGAGGGCCCGCAAGGCAAAGGCGTGGCTCTCGATGGTGTCGTGGTACCAGAGCCAGGAGCTCTCCTCGGGCTGCCAGAAGGTACCTTCCTCAGGCGTCGTTTTCGCCGAGTCCATGACCGAGTCGAAGACCAGGCGCGCGTCCCGGTGCCGGCCCATGCGCTCGAGGGTGAGCGCCAGCAGCCCCTTCAGGTACGGCGAGTGCTCCCGCCAGTGCCGGAACGAGGCGTCGAGGATGCGCCGGCGCTCGGCGATCGGCAGCGCATCGCCGAGCCACGATGGGTCCGGGTAGGCCGAGGCCACGTAGTTGAGGAAGGTCAGGAACTCCCAGGCGCAGTCGCAGTCGGGGCGGTCGAGCTTGTGCCGGATCTCGCTCTGGTACCTTTCGCCGATGTATTGCCAGCCCGCGATGACCATCTTGCGCGGCACCGCGACCCCGAGCTCGCCGGCCTTGGCGAGGCCGTAAAGCAGGTACAGCGTCATGTAGTCCGAAGGCGGCCCGCCCGGCCACCAAGCGAAGGCGCCGTTCGACAGCTGGTCGCGATCGAGCTTGGCAAGTGCCAACTCCTGCTGCGCCTTGGCGATCCGCGGATCGAGCACCTCGAGCAGCCGCTGCTCTTCCACGTCCCGCTTGCCCTGCGATTCGAGCAGCCAGGGCGTCTCCTCGAACGCCATCTGGCGGTTGGGGTCGGGGCGGCTGAACGGCTCGAGCTCCGTCTTGCGCTCATTGCGCTGGGCCAGCTGCGCCGCCATCCTCGAGACCGCCGGGTAGCGCGTGAAGAGCGAGGACAGGATGGCTGTCCCGAGGAAGCGGTTGAGCGTCTGCTCGGTGCACTCGTACGGGTACTCCACGAGGTAGGGCACCGCCGCCAGCACCGAGTAGAAGAGCTGCGCGTCGAGCGTCACCACCAGCTGCTCGTCGATCCGCGACGGGTCGCCCGCGGCCTTCATGTCGTCGAAGGTCATGGTGCGCGTGTCGCGGTCGTGCAGCGCCACGAAACGCGACTGCGCGAGGTGCACGCGCGACGGCAGGAGCGGCAGCTGGCGCAGCTCGCCGTCGCTCGTGTCGCCGGCCCGGGCGATCACCTTGAACGCGACCTGGCCGACGCGCCTGGGCACCGCGAGCGGGAAGGTGAGGGCGGCGCTCTTGCCCGGCTCGACGTGGAAGCGCCGGCGGGCCGCCGCCGCCGTGACGCCGAACTCGCCCAGCAGCGAGGCCTCGGCATCCGGCTTTTCGGGGTCGAGGATGTCGAGCGTCACCTCGCCGTCGAACGCGCCCTGGGCGGCGTCGTTCACGACGACCTCGAGCTCGGCGCGGTCTCCCTCGCGCAGGAACCGCGGGAGGTAGGGGCGCACCATCAGCTCCTTCGCCGAGCGCGCCTCGCGGTGGTCTTCGCCGGACCGGAAGTCCCGCGTCAGCGCGTGCACCCAGACGCTCCACGAGGTGACCGAGTCCGGCACGGTGAGCTCGATCGCCGCCGTGCCGTCCGCGCCGGTGAGCAGGTGCGGCTGCCAGAACGCCGTCTCCGAGAAGTCGGAGCGCAGGGTAGGGGCTAGGGCCTGGCCGGGCGCCCCGGGGCCGGCGTCCTTGGCCCGGAGGGTCGCTTGCTTGGCGGCGCCGATCGCGCCGGGCGGCGGGGGCCGAGCGGGTGCTTTCTGCTCGAGCATAGGAGTCTCGAACACGCGCCCGGGGCGACCAGCGATGGCCACGGGAGCTCCGCCCTCGACCCCGACGGCCACGCTGATGCCCTGCCAGCCAAGGCCGCCGACGCCGTAGCCCTTGATCCAGCGCAGCCCGTCGCCATGCAGGCCGGCATCGGGAGGCAGCTTGGGCGGGCCCGATCCCCACGGGGAGCCGCCCTGGTCGCCGAGGCTCACCGCCAACGGGCCGACGTCGATACCGGACGGCAGCAGGTCGAGGGGACGCGGCGGGCGGTGCACCACGTAGGTGTCCAGGCTGCGGTCGTACATGTAAGCGAGCAGCTCGGCGGCCGCCGGCTCGGCGCCGCGGGCGCCCTTCTGGGTGACCTTGACTCGCCAGGTCTCCCGCGCTCCGGGGCGCAGCAAGTCGCGGAAGGTCTGGTACTCGACCGTCAGCTCGCGGTTGTCCCACGGCACCGCGACCTTGGCATTCAGCTCCATCAGCTGGTGGTCGCGCACCGCCACCAGGCGCAGCGCGATGCCGCCGCGGTCCGCCTCGCCCACCGGCAGCTCGATGCGCTGCGGCGCGTCGCCCGCCACCAGGGCGCGGCGCTCGACGTCCTTGCCGCGCCAGATCTCCAGCTCGAGCCGTTGGCCCGGGAAACCCGAGTGCGCCAGGATCGCGACGGTCCCGCCGACGTGCGCCTCCGGCCGCTTCACCTCGAGCCAAGCGGGGACCGCGAGGGGGGTTCCGCCCGCCACCAGGACTTCGCGTTGCGCCGCGGCGGTGCCGCCCGAGTCGTCGTGCGTCTCGTAGCGCAGCCGGTAGGCGCCGGGGGGAAGCGGCGGCAGCTTGACCAGGGCGCGCCCCTGCTCGTCGTGCGCGAGGCTGCCGTGCGCGACCTCGGCGCCGTCGCCGAAGCGGCGCAGCGCAACCGCCGGCGGCGTGCGCTGCCAGCGTGGGACGAGCAGGTCGCCGGGGGTGTGGAACGCCTCCGTCTCGCCGGGGGCCGCGGCCGCCGCGGCCGGTTCCTCCGCGGGCAGAAGGGCCCGCTCCGGCTGGCGCAGCGAGAGCAGGCGCCAGTCCCCGGCGCCGGGGCGTGGTGCGCCGTCGAGATCGCGGCGCAGGATGGTCATCTCCGCCGCCGTGCCCGGGTCGAGGAACCGGTCGTCGCTCTCGATCGCGGCCTCGATCGCCACGAAGCCGAGGCGGAAGGAGCGCTCGGCGATGCGGGTCTCGCCGCCGTCGTCGGTCACCTCGGCGTGGAGGTGATAGCGATAGGTGACGTCCTTTTCCTTGCCCAGCCGCTCGTCGGCCGCGGGAGTGAAGTCGGCGGTGAAGGTCCCGCCGCCGCCCAGCGCCGAGGTTCCGGTCGCGATCTCCTGCGAGCCACTCTCAGCGGCCGCGCCGGTGCCGCTCCCCTCCCACCACCACGGCGGGAAGATCGGCAGGCGGGTGACGTTCCAGCGGACCTTGCCGCTCGTGACCGGCAGGCCGAAGTAGTAGCGCGCCTCACCGCGGAAGGACGCGGGACGGTTGAGCCGCGGTGCGGCGGCCGGCGGCAGCAGCTGCACCTCGAACGTCGGCCGCTTGTACTCCTCGACCCGGATCTGCGTCGCGCCCCAGAGCTTGGCGTCGTGCAGCACCCAGGTGCCGAGCGGTCTGCCCGCGGGCACCACGAGCTCGCCGGCCGCGGTGCCGAAGTCGTTCGTGGTCACCTTCGCGGTCGCCACGTCCTGGTTGTTGGGGTCGGTCAGCCTGACGGCCAGGTCGCGGTGCGCCGCGAGCGCCAGGTGCCCGGCCTCGCGGTCGCCGCTGTAGGCCAGAGCCTTCCAGCGCACCGTCTGCCCCGGACGATAGATGCTGCGGTCGGTGAAGATGAGCACGGCGTCGCCCTCGACCATGGGGGCGCCGAGGTCGAGGTAGAGATCGAGCATCGCCAGGTCGGCACCGCGCTCGACGAGCATGACGTAGCGCGCCCAGGAGATGGGCTCTTCGGTGCGCGGCGGCGCGAAGCTGGCGGCGCCGTCGGCCCCGGTGGTGAGCGTCGCGGCCTCGCCCACCCTCTGCTGCCTGTCGTACCGGAAGACCCGGATGCGGGCGCCTGCGACCGGCTCTCCCGAGCTGCCCGTGAGCAAGCGCAGGCGGTTCGCGCCGCCCGGCTCCTCGTTGCGCAGCAGCACCAGGTCGCCGAGCACCAGCGGGACCGTGGCCAGCCGGTTGTGCCGCTCGGAGAAGCTCTGCCGCTCCGATGCCACCACCATGTAGGCGCCGGGCCCGGCGACCCGCGGCACGACCCAGGTCCGGTGCCGGCGGTAGTCCGGGGTCGGCGGCAGGCTCTCCACCCAGCTGGACGCGGGAGGGCCCAGGGAGCCGAGCTCCCGGGTGCTCCAGGACTCGGGGAACGGCTGGCCGGCGCCGGCCTCGAGGCGCCGCGCGATGTCCACACGGTAGGCGCGGAAGAAGAGGCGCGTCAGGTTGCGGTGGTCGACGGCGATGGACCGCCGCCCGGTGCCGTCGCTGGCCATGGCCTGCACCTGGAAGTCTGGCTGCTCGATCTCGGCGACGGCGTGCCGGCAGTCCGCCGCGCCGGGGCTCTGCGGATAGGCGCGCGCGCCGGCGAGCGCGGCCTCGTGGGCCTGGACCAGGGCCTGCGGCTCGTCCACCTCCCGGAGCAGGTCGGCGAGCACCGCCTGACCCTCCGCCCACCAGGAGAGATCGCGCGCCGCCGCCAGGCGCCGCTCGAGATCCTCGCGGATGCGCCGCCGGTCCGCAGGTGCCGAGAAGGCGGCGCGGAGAC
>DATDGZ010000285.1:0-4013 GCA_036521795.1 Thermoanaerobaculia bacterium | reverse complement strand
GTCAATAGCGGTCGGGCAAGAAAGCGGACAATCCCTTAGACCTCAACCAGGGAAGCGCTGCGCCGCGAGAGCCGTGCTCTGTATTTTCAATGGGTTACGCCCAGCCCTGGCCCCAATCGCCGGCGTTCTTGGACAGCAGTGCAGCTGGGGATCGAATTGCCGGCCGCGCTGGTCGAGCATCTCCGCGAGCGCCGCCTCCGGCGCCACGGCCTGGCGGTACGGCCGCTCCGTGGTCATCGCATCGAAGGCGTCGACGACGGCGCAGAGCCTGCCGGCGAGCGGGATCTGCTCGCCGCGCAAGCCCCGCGGATAGCCCGTCCCGTCCCAGCGCTCGTGGTGGGTGAGCGCCACCTTGCAGCCGAGCCGCATCAGCTCGCACGGTGCGCTGGCCAGGATGCTGCCGCCGATGACGGTGTGTGACCGCATGACCGCCAGCTCGTTCGGGGTCAGCCGACCAGGCTTGAAGAAGATCGTGTCGGGCACGCCGACCTTGCCGACGTCGTGCAGGGTGACGGCGTGACTCAGTGTCTCGATCGCGCTCGAGGACAGGCCCATGGCCCTCGCCAGTAGCGCGCTGTAATGGCTGAGCCGGACGACGTGGCTGGCGAGGTCGGGGTCCTTGAGCTCGCTGGTGAGCACCAGCCGGCGCAGGGCATCGAGATGGGCCGCCCGCTGCTGCGCCGTGACATCGGCCGCGCGCTCGTGCAGGTGCCACGGCGCCGGCAGCCATGGATACGCCTCCTGGGACATCGGGGAGCTGCAGCCGCAGAGCAGCCGGTCGAGCATGGCGATGCTGTCCAGGACCAGGGGGGAGAGCGCGGGATCCTTCGTCGAGTCGACGCCAGTCCTTCTACGGGTTCTCTGCATGGCCTCCCTCCTTGGATGCCGGTCTGCGTGGTTGCGCCGCGAGGCTCGGCACCGCGGTGCGTCCGCGGCGCCGAGCCGGCGGCGAGCCGCTAGTGAACGCCGCAGGCGCTGTCCAGGCGCCAGGCGCGGTGGCCCGCGGCAGGGCCCCCCGAGGAGCTGTCGAGCACGGTGACCCAGCAGCTTGGGGGCGACAGCGCCATCTCGACCTCCAGGTCAAGTACAGCGCAGTGCGAGCGAGCTTGGCATCAGCGGGCATGCCAGGGCTCGTCAGAGAATCGATCGATGTCTTGTCGGCTGTCGTCCTACGCCGGCCGATCCGGGCTTTCGGAGCGGTCGGTCGATTCGGCGTGAGGCGCTCGGCGCGATCAGCCCTTCCGGTCCCCGCGAGGGCGGCATCCCGGATACTCGCCAGGGTCGGCGGCCGGCCTGCGGCGACGCCGGCTGGAGAAGCCGAGCACGGCGTAGAACGGGCACCAGCCGGCGATGCCGGTGATCGACGGCACCCAGCCGAAGACCTGCAACGCGACGCCCTCGATGCCGGTCACCGCTCCGGACCAGCCCCCGGCCAACATGGCGACGCCCACCAGCAGGCGCAGGACGCGCTCGGCGCCGGAGAGGTTGCCCCAGCCGGCGCCCGCTGCCTCGCACGACAGCGAGACGCCGTCTTGGAATGGCTTCGGGCGCGGGCGGGGCTCGGTCATGGCTACATGCATCCGCCTCTCCTCGGCGCACTCTAGGTGCCCCGGGATCGGCCCGCGACACCCGGGTGGGTGGCGGACCGCCGCCGGTGGGTGGACGCCCAAGCCCACCCCCGGGGGTGGTGTCTTCCCTCGCAGGTTGACCGCGAGGCCCGCCCGCGTGCGTGCCTCGCGGCGCTGCGCCGCTGACCAGGCAGGTTCCTTGCCTGGTCGCCGAGACCCGCCCGCGCGCTGCCGGCGCTCCCGCCCCGGTGCGTCCGCCGGCCACCCGCGCGGGTGGCGCCTGCCGCCGCGGCGGGCGGTAGCCTGGATACGGATACGAAGGAGGGAAAGACCATGAACGCCAACCCACCCCTTGTCGTGATCGGCACTACCCTCGGCGAGGCGAGCGATCAGGTTGTCACCACCGGAGCCGAGATCGCGCGGGCGATGGGCGCCGCCATCCACCTGGTGCATGCCTTCGAGGTCCCGACGGTGGCGGTCACCGGGGCGCCTTTCGCGCCGCTGGTCTTCCAGACCGCGCCCGGATGGCAGGAGCTCGAGCCGGTGGCCCGCACGCGGATGAACGACCAGATCGAACGCCTGCGGATCGGCGGCGGCGGAACGCTCGTTCAGCACGTCGAGCAGGGACCGGCGCACCGCGTGCTCGGCGAGGTGGCGCGGCGCGAGGCGGCGGACCTGATCGTCGTGGGCGCCGCCGACACTTTCGCCGCGCACGTCTTCGGATCGACGGCCAGCCGGATGGTGCGCAAGGCCCGGTGCCCGGTGGTGGTGTTGCGCGGCGCGCTGCCGATACCGCCGCACAGGGTGCTGCTGCCGGTGGATCTGTCGCCGATCTCGGGAGAGGTCGTGACGCGCTGCCTGGCGCTGCTCGATCGGTGGTGCGATGGACGCGAGGGCATCACGGTCGAGGCGCTGCACGTCGTGGCGCCCGCAGGCTACGAGGGGTTCGTGCCGCACTTCGATCTCGACGGGGCCCAGCGCGCCGGCGCGGAGCGGCTCGGTGACTTTCTCGCCGCCATCGGCTGCGCAGGCTGGCAGATAGCACGGCGGGCACGCTTCGGCGGACCGCGCGAGGAGATCCTGAATCACATCGCTGCCACCGCGCCGGACCTGGTCGTCATGGGAACGCACGGGCTCAACGGCTTCGAGCGCTTCCTGCTCGGCAGCGTCGCCGAGGCCGTCGTGCGGGCCTGCCGCACCAGCGTGCTGGTGATCCCTCCGCTCGCCGCCGCCGGCACCGCGGCAACGCCTGCCGGCGTCGCGCCCGCGACCGAGGCGGGCGCCGCAGCCGCCTGAGGCGTGCTTCTGGCCTGGCGCTCCCCTTCGAGGCCGATCCCAAGCTGATCGCCGCCGCCTCTCGGCCGCCGCTGATCGGCGGCCCGCCTCGGCAGCATGGCGATGCCGAACCGGATGCACCGCGGCCACCAGCTCTGGCTCGAGACCCTGGCGCGGCAGGCGGCCGGAGGCCCGCCGCCGTCAGCCCGGCTCGGATGATCAACCCCGCCAAATCAGACGCCTCCTGACCTCCGGGATGCGGCGCCGCTGCGATCGGCGCCGCCCGGAATTACCGGGAGGGGGCCTCGCCTCCCCTCCCCGGCCTGCCGCCAGGGCGCGCAGGGCGTTGAGAATCACCGCCACGTCGATGGCCTCCTGCAGCAACGCGCCGGCGACCGGCGGCAGGTAGCCGGCGGCCGCGATCAGCATCGCCACCAGCGACAGGCCCACCCCGGCGAGGACGCTCTCGAGGGCGATGCGCCGGGCCCGCCGGGCGATCGCGAGCGCCTCGGCCAACCGGTCCAACCGGTCGACGGTGATCACCACGTCGGCGGCCTGCGACGACGCGGTGGCGCCCCGCGCGCCCATCGCCACCCCGAGGTCGGCCGCGGCCAGCGCCGGCGCGTCGTTGACGCCGTCGCCCACCATGATGGTCGGCCCGCGGGCGCGTTCGGCCCTGACCGCCGCCACCTTCTGCTGGGGCGTACGCTCGGCGAGCAGCAGGTCGGCACCGATCGCCGCCGCCACCGTCTCGGCGACCTCGGCGGTGTCGCCGGTCACCATCACCACCCGCCGGATGCCCTGGCGGCGCAGCGCGCGCAGGGTGGCCGGCGTGTCGGCGCGAATCGGATCGTGGAGGATCAGCGCCCCCGCCACCGCGCCGTCCACGGCGACGAAGACGTTGGAAGCGCCTTCGCGGGCGGCACGCCGCCGGACCTCGCGCGCCCGCGGCGGCACCTCCCGCCCGGCGGCGACCCAGTCGAGCTTGCCGAGAGCCACCTGGCGTCCCTCGACCGTGCCACGGATCCCGGCGCCGAGGCGCTCCTCGACCGCGGCCGGGAACGAGAGCGGCAGGCCGCGCTCGCGCGCTCCCCGCACGAGCGCCGCCGCGAAGACGTGCGGCGACACCTGGTCGAGCGAGGCGGCGAGGCGCAGCAGCTCCTCGGCGCT
>DATDGZ010000284.1:0-5896 GCA_036521795.1 Thermoanaerobaculia bacterium | reverse complement strand
GTCCTTCCGCGGCGCCACCCGACGGTTCGCCTTCGGCGCCGCGCTGACCGAGGCCGTGGCGGCCCTGGCCCGGCGCCAGGGCGTGACGCCGTTCATGATTCTCGCCGCGGGGCTCTTCACCCTGCTCTCGCGGCTGAGCGGACAGCAGGACCTCGCCATCGGCGCGCCGATCGCCAACCGCGGCCACCTCGAGATCGAGGGTCTCATCGGCTTCTTCGTCAACACCCTGGTGCTGCGAACCGATGTCGGCCGCGCCCACGACTTCCTCGATCTGCTGCGCCAGGTGCGCGCGGTCACGCTGGGCGCCTACACCCACCACGACCTGCCCTTCGAGGAGCTGGTCGCCCAGATCCATCCCGACCGCGACCTGTCGCGCACGCCGCTCTTCCAGGTCGCCCTGGCGCTGCACGATGCGCCGCCGCTGGAGGCGTCGGTGGCGGGCCTCGAGCTGCATGCCGAGGACCCTCCGACCGGGAGCGCGAGATTCGACCTCACCTTCCTCCTGGGGGAAGACCACGGCGCGCTGGCCGGGACGCTCGAGTACGCCACCGACCTCTACGACCACGACACCGCGGCGCGGCTGTGCGGCCACTGGCTGCGCCTGTTGCAGGCGGCAACCGCCGACCCCGCGACGGAGCTGGCGAGGCTCGAGCTGCTGTCGGCGGCCGAGCGTCATCAGCTGCTCCGCGAGTGGAACGACACCGGTGCCGCCAGAGGCGGCGAGGCCCTCCTCCACCAGCTCTTCGAGGCGCGGGCAGACCTCGACCCGGCGGCCCCGGCCGCGCGGTGGGAGGGCGACTTGCTGAGCTATGGCCAGCTTGAATCGCGGGCCAACCAGTTGGCGCACCTCCTGCGGCGGCTCGGCGCCGGACCCGACGCTCCGGTCGGGATCTGGATGGAGCGCTCGCTCGACATGCTGGTCGCCTTGCTGGGCACCGCCAAGGCCGGCGCCGCCTACCTGCCGATCGACGCCGCCTGGCCGGCCGCCCGCGCCCGGACCGTGCTCGCCGCAACGGCGGCGGGCATCGTGCTGACGCGGCAGTCGCACCTGGCCGCGGTGCAGCAGCTGCAATGGCTGCTGCCGCGCCTCGGCGACGCCGTCTGCCTCGACGTGGAGAGCCCGGAGCCGCCCAGCGAGCCGCTGGACGCCGACGGCGTCCGGGAGCTGTTCGACGCGCTCGCCGAGCGTGCCGCGGACTGGGTGACGGCGGCCGGCTTCGTCAGCAGTTACACCGGGGAGCGGTTCTCGGAGGCCGAGGTGATGGAGTACCGCGACCGCGTCCTGGCCCTCGCCGAGCCATGGCTGGGGCCGGTCGAGCAGCTCGCGCCAGGAGAGCCGCCGGGGCCGCAGCACCGCCCGCAACCGCGGGTGCTCGAGATCGGCTGCGGCTCGGGCCTGATTCTCTGGGAGCTGGCGCCGCGGGTGGGGCGATGCGTGGGGCTCGACCCGTCGGGGCGCACCCAGGAGCGCAATCGCGCGCGCGCCGCGGCGGAAGGCCGGTCCAACGTCGAGCTGCTCACCGGTTTCGCCCACGAGATCGAGGCGCTGCCGCCCGGCTCGTTCGACCTGGTGATCCTGGCCAGCACGGTGCAGTTCTTCCCCGGCCTGGCCTACCTCGAGCGGGTGCTCGGCCTGGCGCTGTCGCGCCTCGCGCCCGGCGGCGCGGTGGTGGTCGCCGACGTCATGGACCCGCGGCGGCGAGAGGAGTTTCGGCGCTCCCTCGCCGACCACGCGGTCACCCATCCGGGCAGCGCGGCGGCGCGGTCCGGCGGCCGGCCAGGTGAGGTGGGAGAGCTCCACGTGGCTCCAGGGTTCTTCGCCGACCTGGCGACCGCCTTGCCGGAGGCGGCCGAGGTGCGAGTCCTGGAGCGGGGGGAAGGGTTCGCCAACGAGCTGCGCTTCCGCTACGACGTGGTGATGCGCAAGGCCGCCGCGACGCCGGCGGCGGCGCCGGCGACCGCACCATCGCCGCCGGCTGAGACCTCTGCACGCTCCGCGCCGGCCGCACCGCCGGCGCCGGCGCCACCGCCAGGCGGGCGCAGCAAGCGGATCTGGACGGGCTGGCATGCCGCTCACTTCTCCACGGCGCGGCCGGCGGCGGCGGCCACCCCCGACGACGTCGCCTACGTCATCCACACCTCCGGCTCGACCGGCGAGCCCAAGGGAATCGTCGTCCAGCACCGGCCGGCGGTGGAGCTTGTGCGGTGGGTCAACTCCAGCTTCGCCGTGGGACCCGGCGATCGGCTGCTGTTCGTCACCTCGCCGGCGTTCGACCTGTCGGTCTACGATGTGTTCGGCGTGCTGGGGGCCGGCGGCGAGGTGCAGGTGGCTTCCGAGGCGGCGCTGCGCGACCCGCAGCGGCTGGCGCGGCTGCTGGTGGACGAACCGGTGACCATCTGGGACTCCGCTCCGGCCGCGCTCCAGCAGCTGGTGCCGCTGCTGTCCGCACCGCCGCACCACGCCGGCGGCGGCAACGGCGGGGACCCCCTCGGGGGAGCGGGTGGCGCGCCGCAGGCCCTACTGCGCCTGGTGCTGGTGTCCGGGGACTGGATTCCGCTGCCGCTGCCGGACGCCGTGAGGGCAATCTTCCCGCGGGCCCGGGTCATCGCCCTGGGCGGCGCCACCGAGGCCACCGTATGGTCGAACTGGTATCCGGTCGACGGAGTTGACCCGCGCTGGCCGAGCATCCCCTACGGCCGGCCCATCGCCAACGCCACCTACCGCGTGCTGGACCGCGGGCTGCTACCGTGCCCCGTCGGCGTCCCGGGCGACCTCTACATCGGCGGCGCCTGCCTCTGCCTCGGCTATGCCAGGCAGCCGGAGATGACCGCCGATCGGTTCATCCCCGATCCCTTCTCGGGCGAGCCGGGAGCTCGCCTCTACGCCACCGGCGACCGTGCCCGCCACGGCCGGGACGGCAACCTCGAGTTCCTGGGCCGCGTCGATCAGCAGGTCAAGCTGCGCGGCTATCGCATCGAGCTCGGCGAGATCGAGTCGGCGCTGGCACAGCATCGGGCGGTGCGGCAGGCGGCGGTGCTGCTCCGCGGCGAGGGTGCCGAAGAGCGCCGGCTGGTGGCGTACGTCGCGCCGGCGGCTGGTGCCTCTCCCGCCGCGGCGGCCGACCGCAGCATGGCCGCCGAGCTGCGCAGCCATCTGCGGCGCCTGCTGCCCGGCTACATGGTCCCCGCCACCGTGGTCTTGCTCGAAGCCTTGCCGCTCACCGCCAGCGGCAAGCTGGACCGCCGCGCCCTCGCGGCCTCTCCCGCGTCCGGCCCTGACCGGTCGGCCCACCACGTGCCGCCGCGCTCGCCGCTCGAGAGGACCATTGCCCAGGTCTGGGCGGCGGTGCTGGGCCAGGTGGAGGTCGGCGTAGAGGACAACTTCTTCGACCTCGGCGGCCACTCCCTGCTGGCCCTCCGCGCGGCGGGCCAGCTGCAACAGGCCCTGGGCCATGAGGTGGCGGTGCTGCAGCTGTTCGAGCATCCGACCGTGGCATCGTTTGCGCAGTCGCTCGGGCCACGAGCGCAGCCCCCTGCCACCGTCTCCCAAGCCAGCCAGCGCGGGGCCGCGCGGCGGGTCTCGCGGCGGCCGCGGCGCCAGCCGGCACAGGTACAGAGCCATGAGGCCGACTGAGCGCCCCGCCAGCGGCGACGTCGCGCGCGCCGGGCCGGCGCCGCCGCTCGCCACGCCCCGCGCGCTGCCGCCGCTGCCGGCTGCCGCCGCGGTCGGCGCACCGGCCGAGCTCGGCGCGGTCGCAGTCATCGGCCTCGCCTGCCGCTTCCCCGGCGCCTCGACCCCCGAGCGCTTCTGGCAGAACCTGGCGGCCGGCGTGGAGTCGATCTCGACCTTCTCCACCGCTGAGCTCGCGGCGAGTGGCATTGGTCCCGAGCTCTCCGGCCAGCCGGGCTACGTCAGGGCGAGGGCGACCCTGGAAGGCGCCGAGCTCTTCGACGCCCACTTCTTCGGCATCAGTCCACGCGAGGCCGCGCACACCGATCCGCAGCAGCGGCTCTTCCTCGAGTGCGCCTGGGAGGCGTTGGAGAACGCCGGCTGCGATCCCACCCGCAGCGCCGGACCGGTCGGGGTCTTCGCCGGTGTCGGCCCCAGCACCTATCTGCTGAGCCATCTCCTGTCCAACCCCGAGTTCGCCGCCGCCGCGGATGCCCTCGAGCTGCGGCTCGGCAACGACCGGGACTTCCTCGCCACGCTGGTCTCCTACCGGCTGAACCTGCAGGGGCCGAGCGTCGCCGTGTCCACCGCCTGCTCGACCTCGCTCGTAGCCGTGCACCTGGCCTGCCAGAGCCTGCTCGACCGCGAGTGCCAGATCGCACTGGCGGGAGGGGCCGCGGTGAGCTTCCCGCAGAAGCGCGGCTACCTCTACCGGCCGGGCGGGATCGTCTCTGCCGATGGCCACTGCCGGGCCTTCGATGCCCGGGCCAGCGGCACCGTCTCCGGCGAAGGGGTCGGCGTCGTCGTCCTCAAGCCGCTGGCGGACGCCCTGGCGGCGGGCGACTTCATCCACGCGGTCATCCGGGGCTCGGCGATCAACAACGACGGCGCCCGCAAGATCGGCTTCACCGCGCCCAGCGTGGAAGGCCAGGCGGCGGTGATCGCCGAGGCGCACGCGCTCGCCGGCGTCGACCCCGCGACCATCACCTACGTCGAGGCTCACGGCAGCGCCACCCGACTCGGCGATCCGGTCGAGGTACGGGCGCTCACCCGGGCTTTCCGCGCCGGCACCGACCAGCAGCGCTTCTGTGCCCTGGGCTCGGTCAAGACCAACCTCGGCCACCTGGACGCGGCGGCGGGCATCGCCAGCCTGATCAAGACCGTCCTCTGCCTCGAGCGCCGCCAGATCCCGCCCACCCTTCATTACCGCGAGGCGAACCCCCAGCTCGAGCTCGCCGGCAGCCCTTTCTACGTCAATGCCGAGCTCCGCGATTGGCCCTTGGACGGCACGCCGCGGCGTGCCGGAGTGAGCTCCTTCGGGATGGGCGGCACCAACGCGCATCTGGTCCTCGAAGAAGCCCCGGAGCTGCGCCCCGGCACCAGCTCACGGCGCTGGCAGCTGATCGTCCTCTCCGCCGCCACTCCCGCCGCGCTCGAAGCGGCGACCGACCG
The DNA here is from genome assembly GCA_036521795.1 of Thermoanaerobaculia bacterium. Taxonomy (GTDB): domain Bacteria; phylum Acidobacteriota; class Thermoanaerobaculia; order Multivoradales; family UBA5704; genus JASLEW01. The sequence goes on along the minus strand of DATDGZ010000284.1, from coordinate 774 downwards.
GCTGGCAGCGCACCTGCGGAGCCACCCGGAGCAGGAGCTCGCGGATGTCGCTTACACCATGCAAGCGGGCCGCAAGGCGCACCGCTGCCGGCGCTTCCTGCTCGCCGCATCGGCCGGCGACGCCGCCTCGGCCCTCGCAGCGCGCGACGCGCAGCGTCTCCAAACCAACCTCGAGGCGCTGCCGGACCGTCCGGTGGCCTTCATGCTCTCCGGCGTCGGCGACCATTACCCGGGCATGGCGACGGGCCTGTACCGCGATGAGCCCGTGTTCCGCCGCCACTTCGACAGCTCCGCCGAGCTGCTTGCGCCCCTGCTCGGAGCCGATCTCCGCGAGATCCTCTTCACCGACCCGGGAGAGCCGGCCCCCGGCGCGCCCGGCGGTACCGATCTGCGGCGGATGCTGGGCCGCGCCGCTCCGCTACGGGGCAAGTCCGGCGAACCGCCCGAGGCGGCCTCGATCGTCCAGCCCGCGGTCTTCGCCCTCGAGCTGGCCCTTGCCGCCTTGTGGCAGTCCTGGGGGGTGCAGCCCACCGCGCTGATCGGCTACAGCCTGGGCGAATACGCCGCCGCCTGCCTGGCCGGCGTCTTTCCGCTCGCCGACGGGCTCCGCCTCGTCGCGCGGCGGGCACGCCTGCTCGAGCAGTTGCCCACCGGCGCGATGGTGGCGGTGGCGCTGCCGGAAGCTCAGGCCCGGGAGCTCCTCTCCGCCGGCCTCGCGCTGGCGGCGGCGAGCGCTCCCGAGCTATGCGTGATCGCCGGCCCGGACGCGGCGGT
>DATDGZ010000283.1:0-2208 GCA_036521795.1 Thermoanaerobaculia bacterium | reverse complement strand
CACAGCCGCGGGTCGGACCACAGCGCGAGCAGCTCGTCGTCCAGCTCCCAGGGCGCGATCGAGGTGAGGCGCAGACGCGTCGCCTCCCGGGCGCCAGGACCATGCGGCGGATGAGTCGAGGACGGAACGCGGGCCGCCGTGCTCACAGCTGGGGCTGGAACGGTGGGCAGGGCCGCGAGCACCTCGCGCACCAGGTGGGCCAGGCCGAGGGGCCGCGCGGCGGCGTGCCCGCGGCCGGGAAGCGCGGCGCCGGCGCGATAGGCGGAGATCTGCACGCCAGTGAGCACGATCTCGCGATACCCGGCGCCGGCCAGCCGGCGCACTTCCGCGATCACCTCGGCCGGCGGCCGGCTGCGCTGGCGGCCGCGGGTCGCCGGGATGATGCAGAAAGCGCATCGCATGTCGCACCCGTCCTCGATCTTGACCAGCGCCCGGGTGTTGCCATGGGGAAGGCGTCGCAGGTGCGCGCCGGCGGACCTGCCGCCCGGGAGGCCGGCCGCGGTTCCAGTGGACACCGAGCAATCCAGCCCCGCGAGCGGTGTGGGCGCGTCGATCCGCGCCGCCCCGGGAAAGGCCAGGGTGACTTCCTCGAGCAGCCGCTCCTTGTCGCGGTTCGGCACCACGAGGTCGACCCCGGCCAGGCCCGCGGCCTCCGCCGGCGATGCGGTGGCGTAACAGCCGGTCAGCACCGTGCGCAGCGGCCCGCCCGGCGGACGGCGGGCGCCGGCGCGGGCGGCCTGGCGCGACGAGCGGGCGGCGGCGGCGGTGACGGTGCAGGAGTTGACGACGTGGAGATCGGCGTCGTCGAGCGATGCCGCCACCTGGTGCCCCGCCGCCAGGAAATCACGGGCGAGCCGCTCGTTCTCGGCCTGATTCAGCTTGCACCCGAGGTTGGTGAAGAACACCCGCATTGGCAGAGTCTAGCTCGCCGCCGCGGGCCAGGCCGGAATCCGGGCGGCCCGGCCGTGGTTTTCATGCCGGGGTAGGTTCGCTCGTGCGCCGCACGAGGCTGGATCGGAGGTGGGCGAAGCTTGCGTCTCGACATGCGCATTCCTGGCTCGGCGGCCCGCGCGGCCCTTGCTGGCTTGGCACTCGCCGCCGGCTGCCTGGTCTCGGCACGGCCCGCGGCAGCGGCTGCGTCTCCCTGGATCACCAACCCGCAATCGCAGGTGCGCCTGATCAGCGGCGACTTGGTGGCCCCGGGTCAGGGCGAGCTGCGCCTCGGCATCGAATTCCGCCTGGCGCCGGGGTGGCACGCCTACTGGAAGAACAGCGGCGATGCGGGGTACGCGCCGGTCGTCACCTGGAAGGACGTGCCCGGCCTGGCGCCGCCCGAGCTGCTGTGGCCGGCGCCGCACCGCTTCGAGCTGCCCGGAGGGCTGGAGGCGTTCGGTTACTCGGACGAGGTGGTCTACCCGGTCCGGACGGCGATCGCAACGATCGCCGGGAGCGCGCCGAGCGCGCCGATCGCCGGGAGGCCCACCGGCGGCGCCGCCGGGCGCCGCGCTTCGCTTCGCATCAGCGCCAATGTGGACTACCTGGTCTGCGCGGTCGACTGCGTCCCATACCGTTACGACCTGGTGCTGGACCAGCCGCTGGGCGAGCGGGCCGAGGTCGACCCGCGGACCGCGCCACGGCTCGACCGCTGGTGGCGCCAGGTGCCGCTGGCCGCCGATCGCCGGCCGGGACCGGCCGGCACCCCGGCGCTCGCCTCCCGCGCCGAGATGACCCTGGCCAGGACGGCCGCTCCCGGCGAGCTGCGGCTCGCGCTGCGCCTGCGCGGCGTCACCGCCGCGCCGGGCGGCGCCGATGTCTTCTTCGAGTCCCATCCGGCGCTCGAGCTGGGCCGCCCGCGAGCACGCGCGACGGATGACGGGCTGCTTTTCGAGGTGCCGGCGCGGCGCAGGGACACTTCCGTGCCGCTCCCCGCGACCACCGCGATCGCCTGGACCGCCACCGGCCTCGAGCAGGAGGGCCAGGACGGCGGACCGACTCCGTTGGCGCTCGCGGCGCGGCAAGAGGTGGCGGTCCAGGCTGCCGAGGCGTCCGTCCCGGGTGCGAACGCGCCGGCCCCGCCTGCGCAGGGGGCCGCTCTGGTTCGGCGAGAGGAGACCGGCCGGACAGGGCCTGATAGGCGACTCCGCGGCTTCCTTGCCGCGGGCGATCCTCGCGTCGTCGCGCTCGCCGCGGTGGCGGCGGCGCTGCTCA
>DATDGZ010000282.1:0-1925 GCA_036521795.1 Thermoanaerobaculia bacterium | reverse complement strand
CGCTCGGGTCAAGGCGATGCACAAGGGCGAGGCGCTGCACGTCGTCGGCCTCCCGCGCATCGACCTCTCGCTGCTCTCCTGGCGGGTCGCCAACAGCGGCCGAGTGGCGGGGGTCCTCGACTGGTCGCTGCCCTACGAGATGGTGCTGGTGGCCGTCTTCGCCGACACGCCCACGGGTCCCGACGTCCCGCCCGCGCCGCCACTGCAGCCGGTGACGGCTGCGGTGCCGGAGACGCCGGCGCCGCGCGCCGGCAGCGGCGAGCCGCCGGTGCCGGTGGAGCCGGTAACGCCGGCCGTCCCGGCGGCGCCGGCGAACATCGCCGAGGGCGACGTGATGGTCATCCTCCTGAAGCTGCTGGGACAGTCGCTGCCGCCGGGCACGGTCCGCGGCGCCTGTGCCTTCGCGAGTGGACAGCGCTCCTACTGCGCAACGCTGACCGGCCCGCAGTGCGACCAGCTCGGCGGGGCCTTCAACGCCGGCGAGGAGTGTCCGCCGGCAGACCCGGCGCTGGGGCCCGTCACGCCGAGCCCGCCGGCACCGCCACCGCCGGCGCCGCCGCCCGGCCCGCTCAAGGGCAGCGGAGCTCGTTCTTGATCACGCGACCGGACTTCATCACCCAGACCACCCGGAGGAGCGCCCGGATGTCCCTTGACGGGTCGCCGTCGACGGCGATGAGGTCTGCCTCGTAGCCGGGAGCGATCGTGCCGGTGCGATCGCCGAGACGCAGGCTCTGCGCGGCGAGCGAGGTCGCCGAGACGATCGCGGCCATCGGGTCCTGGCCGCCCTGCTCCACCCGGTAGACGAGCTCCTCGAAGTTGCGGCCGTGGGCCCCGGCCACCGCGTCGGTGCCGAAGACCACCTCGAGCCCGCGCGTCGCGAGCGCCTGGCGGAAGACCGCCAGGGCGCGCGGCACCGCCTTGCGCATCTGCGCGAAACCCTCGGCGGTGTAATTGCCGATGCCGATGAAATGGGCCTGGTTCTCGAAATAGTTGCGGAAGACGAGGTCGATGTTGGGGTCGAAGTAAGTGCCGTGCGCGGCCATCAGGCGCAGCGACGCGGCGTCGAGCAGCACTCCGTGCTCGATCGAGCCGCAGCCGGCGGCGACGGCGCGGCGGACGCTCTCGATGCCGTGCGCGTGCACCGCCGAGCGCAGCCCGTGCGCCCGCGCTTCGCCGCAGGCAGCGTCGAGCTGCTCCTGGCTCAAGGTCGGTCCGCCGCCGTCGCGGATGCTCCTCGAGGCGAAGACCTTGACCACGTCGGCGCCGCCGGCCGCCAGCTTGCGCACCGCTGCCCGGATGGCCTCCGGCGGACCGGTCTCGTCGTCGATCGGAGTCAGCGAGGTGAGCAGGCGCGGGCCGGGGATGATGCCGCGCGCCAGCGCCTCGCGCAGGTCGCGGTCCTCCGCCGCGCCCAGGCTCTGGACCGTGGTGATGCCCGAGCGGACCGTCGCCACGGCATTCTCGGCCGCGTAAAGCAGGCTCTGCGCCGGCGGCTCGCCCTCCCCCGCCCGGTCGCGCGAACGGCCCCTGGCGTCGAAGTGCCAGCCGATGTGCACGTGGGTGTCGATGCCGCCCGGCAGCACCGTCAGGCCACGCAGCTCCCAGCTGGCGGCCGGCGAGCCCGGCGGCGCGGCGGCGCCGGCCCCGGCGCCAGAGCCGCTCCGCACGCTGACGATCCGCGAGCCGGCGACCACCACCGTGACGTCGGCCAAGGCCTTGCCCCGGCCGTCGAGGAGCCGGCCGGCATGGATGGTGATCGGCGCCGGCGGCGCCGAGCGGACAGGCGCCGCGGCGCCTGCCAGGCCGCAGGCGATGAGCAGGCCTGCGCCCCATCTGGTGCTCGGCATCGCGCGCATGGCTGATCGCGCGATACTCTACCATCCGCCATGGGCGCCAACGAGCTGCTTTACACCGCGCACGTCCCT
>DATDGZ010000281.1:0-2119 GCA_036521795.1 Thermoanaerobaculia bacterium | reverse complement strand
GCGTCCTCGACGACCTTCGTCTCCTCCGCCTGGCGCTCGCGGTTCCAGCCGTCGAGCTCGGCCGCCAGTGCCAGCGCGCTGCCCGCGTCGCGGCTGAGCAGCAGGTCGAGGGCGCGATTCGGGTCGTGCAGGCGCCCGGCCGCGTTGAGTCGCGGCCCCAGCCGGTAGCCGACGTCGGCGGCGGTGAACGGCGGCCGCAGGCCGGCCTGCTGGATCAGGGCGCGCAGGCCATGGGAGCGCGAGTCGGCGAGCGCGCGCAGGCCGAGAGCGGCGATGACGCGGTTCTCGCCGCGCAGCGGCACCATGTCGGCGATGGTGCCGAGGCAGGCGATCCGCAGCAGCGGCAGCGGGTCGAGCACGCGACCGCAGCGCGCGGCCAGGGCGAGTGCCAACTTGAAGGCGAGGCCGGCGGCGGCGAGGTCCTTGAACGGGTACGAGCAGGAGCCCTGGCGCGGGTTGATCTGGATCGCGCCGGCCGGCAGCTCGCCGTGCGGCAGGTGATGATCGGTGATCACGACGTCGAGCCCCGCGGCCAGCGCGGCGCTCACCGCTTCGCCGGCCGAGCTGCCGCAGTCGGCGGTGAGGATCAGCCGGCAACCGAGCTCGCGCGCGCGCTCGACGTGCAGCGCCTGGAAGCCGTAGCCTTCGCGCAGGCGGTCGGGGAGGATGGGCCGCGCGGCGATACGGCAGGCGCCCAGCACGGCGGCGAGCAGCGCCGTGGCGCTGATGCCGTCGACGTCGTAGTCGCCGACGATGGCCACCCGCTCCCCGCGGTCGCGCGCCGCCAGCAGGCGCAGGACGGCCGCCTCCATCCCGGCCAGCCGGAAGGGGTCGTGGAGCTGGTCGAGCGAAGGTGCGAGGAAGCTGCCGGCGGCCGCGCGGTCGGCGATGCCGCGGCGCGCCAGGAGCGCCGCCAGCCAGGACGGGAAGCCGCAGCTCTCGAGGTCGGCGGCGGCAGCAGGCACCGGCGCCGGCACCCACCGAGGGCCCTCAGCCGGCATGGCGGCGCCGTTGCCGGCCGCTAGCGATCGCCGGGGCCGGCGGGGCCGGCGAGGTCGCCGGGGCCTGCGAGGCCGCCGGGGCCGGCGGGGCCGGCGGGGTCGGCGGGGCCGGGGGGGCCGGGGGGGCCGGCCGGGCCGGGCTGCCACCGGCGCAGGGCGACCTTACGGCGCCGCTCGCGATCAACTCATTCTCCGTTCACGCGTCGACGGCGCCGAGGGAGCGGAATCTCTGGTAGCGGCGCGCCAGCAGCTCGTCGGTGGCCAGGCGCTCGAGCTCGCCGAGCGCCTGGGCGATGGCCTCGCCGACGCGCCGGCAGGTGGCCTCGGGATCGGTGTGGGCGCCGCCGAGCGGCTCGGGGATGACCGCGTCGACCACGCGCAGGGCCAGCAGGTCGGGAGCGGTCAGGCGCATCGCCTCGGCGGCGTCGCCCTTGCGCTCCTGGTCCTTCCACAGGATCGCGGCGCAGCCCTCGGGCGAGATCACCGAGTAGGTTCCGTACTCGAGGACGAACACCCGGTCGCCGACGCCCAGTGCAAGGGCGCCGCCGCTGCCGCCCTCGCCGGTGATGGTGACCACGATCGGCACCTCGAGGTGCGCCATCTCCAGCAGGTTGCGGGCGATCGCCTCGGCCTGGCCGCGCTCCTCGGCGTCGATGCCCGGGTAGGCGCCCGCGGTGTCCACGAAGGTGAGCACCGGACGCCCGAACTTCTCCGCCAGCTTCATGATGCGCAGCGCCTTGCGATAGCCCTCGGGACGCGGCTGGCCGAAGTTGCGGCGGATCCGCTCGCGGGTGTCGCGCCCCTTCTCGTGACCGATGACGGCGACGCTGCGGCCGGCGAAGTGGGCGAAGCCCGAGACGATCGCGGCATCGTCGCTGTAGGCCCGGTCGCCGTGCAACTCCACCCAATCACTCATCAGGTAGCCGACGTAGTCGAGGGTGTACGGGCGCTCTTGATGTCGCGCCACCTGCACCTTCTGCCAGGGGGTGAGGTTGGCGTAGACCTCGGCGGTGGTCTTCTTCAGCGCGGCACGCAGGCGGTCGAGCTCCTTGTCCTGGCCGCTTCCCGAGGGGAAGCTCTCGAGCTCCTGGATGCGTCGGCGGAGCTGCACCAGCGGC
>DATDGZ010000280.1:0-7877 GCA_036521795.1 Thermoanaerobaculia bacterium | reverse complement strand
GGGAGAGCCTTTGGCAGGCGCAGTCTCATCTCCTGGGCCTGACACTTCCCGAAGATGGGGCTCAACGGCGAGGCATCGTATCCCTTGGGAGCGTCGCCAGATCGACATGCCCGGCACCGAAGACGGGCGCATCACCTGGCGAGACTCGCGCTGCGGGTCGCGGAGCTGGCCGCCGCGGAGGGCCCCTGGCGCTCGCGGTTCCGCGAACAAGCGGCGCCTATTGCCATAAACGCAGACGTTTCGGGTCTTGCTGCCCGCTGGAGGCATCGCCATATACGACCGCATTTATGGTTACGCGTGCATTTGTTCATAACTAGGGCTTGACTCGATATGGTCATAGAGCTAGACTGCGCCCCGCGCTCGTCGCAGGAGCAGAAACAAGGAGTCCGTGAACCGCATGCTCGAGGCCGGCAAGGAGCACTCCGAAGCGATGCGGCGCTACTTGGGCGCCGGGATCGTGGCGGCCCTGGCCGACGACGACGTGACGGAGATCTACGTCAACGCCGGCGACGGCGCGGTGTGGCTCGACCGGCGGAGCGCCGGCCGGGTGCGCACCGCGGGTGCGCTGAGCGAGTCGCAGGTGCGGTCGTTCCTCAATGCGGTCGCCAACGCCCACCGGGTGGAGCTGACGCGGGGTAACCCGCAGCTGCAGGCGGAGCTGCCCGACGACGAGCTGTTCCGCCAGGCGCGCCTCCAGGGGCTCATCCCGCCGCTCGCCGAGGCGCCGGTCTTCGTCCTGCGCAAGCCCGCGACGCGGGTCTTCAGCCTCGACGAGTACGAGCGGCAGGGCATCCTCTCGCCGGCGCACCGCGCGGCTCTCGCCGCGGCGGTCGACGCGCGCCAGAACATTCTCGTGGCCGGCGGCACCAGAAGCGGCAAGACGACCCTGGTCAACGCCGTGCTCTTGGAGATCACCGAACGCTGCCCGCGGGATCGCGTGGTCGTGCTCGAGGACACCCGGGAGCTTCAATGCGCCGCCCTCGACCGGCTGTCGCTGCGCACGACCGACGAGGTGGACTTGGCCGGCCTGGTGCGCCTGACGCTGCGCTCGAGCCCGGACCGCATCGTCATCGGCGAGGTGCGCGACCAGGCGGCGATGCAGCTGCTCGACGCGTGGTCGACCGGCCACCCGGGCGGGGTGGCGACCGTCCACGCGACCGACGCCGTGGGCGCGCTCGAGCGGCTCGACCGGTTGGCGCAGAGAAACGGCGTGCCGTCGCAGGCGCACCTGGTGGCGGAGGCGGTCGACCTGGTGGCGGTGATCGTCGGCGGCAGCCAGCCGCGCCGGGTGCGCGAGATGGTGAGCGTCCGGGGCCTCGACGGGGCCGGACGCTACGAGCTCGAGACGATCCCACGAGAGGAGGAAATCGGATGAGGGCACCAGCGAGGCAGGGGACGCGCATCGCCGCCGCGGCGGTCGCGGCAGCGCTTCTCGACAGCGTGGCGGCGTTCGCCGGCACCGGCGGCACGGACATGCCGTGGAACGGGCCGATGCAGGCGATCCTCGACAACATCACCGGGCCGACCGGCAAGATCATCGCCGGCCTGCTGATCGCTTTAGGCGGCATCGTCTGGGGCTTCACGCGGCACGAGGAGGGGTTCAAGCGGGTGGCGCAGGCGATCGTCGCGATCGGCCTGATCCTCGGCGCCACCAACCTGGTCACGACGCTCGGCTTCCAGGGGTGTGTCTTTTGAAGACCCCGGAGCCGCACGTGATCCATTCGGCGCTCCACCGGCCGGTGCTGATGGCGGGGGTGGACCGCGGGCTGGTCATCATCGAGGCGACGCTGGTGACGGCCCTCGTCGTCATGGGCGGCCTCGACTGGCGGACGCTCTCGGTGGCGGCCGTCCTGATCCTCGTCCTCCACCCCGCCATGGCCTGGGCGACGCGCACGGACTCGATGATCGCCGAGGTGTACGTGCGGAGCCTCGGGGCGCAGGACTTCTATCCGCCGGTCGCGAGCTGGCGCGCGCGGCCGGCGGCGGTGCGGGCGGCGATCCCGCCGCGGCGAGGCTAGGCGATGGCCGCGGCGCTGTCGCTCGGGCTGGGCTGGATGGGGGGAGCGCTCTGCTGGGCGCTGCTCGGCCGCCTGCGCGAGCACCGGACGGAGCCGGCGGGACTCTGCGACTGGCTCCTCTGGGCGTACCTGGTCGACGAGGGCGTCGTGCTCGGCAAGGACGGGAGCTTGCTCGCCGGCTGGAGCTATCGCGGCCCCGACACGAGCTCGGCGACCGCCGAGGATCTCGACGCCCTGTCGAGCCACGTCAGCCAGGCCATGCTGCCCTTCGGCAACGGCTGGATGCTGTCCTGGCAGGCCGTGCGCCACGCGGCGCCAGGCTACGCGCCGGCGGGCGCCTTCCCGGACCCGGTGACGGCGCTGCTCGACCTCGAGCGGCGGCGCACCTACGAGGCGACCGCGGCGCACTTCGAGACCGACAGCTTCGTCACCCTCTCCTACCTGCCGCCGCGCGACCTCTACTCGCGGCTTGCCCGGTACTTCGTGCAGGGCGAGGAAGCTGGCCTCAAGAGCTGGGAGGAGGTCCTGCGAGCTTTCCTGCAGGGCGCCGGCGAATTCGAGCGCCGGCTGTCGGCGGTGCTGCGCATCCGGCGGCTCGGCTCGGACGAGCTGTTGACGCTGCTGCACTCCTGCCTGACCGGCCTCGATCACCCGGTCAAAGCTCCGGTCGCGGGCACCGAGCTCGACAGCTTCCTGGCGGACCAGGAGGCGGTCGGCGGCTGGCAGCCGCGGATCGGCACGATGTCGATCCGGGCGCTGGCCATCCAGGGGTTCCCTGCGGCGAGCTACCTCGGGATGCTCGACCGCCTCAACAACGTGCCGTTCGCGCTGCGCCTCTCCCACCGGGTGATCCCGCTCGAGCAGGCGACGGCGGCGCGCCTCATCCGGCGCGCCCAGGTGCAATGGTTCATGAAGCGGCAGGGCGCGACGGACCTGGTGCGCGGGGCGGTCAGCCGGCAGCGCCAGGCGCAGACTCCGGACCAGGAGGCCGAGGCGCGCCTCTTCCAGGACCAGGACGCCACCCGCATGGCCGGCGACGCGGCGACAGCAGCCGCGGAGAACGCCTCGGGGGCGGTGCGGTTCTGCTTCTACACGCCGACGGTGGTGGTGATGCAGCCCTCGGACGCCGCGGCGGATCAGGCGGCCGACGAGATCGTGAAGATCCTTGCCGACCGCGGCTTCACCGCGCGGCTCGAGACGATCAACGCCGTCGAGGCGTGGCTGGGGTCGCTCCCGGGCCACGGCTTCCCGAACCTCCGCCGGCCGCTGCTGCACTCGCGCAACGTCGCCGACCTGGTGCCGTTGACGAGCGTCTGGCCGGGGCTCAAGACGAATCCCTCGGCGTACTTCCCGGAGAACAGTCCGCCTCTCCTCTGGGCGGCGACGAGCGGCGCGACGCCGCTGCGCGTCAACCTCCACGCGAGCGACGTAGGGCACAGCCTGGTGGCGGGGCCGACCGGCGCCGGCAAGAGCACGCTCGTCAACCTGATCGTGGCGCAGTTCTTCCGCTACCCGGGAGCGCAGGCCTTCGTCTTCGACCTGGGCTACTCGGGCTACGTGCTGGCGCAGGCGGCCGGCGCCAGCCACTACGCGATCCGCGCCGGCGCCGGCGAGGAGGCGACCGCCTTCCAGCCGCTCGCGGCGGTCGACGACCCGGGCGAGTTGGCCGCCGCGGCGGAGTGGCTGGAGCTCCTGCTGTCGCTGCAAGGCGGGGTCGTCGTCGGCCCCGCCGCGCGGACCGAGATCGTGGCGGCGCTGCGCCAGCTCGCGGGCGAGAGCCGCGAGCACCGCACGCTCGGCAACTTCTGCGTCCAGCTCCAGAGCCTGGATTTGAAGGACGCGCTGGCGCCCTATCGCCGCAGCGGCAGCCTCGGGCGCCTCCTCGACTCGGACCGCGACGATCTCGACCGCAGCTCCTATCAGGTTTTCGAGATGTCCCACCTCTGGGAGATGGGCACGAAGACGGTGGCGCCGGTGCTGCGCTACCTCTTCCACCGCGTCGAGGGGCGTCTCGACGGCCGGCCGACGCTGATCGTGATCGAGGAGGCCTGGCGGACGCTGCTCGATCCGTCGTTCGGCCTGCAGTTGAAGCAGTGGCTGCTGACCCTGCGCAAGAAAAACGCCGCGGTCATGGTCGTCACCCAAACCCTCGCCGACCTCCACAACTCGCCTTACAAGGCCGCGGTCGTCGAGAGCTGCCCGACGCGAATCCTGCTGCCGAACGCCATGGCGGCGAGCCCGGGGACGGCGGAGCTCTACCGCGACCTGGGGCTCAACGAGGCCGAGCTCGAGCTGCTCGCCGCGAGCCGCCCGAAGCGCGAGTACTACCTGAAGAGCCCGCACGGCAGCCGCCTCTTCGAGCTCGGCCTGGGGCCGGTGGCGCTGGCGTTTTTGGCGGCGCCCGAGGGCATGACGCCGCAAGAGACGATCGCGCGTGCCGACGAGCTGCGGCAGGAGCGAGGCCCGGACTGGCCCGCCGCCTGGCTCGCCGAGCGGGGCCTCGCCGAGTGGATTCCCGACTATCAGCGCTTCACCGGAGGTCAAGGTCATGCGAAAGACAGGACAGAAGCTCTCCGCGCTCGCGCTTAGCGCGGCGCTGCTGCTGGCGCTCCTGGCGCCAGCGCCGGCCGAGGCGGTGATTCCGGTCACCGACTACGCGCACATCCTGGTCAACCAGTACTGGCACTACGTGCATTACGTGCAGTTCGCGCTGCAGATCTACCAGCACTACCAGATGCTGACCAATCAATACCGGCAGATCGTCAACCAGCTCACGGCGCTGAAGAAGCTCTCGAACCCGAACTGGCGCGAAGTCTACGACCTGCTCGCGAACCTCGACTGGATCATGCGGCAGGGGCAGGCGCTGGCCTACTCCTACAAGGACATCGACGCGCAGTTCCAGCGAGTGTTCCCGGGCTGGGTCGAGGTCCAGAACTGGCCGGTCGAGCGCCAGACCCAGGCCGTGCGGACGCTCGACACCATGCGCACCGCGCTCGACACGAGCTCCGAACAATTCCGCCACGACATCGCCGATCAGCTCTTCCTCGAGCGCATCAAGGCCCAGATGGACGGCATCCACGGCCACCAGGAGGCGCTCGAGATGCAGAGCACGATCCTCATGTACACGGCGCAGGAGCTCGGCGTCATCAAGCAGTCGCTGGCGACCGCCAACAACATCCAGGCGGTCTACTACGGCCATCTGATCAACCGCGAGGCGCAGGGCGAGGCGACGCTCGCGGCCGGGATCGATCGGACGCTGGCGAGAAACAGCGCGGAGCCGACGCCAGGCTACACCGGCATCCCCAACTGGTGGCCGTTCTTCTAGGACGGCCGGACGGCCGGACGAGCGGTGGGAGGTGGAGGCTCCTGCCGCCCGGATTTCTCTGACGCAGCGCCGGCCGGAGGCGACAGCGGGCCGTTGCAGGGCGATGACGAGCTGGAGGTGAGAGAGATGCGGATTCCGAGAGCAAGCGGCAGGGGGTTCGGATGGATCGGGCTGGCGTTGGCGCTGGCGTCGTGCAGGCCCTCGGCAGAGGCGGTCGCCGACGGCCCCGATCCGCTCGCGGCGCTCGCGTCGCCCGTGCAAAGCGCCCGGTACGACGGTCCGTACTGGACACGGGAGGCGCATCGCAACTCGCCGAGCTGGCGGGTGGCGAAGGCGTTCTGCCGCCAGCGCCTCGACCGCGAGCTGCCGAACTGCCACGCGGTGAGGCTCGTCGAGCGGTGGGAAGAGCCCCTGCGCCCGCCGGGGATCGGCGCGCCGGCGGCGCTGCCGACCATGCCAGCGCTGCCGCCACCGCCGCCGCCGCCGCCGGCCCTGCATCCGGGGGATCCCAACCTAGCGGCGGCGGACGTGGCCGCTGTCAAGGCCTGGGAGGCGCGGCTCCTGGCTCGCGGCCAGGGCGCCGCCGCGGGAGGTCCGCGATGAGCCGGCGGCGGGGCGCGGCGGCGCTGTTCGGCGCGGCGATGCTCGTGGCGGCGCAGCCGGCCGCGGCGGGTCTTCTCGACGACCTGGTCAAGGGCTACCAGACGGCCGCGAGCTCCTGGCTGGCCACCCTGGTGCCGATGGCGGAGCGGACGTTCGGGATTCTGGCCGGCATCGAGATCGCGGTCGGAGCGTTGATGTGGTTCGTCAACCGCAAGACGATCGACGAGATGTTCCTGGCCTTCATCCGGAAGATCCTCGTCCTGGGGCTGTTCTATGGCTTCCTGAGCCAGTTCCCGCTCTGGGTGCCGCGGATCGTCGAGGGCTTCCAGGCCGCCGGGCAGGCGGCGAGCCAGACGCAAGAGCTGTCGCCGAGCGGCGTGATCCAGGTGGGGATCGACATCAGCACGCGCCTGCTCAAGGCCTCGAGCTTGATCGGCCTGCTGCTCCCGGCGGTCGGGATGTTTCTCGCGCCGGTCGTGGTGCTGATCGTGATGATCGCCTTCATCGCGATCGCGGCGCAGCTGGTGATGACGCTCGTCGAGAGCTACCTGGTGGTGACCGGCGGTGTCGTCTTCTTGGGCTTCGCCGCCTTCCGCGGCAGCGCGCCGATCGCCGACAAGTACATCGTCTACGCGGTGCAGGTCGGGGTGAAGCTGTTCCTCTTGTACCTGATGGTCTCGACGGGCCTCGCGATGGCCGCGAGGTGGGCTCTGGACATGGAGACGCAGTTTGCCATCTTCGGCGGCAACTTGAAGCCGCTCTTCGACATCCTCGCCGGGAGCGTCGTCTTCGCTCTCCTCGTCTGGAAGATCCCGACCCAGGTCAGCCACTTCCTGACGCAGAGCGTGCATCTGCACCTCCGCGAGGCGCTGGCGGATTAGGGCTCGCCCGGCCGCGAGCGAATGCGATGAGCGTCTTTTCGTTTCCTCGGCGCCCGGCGCCGCGCGGGCGCGAGGCCGGCAATCCGATTCTCGCCGGGCGCAGCGCCTTCGCCGGCGCGTTCGGCGACCTGGCGAAGGGCAAGCGCAACTGGCAGCTCGTCGCGTTTGGCCTGCTCGGCCTGTTCGGGATCGTTCTCGTCGCCTTCGTGCGCCTGGCGTCTCAGGCGCGGATCACGCCCTACGTCGTCGAGGTGGACAAGCTGGGCCGCGCCGTGGCCTTCGACCCGGCGGAACAGACGGCGCAGACCGATCCGCGCATCGTCGCCGCGACGCTCGCGCTCTTCATCCGCAACGTCCGCGCCGTGTCGTCGGACGGGGTGGTCGAGCGCGAGCTCCTCTACCGCGCCTACGCCAACACGACGGCGAAGGCGCGGGAGTTTCTGGACGGCTACTTCTCGCTCCCCGAGCACGATCCGCGCCTGCTGGGGCAGCGCTTCACGCGTTCGGTCGAGGTCGATGCGATCTTGCCGGTCCCGGGAAGCGCGGTCTGGCGGGTGCAGTGGACGGAGCGCGAGCAGCCGGTCTTTGTCGGATCGATCCACGAGTCGGCCTGGGAGGGCTACCTGACGGTCAAGGTCCATCGCCCGCGGACGACGAGCGTGATCGCGGACAACCCACTCGGCATCTACGTCGCGGATCTGACGTGGACCGAGGTCACCAAGTCTCAAGCCAATGGAGGGATGCGATGACGAGAAAGCGAAGGGTTTCTGTCGGAAGCGCGACGCTGCTGGTGGGCGCGATGCTGAGCGCGGGAGCCGCACGGCTCCTGGCGCAAGAGCCGGCTGGCGGGGGAGCGAACCCGGCGACGGCGGCCGCAGCGGGCCCAGCGTCGCCGGGCGCAGGGCCGGCGACGCCGGCGCCAGCAACGGCAACCACGGAACACCCTGCTGACCCCGGTGTGGGTGACCGCGGCCAACATGGAGTCGACTGTCGTCAAGGACGGCTTCGACACGGCCGCGCAGATCTGCGCGATCGCGGGCGCGAGCGCCT
>DATDGZ010000279.1:0-32481 GCA_036521795.1 Thermoanaerobaculia bacterium | reverse complement strand
GCTGCTCGCCGCGCTGCCGGACGCGCTGCTGGCGCTCTGGCTGAAGTTCCTGGCCGACGGCGTGCTCGGCGGGCGGCGCGGGCTGGTGACGGCGGCGGCGCTCGGCCTGGGAGCCTCCGCCGCCGCCACCTGGTTCCTGCGCGTGATCAGCGACCGCACCCAGCGCCGCTTCCGCGACCGGGTCACCGTCGCGCTCGAGGCGCACGTGGCGCGGCTGCAGGCGTCGGTGGCCTCGATCGAGCACCACGAGCGCCCCGAGTACCTCGATCGCCTGGCCGTGCTGCGCAACCAGATCTTCGTGCTCGACCACATGTACATGTCGCTGTTCACCACCTGCGGCTGGATCCTGCGCCTCGGCGTGACCCTGGCGCTGCTGGCGTCGATCCACCCGGCGCTGGCGCTGCTGGCCGTGTTCGCCCTGCCGACGGTGCTCACCTCGACCTGGCGGCCCGGCGTCGAGCGGGCCACGGAGGAGCGGGGGGCGTCCGCGAACCGCCTGGCGCGGCACCTCTTCGACCTCGCCACCACCGCGCCGCCGGGCAAGGAGGTGCGGGTGACGCGCATCGGCGCCCGCCTGGTGGCGCAGCGCCGCGCGGCCTGGGAACGCTGGTACGGGCCCGTCGCCGCCGCCCGCCGCGGCAGCGCCGCGTGGCACGCGCTGGGGTGGGCGGTGTTCGGCGCCGCGTACGTGGGCGCGGTGGTCTTCGTCGCGTCGGTGCTGAGGGCCACGCCCGGCAACGTGCTGCTGGTGCTGGCCGCGGGCTCGCGCCTCTCGGCGTACATCGGCGCGACGGTGGGCGAGATCGGCTTCCTGCGCGGCATCTGGCTCGACGGTTCCATCCGTCTGGCCTGGCTCGAGGACTATGCCGCCGCGCAGGTCGAGAACGCCGACGCGCCGGTGCCCGAGCGGTTGGCGTCAGGCATCCGCTTCGAGCACGTCGCCTTTGCCTACCCGGGAACGGACCGCCTGGTGCTCGAGGACGTCGACCTGCGGCTCGAGCCCGGGTCGGTGGTCGCCATCGTGGGCGAGAACGGCGCCGGCAAGACGACGCTGGTGAAGCTCCTGTGCCGCATGTACCAGCCGACCCGCGGCCGCATCCTGGTCGACGGTGTGGAGCTCGGGCGCATGCCGCCGGAGGCCTGGCGCCGGCGCCTCGCCGGCGCGTTCCAGGACTTCTTCCGCTTCGAGTTGCGGGCGCGCCACACCGTCGGCGTCGGCGATCTGCCGCGGCTCGACGACGGGCCGGCGGTGGCGGCGGCGGTCGAGCGGGCCGGCGCCGGCGACGTCGTGGAGCACCTCGCCGACGGGCTCGAGACACAGCTCGGTCCGACCTGGCCGGAGGGGGTGGAGATCAGCTTCGGGCAGTGGCAGAAGCTGGCGCTGGCCCGCGGCTTCATGCGCGAGCGGCCACTGCTGCTCGTGCTCGACGAGCCCACGGCGGCCCTCGACGCGGAGACCGAGCACGCACTCTTCGAGCGCTTCGCGGCGGCGGCGCGCGGCGGCCGCCCGGGGCCCGGCCGGCAGCCCGCCGCCGACGGCCGCATCACCATCCTCGTCTCGCACCGCTTCAGCACCGTGCGCATGGCCGACTTCATCGTGGTGCTCGACGGTTCGCGCGTGGCCGAGTCGGGCACCCACGAAGCGCTGCTCGAGCAGGGCGGCCAGTACGCCGAGCTCTACCGCATCCAGGCCGCGGCGTACCGCTGACACCGGCCTGGCGCCACAGGCCTCGTGCCGGTCGCCCTGGCGCGCGGGGTCCACGGCGGCCGGAGGGGACCCCGCCCGCTGGCAAGCGACAGGCATACCGCGCCGCGGGTCACGGCAGCAGCGGGCAGGTCCCTCCCGGCGTCGGGGCCAGGCAGGCCTTGGTCAAGATGGGTGTCGAGCAGCAGAGCAGCGGGCTCCGGCAGTCGGCGTTGGTCGTACAGGGCCCACAGCTCGCCAGGGCGGAAGTGTCCTGCACCGGCGGCGCCGCCGTGCGGTCCGCGTTGCTGTAGGTCTTGGAGTCGGGCCGGAGGGTGTCGTCGACGGTGACGGTGAAGCCGACGTCGGTGGCGGCGGAGAGGAAGGCCCAGTAGTGACCGTTGACCGCGCAGCCGTTGACGATCTTGAACAGCATCTCCGGAGTGTCGCCGGAGAAGAACCAGAGCAGCCCGCCATGGACGACCCCGAGCTGCGACAGCGGAATGGCCTGGCCCTTGCCGGAGCGGCCTCCGCCCTGGGCGGTCTGGAAGCTCGCGTGAACCTTGAAGCGCCCGTCGCCCGGCGAGTCGTCGACGCACAGCACGGTATCGCTCGCCACGCACGCGGTCGGCCCGGCCGGCGAGCTCCGCTGGTAGATGGCGACGCCGACGCCGGCTCCTGCCACGGTATCGAGGGGCGGGAGGGTGCCTTCCGTCTCGAAGATCGAGCTGTTGCAGGAGCCCCGTCCCGCGTCGTAGAAGAGGCTCCCGAACGAGTTGTTGTCGGAGGAGAGCTCGGAGCCGGTCTGGGTGAAGGCGACGGTGTCGCCGGGGGTCACCGGCGCGCCGCCGAAGTCGAAGGTTACGAGGATCTCGGCCGGGGGCGCCGGCACGTGGACGGTGGCGGTCTGGGTGACGCCGATCATGGGACCGTCGAAGGCGTTGCGGCGCGCGGTGAGCGAGATCGAGAACAGGCCGGGCGTGGTGGTGGAGTATCCGAGCGTGACCAGCGAGAGGTTGGTGCCCGGGTAGCCGCTGACGTAGAAGCCATGAAACAGGTCGGCGAACCCCTGCCCGGAGAAGGGGCACGAGGCCACCAGGGGAGGGCCGAACCAGGTCTGGGCCAGGAGCGCGTTGCCGCCCGGGCTCGTGACGACCGTCAGGCCTGCCAGGATCGCCAGGGTGATGCGGGATGCCGCCGCCGGAAGACAGGTGCGCTTCGAGAGCATGGGACGTGACCCCCCTTTGGGATGTGTAGAACCGGGCGCCGGGCTCGCTCGGAGAGGGGAGCGAAGAGCCTCACGCCGGCTCGATCCGGATCGATGGCGGCGACTCCAGGCGCCTGAACCGCTTTTTCTCCGTTCATGCTACACCAGCATGTTCGATCTTGCAACGACTCGAAGGGTCGATGCCTGCTGGTCAACGGCGGGCTCTCTTCGATGCCATAATCCCATAGAGCTATCGCTGCCGCCGGCTCCCCACGATGGTCGTGAGCGCCGTGATGCTAAAGTGGTTGAAAGCCCCGTACGACCGCGGAGCCTGCGTTCAGGCCGTGTCCGCCGCCCCATGCGGGGTCGCTGCCCCTCTTCGCCAAGGTTTGGAGATGCTCTCGCCATGAATCGACCACTCAGGATGCGGCTGGCAGCGCGGCGCCGTCGCGTCTCGCGGCAGGTCGCCCCGGCGCTCCGCCTGGCGGTCTGGACGATAGGGGTGCTCTCTGGGGCTTTGGCGGTCGGGGCGGTGAGAGCAGGGACACCGGCCGCGCGGGCTGCCGCGCCGTCCGGTCCGGCCGCCGCGCTTTCCGCGCCGTTCGGGCCGTCCGCGCCAGGGCCGGCGACCGCGGTCCGTGCCGGTTCGGGCGGTGGCGGCGCGGTGACCGACCCGACCTATGCCGCGCTGCGCGCCGCTCGTCCGGATGGCCGCGTCGCGGCGGTGCACGGCCTGGTCCTCGATCGCGACGTCTTCCACTTCGAGCTCGAGTCGGGCGCCGTTCACTTCCTGGAACCGGTCGCGGGGCGCACCATCGGCGCCGTCTTCCTCGGCCATGGCACGTTGCGCCTGAGCCCGGCGAGCGCCGCGGAGCGGCGCCAGCTGGCGCTCGAGCTGGGCGAGGGCAAGGACTTCGAGGTGCTGACCGACAGCTTCGATGAGCTGGTGCTGCTGTTCGGCGACGACACCGCCCAGGAGATCGCTCTCGCGGCACCGATCGAGAAGCATGCTCCGGACCCCCGGGCCAGGCAGGTCTACGAGCGCTGGCTCGAACGCCAGCGCCGCGACTTCCAGCT
This sequence comes from Thermoanaerobaculia bacterium, assembly GCA_036521795.1. GTDB lineage: Bacteria > Acidobacteriota > Thermoanaerobaculia > Multivoradales > UBA5704 > JASLEW01. The sequence goes on along the minus strand of DATDGZ010000279.1, from coordinate 28,513 downwards.
CAACCTGCAGCTGCGGCTGCTCCGCGACCTGCTCAACGTCCCGGCCGCGGCGGCCGCGGCGCCCGGGCCGGCAGGGGCGGCGCCGGCACCGGCGCCGGGCACCCCCGGCGCCGGCGTCTTCCTCGCCCTGCTCGCCGGCAAGAAGCTGCCGCCGGCGCTGGTCGCGCTGGACCCGGACGGCGCCGGATCGCTGGTCCGCGGCCCGCTACGGCTGGGCCACGAACCGGCGCTCCTCTGGGTCGAGGACCCGCATCGGGGAGGGGCCTGGTACCTGAGCGACCGGCGCGCGGCGCTCCAGAGCCGGGGAGGCCTGCCGCACGCACCGGTCGAACCGCCCGCCCGCGCCCTCCATTACTGGGTCGCGACCACCGTGCCGCGCGACACCGACCTGGCCGGCGTGACCACCATCCGTATCGCGGTCTCGGTGCCGGATCTGCGCGTGCTGCCCATCCAGCTGATGCCCAGGCTGCGCATCGACGAGGCCGTCTACGGCCCGGCGCCGCGCCGGTCTCCGGCCGACGCGGCCGCCTTCCCGGTGGCCAGTCGCCAGGCATCCCAGGCGCCGCGGGCGCCCGGAGCGACCCGGGCGTCCGAGCCGGAGGCCGAGCCCCCGCCCGAGCCGGAGTCGAGCCGGGCGGCGGCGGTGATCCAGGAGGATGCCAAGGAGGACGGCGCGGAGGCGGCCGTGGTCTTCCCGGAAGCGCCGGCCCAGGGCTCGGAGGTGCTGCTGCGCATCGCCTACCACGGCGATGCGGTGCTCGAGGACGCCGGCGACAAGAACTACGTCGTCACCGCGCGCACCAGCTGGTATCCGAACCTCGGCGTGTTCGCGGAGCCCGCGCCTTTCGACCTGGTGTACCGCGTGCCGGCGGGCAACCAGGTGGTCTCGGTCGGCCGCCTGGTGTCGGAGCGGGTGCTCGGTCCCCAGGACGTGTCGGAATGGAGGACGGACGGCGCCGTCCGGGTCGCCGGATTCAACTACGGCAAGTTCAAGAAGCTCGAGCGCCGCGACGACGGTTCCGGCGTCGATCTCGCGGTCTACACCAACCCCGGGACCCCGGACATCATCCGTACCATCAACGCCATCCTGGAGAGCTCCGGGCGCCGTCAGGGGGCGGTGGACGGCGTCGATACCACCTACGAGAACTACGCTCCCCAGGCCACCCTGGGCAACGTCAACACCGCCCGTCTCGCGGAGGCGGCGCTGGCCGACGGCATCAATTCCTGCCGGGTCTTCAGCACCTACTTCGGGCCGCTCGCCGAGAAGCACGTCGCCATCACCCAGCAGTCGCAGTTCCTCTTCGGCCAGTCCTGGCCGTCGCTGATCTTCATGCCCTACATCTCCTTCCTCGACGGCACCCAGCGCCAGCGCCTGGGCCTCACCGCCGCCAAGGACTTCGTGGACCAGGTCGGCTTCCACGAGTTCTCCCACCAGTGGTGGGGCCACCTGGTGACGGCCGAGTCCTACCGCGACGTCTGGCTCGAGGAGGGCTTCGCGGAGCTCTCGGCGGCGCTCGCGCTGCAGCACACCCAGGGCTGGGGAGCCTACGACCACTTCTGGCGCAACGCGCGCAAGGAGATCTTCGCCAAGCGGCCGCACAGCGCCGTCGCCGACATCGACGCCGGTCCGATCACCCAGGGCTTCCGCCTCCAGACCGAGCACAGCCCGTACGCCTACCGGTCGCTGGTCTACGAGAAGGGCGCCTACGTGCTGCACATGCTCCGCATGCTGATGTGGGACGGCGCCGACAAGGTTCCGGACCGGCGCTTCATGGCGATGATGCACGACTACACTTCCTCCTACGCCGGCAAGCAGGCCTCGACCGCCGACTTCCAGCGGGTGGTCGAGCGCCACATGGTGCCGGCGATGAACGCCGGCGGCGACGGCAAGATGGATTGGTTCTTCCGGCAGTGGGTCTACGGCACCGAGGCGCCGCACTACGTCTCCGACCTCCACCTCGAATCGGCGGGCGCCGAGGTGCGCATCAAGGGGAGGATCACCCAGGAGGGGGTCGCCGACGACTTCCGCGCCCTGGTGCCGATCTACCTCGCCTTCGACAAGGGCCAGTTCGTGCGCGTCGGCCTGCTGCCGATGGTCGGCCGGGCGTCGGTGCCCGTGGACGTCGTGCTCAAGCCCCCCAAGAAGCCGCGCGACGTGCTGATCAACGCCCGCAGCGAAGTGCTGGCCCGCGACTGATCCGGCGGGCCGGGGTGGAGCTCCCTCCGGCACGTGGAGGTAGGAGGGAGCTCGCCGGCCGCCCACGATCCGCTCGGGCCGCTCGGGTATAGTGGAGCCCGCCATGGACATCGCCGCGCGCCTCCGGCGCCTCCAGCTGCTGGTGGTCACCGGCAAGGGGGGCGTCGGCAAGACCGCCGCGGCGGCGAGCCTCGGGCGCCTGCTGGCGGCGGCCGGGCGGCGGGTGCTGGTGCTCGAGGTGGACCCGCGCGAGAACGTCCACCAGATGCTGGGGGTGCCGCCCTCGGGCGGCGCCATCGTCCGCGCCGGCACCCGCCTGTGGGTCCAGAACCTCAAGCCCGGCCAGGTGCTCGACGACATCGTGCGCGAGCGCCTGAAGGTCGAGATGCTCGCCCGCCGGGTGCTGGCGAGCCCCATCTACGAGCAGTTCTCCGCCGGCGCTCCCGGCCTCAAGGAGCTGGCCATCCTCGGCCACGCCCTGCGCCTGCTGCGGCGAGTCGGGCCGCCGGATGCGCCGGAGCTCGATCTCGTGGTCCTCGACGCTCCCGCCACCGGCCATGGCGTCCGCCTGCTGGCGGCGCCGCGGCTGGTCTCGGAGGTGATCGGCGACGGGCCGTTCGGCGCCCTCGCCGGCGAGCTTGCGGGCTTCGTCGCCGACCCCGAGCGCTGCGGCATCGTGGTGGTGACCCAGGCCGAGGAGATGCCGGTCGAAGAGGCGCTCGAGCTGCGCGAGGCGCTGGGGAGCCAGCTTGGCCGCCAGCCCGAGCTTCTGATCGTCAACGGTCTCTTCCCGCCGCTGCCCGCCGGCCTGGAGCGCCCCGAGATCTTCGATCCGGTGGAGCCGCTGCTTCCGCCCGCACCGCCGCCGGCGCTGGCGATGCCGGTCGGGACCGAGCTGCTCACCTTCTGGCGGCACCGGCGCTTCCTCAACGAGCGCGAGCTGGAGCGGCTCGCCCGCTGGTGGGAAGGGCCGCGGATCGAGCTGCCGCTGCTCGCCCTCGAGCGCGGGCCTGCCCTGACCGACGCCTTGCAGCAGCTGCTCGCCGCCGGCTTGGCGGCGGGGACGGCGGCCGCCAGGCCGGCGCCGCCGGTCGCCGGGGTCGCCGGGGTCGCCGGGGCGGAGCAGGCGTGAACCTGCTCTCGGACGAGCATCCGCTGGTCATCTTCGTCGGCGCCGGCGGCGTCGGCAAGACGACGCTCGCGGCGGCCCTGGGAGTGGTCTCGGCGCGCGCCGGGCGCGACACGCTGGTGATGACCGTCGACCCCTCGCTACGGCTCAAGGACGCGCTGGGAGTCGGCCAGGAGGCGAAGGAGCATGCGGTCCGCGTCGACCTCGAGGCCGTGGGCGAGCTGCACGCCAGCCTGCTCGACGCCCGGCGCACCTTCGACCGCCTGATCGAGCGCTATGCCCCCGACGCGGAGGCGCGCCGCCGCGTGCTGGGCAACCGCTTCTACCAGCACCTCTCGGGCAGCCTGGGAGGCATCCTCGAGTACATGGCCGTCGAGCGCCTGTTCGAGGTGGCGGCCGCCGGCAGCTACCGGCAGGTCGTGCTCGACACCCCGCCGACCCGCCAGGCCCTGGACTTCCTCGAGGCGCCGGCGCGGATCGTCGGCTTCCTGGACAGCGGCGCGCTGCGCGTCGCCCTCCGCCCCTGGTTCGACGAGCACGGGCAACTCAAGGCCACCGCCCGCCTGGGGGGCCTGGGCCGCCGCGCCGAGCGCTTTCTCGACGAGGTGGTCGGCCTCGACCTGCTGCGCGACATGGCCGAGTTCTTCCAGGCCTTCTCGCCCCTCTTTGCCGGTTTCCGCGAGCGCGCCAGCCAGGTCGAGGAACTCCTGCGCTCCCCGAAGACCCTCTTCGTCCTCGTCGCCGGACCCGGCGAGGAGCGCATCCCCGACACCCTCTTCTTCGCCCGCCGCCTGCAGCAAGCCGGCTACCACCTGGGCCCGATCGTCGTCAATCGCGTCCATCCCGAGTCGGAAGAGCCCCTGCGCCTCGGGCCTCCCGAAGCGCCGGAGGCGGCGCCGGGGTCGGGTCTCGTGGACGGAATCCAACTCCTGACCTGGTTCGGAGAGCGCGACCGCCGAGGTTTGGTGCAGCTGGCCCAGCTCCTCTCCGACGCGCAGCCGCTGGTCGACCTTCCCTTGCGCGCCGAGGAGCCCACCGATCTCCCCTCCCTCGCCGACCTCGGCGCCGACCTCGAGGACCGACTCGCCGACTGGCCCCGGCACCTGCGGCGCGAGGGCTGAGGGCGACCCCCCGCAAACCGCGATGAGGGGGTCGCGTTCCGCCCGATCGTCATCTGCACGGATTCCGTGCTAAGATCCCAAGCGCGATCGGAAAGGAATGCCAATGAAGCGTCTCAACCTCACCCTGGTCGTCGAGGACGACCTCCTTCGCGAGGCGCGGGCCGTGGCGGCGCGGCGCCGAACTTCGGTCAACGAGATGGTGCGCGAATACTTGAAGGGTGTCGTGAGTCGGGAGAGCCGGCGGCGGGCAGCCTTGGAGAGCATCCAACCTCTCCTGGACCGCCCGGCCGTCCATCTTGGCCGGCCCCGGCCTTGCAGAGACGAGCTTCATGAGCGCTGAGCTCGCGGCGTTCGTGGACTCCAACGTTCTCGTCTACGCCGTCAGCGACGACGAGCCGGCCAAGCAGAGGAGAGCGCGCGAGATCGTGGCGCGGGGCTTCGCCGAAGGGTGCTTCTCGATCAGCAGCCAGGTGATGCTGGAGGTCTACGTCAGCATCACCCGGAAGGCCAGGATCGGGCTCCCTCCCGGCGAGGCCCTGGAGTACGTACGGGCGTTCGCGGAGTGGCCGGTCGTCGACATGACCCCCGAGCTGGTCATGGCGGCGCTTGGCCTTGCCCAGCGAGCGAAGATCTCTGCCTGGGATGCCGCGATCCTCGAAGCTGCCCGCGAGGCCGGGTGTCGCCGCCTGCTGTCGGAGGACCTCGCCGACGGACAGAGCTACGGCGGGGTCACCGTCGAGAATCCCTTCGCTGTCCACCGCGCCTGAGCGAACTGGTGCGTTGTGCCGCGCGGGGGATCGCCTGCAGGGCTCCAGGGCTCGACTCGAAGCTCGATACGATCGAGCACCTGACCTTTGCCGACACGCCTCAGTCGACGATGAACAGCTTCGCCCCGGTCGCGGTGGAGGAGCGGTGGGGCTCGGCGCCGTCGGCGACCTGGTAGCTCTTGCCGGGGGTTAGCACGAAGACGCGGCCGTCCGCCAGCTCGGTCTCGAAGCGTCCCTCGACGCACAGCACGACGTGCCCCTTGCTGCACCAGTGATCGGCGAGGTAGCCGGGCGAGTACTCCACCATGCGCACGCGCATCGCCCCGAAATGGCAGGTGCGCCAGAGCGCGCGGCCGGTTTCCCCAGGGTGCTCCGCCGGCTCGACCGCCGACCAGTCCGTGACGCCGAAGGGAAGTTGGGTGATTTCCATGGCGACCGGCCTCCGTCTGCTCACCGAGCGGCGTGCTGGATCCAGAACGCCACGGCGAGCGGCGCCAGGATGCTCAGGCCGAGAATGAGCCATGACAGCGGGTGACCGAAGTTGAGCGTGTAGCCGATGCCGAAGCGCTTCTGGACGAAGAGCGCGGGATCGTCCGGATTGACGTAGAAGATCCCGGCTTTCCAGCGGCTCTCGGGGGAGCTGGGGCCAAGCTGGACACCACCGGATTGCTGCTTCGCGGCGCCATTCCTTGCTGCCTCGAGACGGGCGCCACGGCCGACGCGGGCCAGGATGATCGTCACGGTCACGACGAAGATCAGGATCAGCGCGACGAACGGCGCGATCCTGGGCGGCCCGGCCGTCCCTCCCGCCGCGGCGGCCGCGAGCGGCAGCAGGCTCACCTGGATGGAGACCAGGACCAGGAGATATTCGGTGGCCAGCAGGGACCACAGCACGGCGCGGCGGAAACGGCGCTCGGCGGCGCCGGCGGCCTCCGCGCCACGGGTGTTGCGATCCCGGCGCAGGAGGCTGCTGAAGAGCGCCATGCTGCCGGCGGCGACGGCGGCGATGAGCAGCGGGCCGAAGACGCCGGCGGGGTTGCGGTTCGCCCAGCCGTTGGGCCGGCCGTCGAAGCCCCAGTGAATCGGGAAGCGCTCCGGTAGCTCCGCCCAGCGCCAGCGGAGGTAGAGCGCGGCGCCGGCGAGCGCGGCGAAAGGGCCGGCCTGCAGGGTCCATCCACCCGGCAGCTCCACCCGCCGCCGCAGGGTCTCGGCCTCCTGCGTGGCGGCCGGGTCGACGCCATGCGGCAGCACCTGCCGGCGCGCCCCCTGGAAGGCGAAGAAGCAGCCGCCAAGCTGCCAGCCGAGACCTGCCAGCATCGCCACGAACCAGGGGACCGGGGTGCCTGCGGCAGGGTAAGCCAAGACCAGCAAGACGAAGCCGATCAGCGTGTGCAACGCCACCTTCATCCGGTACCACCGCAGGACATGGCTCCCTTCCGGGGTCGAGCGGAGCCAGGGCTGGACCGCGACCGAGAAGAAGAGCCCGCGGGGGAGGCCCGGCGCCAGCCATGCAACGGCGCCGATGACGACCAGCACGCAGGTGCAGGCGGCAACGGGGCCGGGCAACGTCGTCGATGGCAGCATGGAGGAGACCAGGAAGCCGATGATGGCCTGCAACGTCAGATTCTCCCAGGCTCGATGCGACCCGATGCCTTCATGGCTGCCAGCACCAGGTCCGCCCAGGGCACCTCCATGCCCCATTGATTCGTCAGTCTCTGGCGAGCTGCCTCAAACTGGGGCAAAGCGCTGAGCACTTCCTGTGGGTCCGGCGTATCCACTGCGTCCGGCCGAGTCGCCAGCCAGGTGACGACCCGCGGGACCACGGAAGTGATCTTGCCATCGTGTGCCTTCGGGTCCCAAGCCGAGAGATCAGAGATAAAGCGTTGGTAGAGGTGGCCTTCGGGAACGAGGAGTAACCAATCGTGACGGTCCGCTCTCCTCGCACTCTTGAAGCGGCAGGCCATGGCGATCCCGAGCTCGAGCGGCATGTTGAAGCGGGCGAGCTGTTCGCTGCCTTCGCCACGGCAACGGGAGAGGTCATGAATCGAGTATTTCGAGGAGAAGATTGCCTGCACGACACGGTCCATGCGCGAGTCGGAGACGTTGCCCGATTCGAGCGCGCTCCGTGGAATGAAGCCGCAGCAGACGACGGAGAAGACGATGGCGTCGAACAGAGGAGCAAAGTCTGAATCGAAGGGGCAGTTGATGAAGACCGAATGCGCCCGGTCGGTGACGAGCCTGCCTTTGCCGAAGTGTTCGCGCGATCCCATGCCGCGCCTCCCCGCCCAACACCGATAAGGAGGAGTTCCTAGCCGCGCTCTTTGAGACGCTCGGCGTACCGCTGGATCTCTTCCAGGCGTTCACCACGCGACGGCGGCTCCCCCGCCGGAAGATGGATTGAATCGCCGAGCCCCCCGAGTACTCCCCGCGTCTTGCCGCGGCGTGCCGGAGCGTCCGTGAGCGAATCGGCCACGGCCTGCGCGGCGCTCTCGATCTCCTGCAAGTTCTGCGGGTCGAAGATGCGGAAACCCATGAAGGGGCGCTTGCTGCTATAGAAAAAGGCAGGCACAGGCACCTCGGTGCTCCCGAGGAGGAGGGCGCCTATCTTCTTGGAAGGATTCTGCCAGACCGCGGATAGGGCCTCCTGCCAGCTGAACTGCTGAGCTTCGTCGGGTCCCTTCGCGCTCACCAGCACGACGATCATGTCGGCCGAGCCGATCGCCTTTTCCAGATGCCGGCGCCGCTCGGCACCAGGCTCGAGTGCCAGGTCATCGGACTGAACTTCCAAGCCTAGCCGCACCAACGCTTCTCGCAGCTTGGCGGCGATCTTGCGGTCCGGGGAGGAGAAGGAGAGAAAGACGCTCATGACGCCATCCGAGAGGGTTGCAGTCACGCCAAGTCTAACACCTCGTCCTTTTTCCGTAGAACGCCTGAGCGCGTCTCCCATGCTGGGGGCCTCACCCGCCGGCCGCTTCCTGACTCGCCTTGCCGCACCGCGTCATAGAGTTCTTGACATCTTTGCCGCACTGCGGTAATCTGCCCTTCGTGCATGGCGGACCAGGGTCCGCGGCCGGGCTCCGGAGGTTCTCCGGAGGCGGCCGTCGCGACGGTCCCCGGGGTGCCCGTCATCGCTGCAAGGAGGACCCATGATCCGGCTCATCAAGCGCTACGAAAGCCGCAAGCTCTACGACACCGAGGAGAGCCGCTACGTCTCGCTCGAGGAGATCGCGGGGTGGGTGCGGCAGGGGCAGGAGGTGCGGGTGCTCGACAACGCCACCTCCGGCGACGTCACCTCGCAGACGCTGACCCAGATCATCCTGGACGAGGGCCGCCGGGGCACCTCCTCGCTGCCGAGCGAGCTCCTGCACGAGCTGGTGCGGCTGGGCGAGCGGGCGGTGCACAGCGGCGTCGAGCAGGTCCAGCACGGCGTCGACCGGCTGGTGCAGGCGTCGATCGATCGCCTCGCGCCGGTGCGCCGGGCGCGCGAGGAGATGTCGGGCCTGCGCACCCGGCTCGAGCAGCTGGAGGTGTCGCTGGCCGCGCTGGACTCCGAGGTGCTGGTGGGACTGGCCGAGGCGCCGGGCTCCCAGGAGTCCGCAGGCAGCGTCCGGGCGGCCGCCGCCGCAGCCTTTGATGATGCCTCCGGGGCGGGCATCCGCCGCGGATCCACCGATGACGCTTGCAACGCGGCCGCCGCTCCCCCGGGATCCCGGCTGCCTTAGAAAACGAGGAGCACCATGACGACCAAGACCACGAGCAACACCAGCAACGAACGCAAGCTCCAGGACGACGTGAAGGACACCGCGCACCGCATCTGGCTGGCCGGGCTCGGCGCCCTGGCCGCCGCCGAGGAGGAAGGCACGAAGCTGTTCAGCCGCCTGGTCGACCGCGGCCGCGACGTCGAGTCGCGCGGCAAGGTCGAGGTCGACAAGGTCGTCGACAAGGCCAGCGAGGTGGTGGACAAGGCCAAGGCGAAGGCCGGCAGCACCTGGGACGATCTCGGCAGCAAGGTCGACGAGACCATCACCGCGGCCCTGCACCGCCTCGGCGTGCCCACCCGCGAGGAGATCCGCACCCTGACGCAGCGCGTCGAGGAGCTCAACGCCAAGGTCGAGCTGCTGCGGCCGCGGGTCACTCCCGCGACGCATGCGGGCGGCGACAAGCCCGCCGTCCACAAGCCGGCAGTCAAGAGCGCCTCGAAGGTCGTCTAGTGGGGGAGCCCGGCGCGGGTCCTCCGAGGGTGGCCCTGACGGAGAGGGGGACGGAGGAGCGTAGGGAGAAGGCGGCGGCGCCGATGCCTCAGCGGGTCGCGCTGGCCCTGGCAGGAGGCGCTCCGGAGGGTGCCATCTACGAGATCGGCGCCCTCCGGGCCCTCGACGAGTGCTGCGACGGCCTCGACCTGAACCGGCTGTTCCTCTACGTCGGGGTGAGCGCCGGCGGCTTCATCAACGCCTGCCTCGCCAACGACCTGACGACGGCGCAGATGTGCCGCGCCATCGTCTCCCACGAGCCGGGCGAGCATCCGTTCGTCCCCGAGACCTTCCTCACGCCGTCGGTGCGCGAGATGCGGCGCAGCCTGCGCGCCCTCCCGCGCTTGCTGGGCGAAGCGCTGCGGGAGTACGCCCGCAAGCGGGCGGACCTCACCCTGCTCGAGTCGCTGACCCGGCTCGGGCGGGCGCTGCCGGTGGCGGTCTTCGACAACGAGCCGATCCGCGCCTACGTCGAGAAGATCTTTCGTCTGAAGTCCCGCACCGACGACTTCCGCCAGCTCGGCAAGCGGCTGGTGATCGTCGCGGCGGACCTCGACTCGGGGCAGGCGGTGTGCTTCGGCGAGCCGGGCATGGACCACGTCCCGATCTCGCGCGCGGTGCAGGCCACGACGGCGCTGCCCGGGCTCTACCCGCCGGTCGAGATCGACGGCCGCCACGTCGTCGACGGCATCCTGCTCAAGACGCTGCACGCTTCGGTGGCGCTCGAGGCCGGCGCCGGGCTGGTGATCTGCATCAATCCGATCGTCTCGGTCGACACCGTGCACGCCGTCGAGCAGGGCTACATGCAGGGCGGCAACCTGGTCGAGCGCGGCCTGCCGACGGTGCTGTCGCAGACCCTGCGCACCATCGTCCACTCCCGCCTCGAGGTCGGCATGGCCGCCTACGCCGCGAAGTACGGCAAGGCGGACGTGCTGCTGCTCGAGCCCGAGCGGGACGACTACCTGATGGCGTTCACCAACATCTTCGGCTTCTCCGAGCGCCGCGCCGTCTGCGAGCACGCCTACCAGTCCACCCGCCGCTACCTGCTGGCGCACTACGACGCCATCTCCGAGGTGTTCGCCCGCCACGGCGTCATCCTGCGCCGCGACGTGCTGATCGAGGAGCGCGACCTCTGGGAGCAGGTGGGCCTGTCCAGCGCCGGGCGGCGGCGCCTGCCGGCGCCGGCGCCGCCATCCCGGCCATCGCCATCGGCGGCGGGATCGAGCGCTTCGGTCGTGCAGCGCCTCGACGACACGCTGAGCCGCCTCGAGCAGCTGGTCGCGCAGCAGGCGGGGCCGGTGGCGCCCGCGGCGGCCGTGGAGCCCCAGGAGCCCATGGCGCACGTGGAGCATGCTGCTGCCGCGGACACCCCATACCAGGCATAGCCAGGCGTAGCCAGGCGTCGCCAAGGGCCATGGCTGCCGCTTCGCCGAGGGCGCCGGGGGAGGAGTAGTTGCGCGACTGGGCCGGCACGGCGTATTCTCCGGAGTACCGATTGACGTCGGACTCGAGAATTCGAAGCGCCGTGACCCGGCGATGCGAGGGCGCCCACGACTCCTACCGGGCGTCCTGCAGGACGTCGGGGGATGCGCGGCGCCGGCGCCTCGCGGCAGGCAGGCAAGCACACGATGTCGAAGCAGCACGAAGCGCGCCCCGGCGCCACCGGTGGGGCCGCGGTCGGCCCGGCCGCGGCGTTGCCGCCCGCGGACCTGCCGGAAGAGCTGCGCGAGCTGCTGGCCGCCGCCCTGTGCACGGCCAACGAAGCGGTGTCGATCACGGTCGCCGACGTCGACGAGCCGCGGTTGGTGTTCGTCAACCCGGCCTATACCGAGCTCACCGGCTACGCCGCCCAGGAAGCCGTCGGCCAGCCGGCGCGGCTGTTCGACCACCCCAGGACCGACCGCCGCACGCTCGCGGGCCTGCGCGCCGAGATGGCGGCGGGCCGGAGCGTCGAGTGCGAGGTCCCCGCCTGCCGCAAGGACGGCTCGGAGATCTGGCTGTCCTTCCGGGCGGCGCCCATCCGCGACCGCACCGGGCGCGTCACCCACTTCATCACCACCCAGCGTGACGTCACCGCGCGGCGGGCGAACCAGGAGGCGGCCGAGAGGTCGAGCCTGGCGAAGAGCCTGTTCCTGTCGCGCATCAGCCACGAGCTGCTGACGCCGCTGAACTCCCTCATCGGCTTCCCGGAGATGCTCGTCGACGGGCACTTCGGTCCGCTGAACGACGGCCAGCGGCAGGCGGTCACCAATATCCTGGGCGCCGCCGAGCAGCTCCGCCGTCTGCTCCAGGACCTGCTCGACCTCACCCGCCTCGAGTCCGGGCGTTTGCAGCTCGACCGGGCGCCGTTCGACCTCGGCGCGCTGCTCGCCGACCTCGCCGTACCGGTGGTCGAGGCGGCCCGCCGCAAGGGCCTGACGCTCGAGGTGGACGTCGCCCGCGACCTGCCGCAGGTCGAGGGCGATCCCGTGCGGCTCAAGCAGGTCGCCCTCAACCTGCTCGACAACGCGGTGAAGTACACCTCCTCCGGCGGCTGGATCAAGCTGCGGGTGTGGGCCGAGCCGCCGCCCGAGGGCGCGCCGCCGCTGGTGCGCCTGGCGGTGGCGGATTCGGGCATCGGCATCAACCAGGAGGACCACGAGCGCCTCTTCCGCATGTTCGAGCAGGCCGATTCGTCGCTGACCCGCCGCCAGCCCGGGACCGGCCTGGGGCTGGCGCTGGTGAGGCGCCTGGTCGACCTGCACGGCGGCCGGGCCTGGGTGGAGAGCCGCGGCGAGGGACAGGGCAGCACCTTTCACGTCGAGATCCCCGGCCTGCGCCCCGCCGGCAAGGAGCCCGCCGCCGGGAAAGAGCCGCCGGGGGACGAGCCGCCACCGGCAGCGAGCGAGAATTGGCAGGTGGAGAGCGGTTCATGAACGAGGCGCGGCGGATCCTGGTGGTCGACGACGTCGAGCAGAACCTGGCCCTCCTCGGGGGCCTGGTGCGGAGCCTCGGGTACGAGGTGGAGACGGCGCGCGACGGGCTCGAGGCACTGGCCAAGCTGGCGCTCGGGGTCGACCTCGTGCTGCTCGACGTCATGATGCCCGGGCTCGACGGCTACGAGGTGGCGCGCCGGGTGCGGGCGGACGCGCGGACCGCGGACCTGCCGATCATCCTGGTCACCGTGCTCGACAGCCGCGAGGACCGGGTGAAGGCGATCCAGGCGGGCGCCAGCGATTTCATCGCCAAGCCGGTGGACAAGACCGAGCTGCTGGTGAGGATCTCGTCGCAGCTGCGGCTCAAGGAGGCGCAGGACGCTCTCAAGCGCAGCCAGGCCGGGCTCGAGGAGCAGGTGGCGCGCCGCACCGAGGAGCTGCGCCGCACCTGCGAGGTTGCCGCGGACGCCAATCGCCGCACCTACTTCGCGCACGTCGACACCATCCGGCGCCTGGTGCTCGCGGCCGAGCTCAAGGACCCCGACACCGCCCGCCACATCCTGCGGATCAGCCGCTACAGCGTGGTCCTGGCGAAGGCGTTGCACATGTCGCCGGGCGAGACCGAGGTGCTCGGCCACGCCGTGACCATGCACGACGTCGGCAAGATCGGCATTCCCGACGCCATCCTGTTCAAGCGTGGCGCGCTCGACGAGGAGGAGAAGACAGTGATGGAGTCGCACACCCTGATCGGCAGCCGCATCCTCGACGACTCCCCTTCCGAGCTCATGCAGCAAGGCCAGGTGGTGGCGCTCAGCCATCACGAGCGCTGGGACGGGACCGGCTATCCGCGCCGGCTGCGCGGTGAGCAGATCCCGCTCGCCGGCCGCATCTGCGCGGTGGTGGACGTCTTCGACGCCATGACCACGACGCGGCCCTATCGCCCCGCTCACCCGCCGGAGGAGGCGCTCGAGACGATGCGCCGGGGCCGCGGCGCGCATTTCGATCCGCGGCTGCTCGATCTCTTCATGGGCCGGCTGGACGAGGTCCTCGACGTGCGCGAGCGGCTGGTGGAGGAGGCGGCGGCCGAGCGCCGGCTGTGGCCGCCGGAGGATGCGGCATGATCCGCGTGCTGATCGCCGACGACCACTCGATCTTTCGCATCGGGCTCAAGCGAACGCTCGAGAGCGCCCCCGACATGGTGGTGGCGGCCGAGGCCGCGACCGGCGAGGAGACGCTGGTCAAGGCGCGGGAGTCCAATCCGAACGTGGTGCTGCTCGACGTCTCGATGCCGGGGCGGGGCGGCGTGGAGACGGCGCAGGAGCTGAAGCGCGTGAACCCCCGGGTGCGGGTGCTGATGCTGACCATGCACCCCGAGGACCAGTACGCCGTGCTCTGCCTGAAGCTGGGGGCCGACGGCTACATCACCAAGGACGTGCCGCCCGAGGTGCTGCTCGAGGCGGTGCGCAAGGTCGCCTCCGGCCGCAAGTACGTCAGCTCCAACCTGGCCGAGCGCCTCGCCACCGACCTGTCGGGCACCGGCGACCGGCCGGCGCACGAGCTGCTCTCGAGCCGGGAGTTCGAGGTGATGCGCAAGATCGCCGCCGGCCGCACCACCGGCGAGATCGCCGCCGAGCTCCACCTGAGCGTCAAGACGGTGAGCACCTACCGCTCGCGAGTGCTGCAGAAGATGAACCTGAGGACCAACGCCGACATCATGCATTACGCCTTCCGCGCCGGGCTGGAGAGCTGAAGGCGCGGCCAGGAGGCGCGCCGGGAGGCGGGCCGGGCGACGGGGCGGCAGGCGGGCCAGGAGACGGGGCAGGAGGCGGGAGCGGGTCAGGAGGCAGGTAAGGAGGCGGTTCAGGAGACGGGTAAGGAGGCGGGCATGGGTGAGGACTTTCGCTTCAGCCTGCGGGCGCTCGCGCGCACTCCCGGGTTCACGTTCACCGCGATCCTCACTCTCGGCCTGGGGATCGGCTGTACCGTCGCCGTCTTCAGCGTCCTCGACGCGATCGTCCTCCGGCCGCTGCCCTACGCGGCCGCCGGCCGCCTGGTCGAGATCTCGGAGAGCCTGCGCTCGGACCGCGGCGAGGCCTCGGCCGCGCCGGTCTCGGTACCGGACTTCATCGCCCTGCGCGAGCGCGTGCGCGGCCTCGAGCGCCTCTCGGCAATCTATCCGTCCAAGAGCGTGCAGCTCGCTGGCGCCGGCGAGCCCTTGAAGGTCGAGGCGGCGCTGGTCACGCACGACCTCTTCCCGCTGCTCGGCCGTAGGGCGATCGCGGGGCGCGCCTTCGTCGCCGCCGACGAGCGCCCCGGCGCCGAGCCGGTGGTGCTGCTCGGCGAGGGCTTCTGGCGGCAGCGCTACGGAGCGGACCCGGGCCTGGTCGGCAGGACGCTGAGGCTCGACGGCCGGCCGACCACGGTGGTCGGCATCCTGCCGGACGACTTCCACTTCCCGAGCTCGCGCAGCGAGATCTGGCTGCCGCTCGTGCTACACCCCGGCGATCCGGTCAAGGCCAATCCCTGGGCGCGCATCCTGAGGGTCGTCGGCCGCCTCGGGCCGGGCACGACGATGCCCCGGGCGAGGCAAGAGCTGGCCGGCGCAGCCGCCCAGCTAGGGCGGGAGATCCCGCAGGCGGACAAGGACCTCGGCCTCGAGATCGAGCCGCTCGAGATGGTCATCGTCGGCGACGTCGCCAGGCCGCTATGGTTGCTGCTGGGCGCGGCCGCCGGCGTGCTGCTGATCGCCTGCCTCAACGTGGTCAACCTCTTCCTGCTGCGCGCCCTGGGACGGCAGCACGACCTCGCCGTCTGCGCCGCCCTGGGCGCCGGCGCCCCGCGGGTGCTGCGGCAGTTCTTGGTCGAGAGCCTGGCGCTCGCCCTGCTCGGCGGCGCGCTGGGTTCGCTGCTCGCCTCCTGGGCGGTGCGGCTCTTCGTCCTCACTGCCGGGCCCGGGATCCCGCGCCTGGAGGAGGTGCGGCTCGACGTCCCGGCGCTGGGCGTGGCGCTCGCCGTCTCGCTGCTCACCGCCCTGGCGCTGGCGCTGGCCGCCACGGCCTCGGTCTATGGGACCGACCTCAACCAGCTGCTGCGCATCGGCGCGCGCGGCACGGGTGGCGTCAAGCGCCGGCGGGTGCGCGCGGCGCTGGTGGTGGGCGAGCTCGCCCTGGCCGTGGTGCTGCTGATCGGGACCGGGCTGATGACCAACAGCCTCATCCGCCTCTTCCGCGTCGACCCCGGCTTCCGGCCCCATGGCGTCTTGACGATGAAGCTCACCGTGACGCCGGCCGCCTATCCCGGACCAGGGCCAATCGCGCGGTTCTTCGACCAGGTGCTGCAGCGCCTCGCCGCCGTCCCCGGGGTGGCAAGCGTCGGCATGATCAGCGACCTGCCCCTGGCTGGCGACGACACGTTCTGGAACTTCGTTCCGGAAGGCCGGGCGCTCACGCCGGGCCAGGAGCCCGGGGCCTCCTACCGGCTGGTCGGCGGAGACTATTTCCGGGCCGTGGGCATTCCGCTCGTGCGCGGGCGTCTGCTCGACAGCCACGACAGCCGCCCCGGCGCGGGCGCCGCGGTCGTGAACCAGGCCATGGCCCGCCGCTTCTGGCCCGGCGAGGACCCGATCGGCCGGCGCTTCCGGCTCGGCGCGCTCGGGGCGCCCGGCGCGCCGCCCGCGCATCCGTGGATGACCATCGCCGGCGTGGTCGGCGACGTGCGGCACCGTGCGCTCGGCGATCCCGCCGGCCCCGAGATGTTCCTGCCGTTCTCGGTCGCCGACTGGGCGCCCACCATGGTCTTCGTCATCCGCGGCGGCGGCGGCGACCCGGCGGCGCTGGCCGCATCGCTGCGCGCGGCGGTCTGGCAGGTCGATCCCGGGATGCCGGTCTATGCCGTGAGCACCCTCGACGAGGTCGTGTCCGGCTCCCTCGCCGGGCGGCGCTTCAACCTGGTCCTGATGTCCGTGTTCGCGGGGATCGCGCTGCTGCTCGCCAATCTCGGGATCTACGGCGTCATGGCGCAGGCGGTCGCCCAGCAGCGGCAGAGCATCGCCATCCAGATGGCGCTCGGCGCGGCGCGCCAGGACGTCCTGCTGCGCGTGCTCCGCCAGGGGCTGGCCGTCGTGCTCACCGGCCTCGGCCTCGGCCTGCTGCTGGCCCTCGGCACGACGCGGGTGGTGTCGGGCCTGCTCTACGGCGTCACCGCGACCGACCCGCTGACCTTCGCCGCGGTCGTAGCCCTGCTGCTCGTTGTGGCGCTGGCCACGATCTCGCTGCCGGCACACCGGGCGACCAGGATCGACCCGATCGTCTGCTTGAAGGAATGAGGCCAGGCCGAGGGCGGGGTATTCGAGTTGCCGCTCGATGGTAGGCTGGTGCCGGGACCATGCGCTTCAGCCTGGCAGCATGGCGGTAGGCATGAACCGAACCGGTAAGGTAGGGAGGCAAGTATGGACGTTCATCTCCCGGCAGAGCTCGAGCGACTGGTGCAGGACAAAGTGGCCAGTGGGCGCTACCGCTCGGCGGACGATGTGATCAGCACCGCCTTGCGTGCGCTCGAGGAGCAAGACCTGGCTCTGGATGCGCGTGCCCAAACATTCAAGGCGGAGATCGAGCGCCGCCTCGCGAGCGGACCTGCGACACCGATGGACTTCTCCGAGGTCAAGCGGCGCATCCGCGCCGAGGTGGAGGCGAGAAAGGAAGAGCGGCACTAACCGTCTCATGGGAAGCGTCAAGAAGTTTCCTGCCGCAGAAGATGACCTCATCGAGATCGGCCTTTACATCGCTCAGGACAGCCCAGTTAACGCCGAGCGCTTCATCGACGCTTTGGAGCGGGAGTGCCGCAAGCTGGCGAATTCCCCATTTGACCTTGGACGTCGCTGCGAGGGGCTGCACGCGGAGCTGCGGCGGTACAACTTCAAGCGGTATGCGCTGATCTATCGGCCCGTTGCCGAAGGGATCGAGTTGGTTGGAGTGTTCCACGGCAGCCGCGAGTTGGAAGCCATGTTCGCGCGGCTTAACGAGCGAGTGGAGGAGAGCGGGCCTGGGTAGGCGATTCTGCCCGGGACGCTGCAACCTTGCTCAGTCTGGTCAAGCCTCCGGCTCGCCGATGAGCGCCGCCGGCAGGTAGGCTCTCCTGCCGCGGACGGCCCTGCCCTGATGCAGGGGCTCGGTGAAACCGCCGGAGGCTCTCGCTGCCCGGCTGGCCTCGCTGGCCTTGCGGCGGCGGAGGGAGGCTGCGGCC
Source organism: Thermoanaerobaculia bacterium (assembly GCA_036521795.1). Taxonomy (GTDB): domain Bacteria; phylum Acidobacteriota; class Thermoanaerobaculia; order Multivoradales; family UBA5704; genus JASLEW01. Next base: position 10,893 of record DATDGZ010000279.1, on the reverse strand, counting down.
GGCTGGCCGGTCGTGGCGGGGCGCTGGCGATCTCCAGCGTCGCTGGCGCTGCCTACCTTCGCAGCGATACCAGCACCTGACTCGGCTGGTTCGGAGGACTCGGCAACCGCTTCGAGGACCACGTAGCGGCCAGGCGGCGCGCTTCTTGCCGTCGGGCGGCCGGCCGCTCGGGTGGGGCGGTGCTTTCCGCTTTCGCCGCTCCGGTCGCTCTCGCCGCTTTCAGCCCTTTCGCCGATCTCCTCATTTCGGGCTTCGAGGATCAGGGTACCGCCGGCGGGCAAGTGATCCCGCGCTTCGAGACAGAGGGCCAGGAGCAGCTGGAAGACGAGGAGGGGCTCGCCGGCCAGGGGCCAGAGATCCGGGGGATAGCGCGTGATGACCGTGACGGAAGGCGGGAAGGCGACGCGGGCGAGCTTCTGAATGTCGGCGAGCAGGTACTGAGGCTGGAAAATGGTCGGCTCGCCGGCGACGCCGCGCGCCAGCCAGTGGAGCTGGCGCCCGGCGTGTTGGAGGCGACGCGCGAGCTGGTCGAGCGAGGCCAGCACCTGGCGGCTGGCATCGTCCTGGCAGGAGCCCTCGAACACCTGCGCCGACATCAGCACCGAGGCGGCGAGATTGCTCAGCTCGTGGCTGATGCCGCCGGCCAGGGCGGCCAGGCTCTCCAGCCGGCCGAGCCGCATCCGGCGGCTGTCGGTGGCGCTCTGCGCCCGCCGTCCCTCGTCGTCAGGGGCCACGCGGGCGATTATAAACTGCTCAACTAACCCCGCCATCCCCGGGGACCGGCGAGACCGCCGGGGCTTGGCCCCGGCGCCGCCCTTGGAGCGGGTCGGGGAGGAGGGATACACTCTGGCGGCGATGCGGCTGGGGAACCTCGAGCTGGCGTTGGTCTCGGATGGCGAGTTCCGCCTCGACGGCGGGGCCATGTTCGGGGTGGTGCCGCGCACGATGTGGGAGAAGGTCAAGCCGCCTGACGAGCGCAACCGGATCCGCATGGCGACCAACTGCCTGCTGATCGCCCGCGGCAGCGACCTGCTGCTCGTCGACACCGGCATCGGCGACAAGCACGACGCGCACTTCCGCGATCTCGTCGGCATGGACCCGCAGGCGGTGCGGCTGCCCGACGCCATCCGCCGCGCCGGCTACGAGATCGAGCAGGTGACGCACGTCCTGCAGACCCACCTCCACTTCGACCACTGCGGCTGGAACACGCGGCGCGCGGCCGGCGGCGAGCTGGTCCCGACGTTCCCGAACGCGGTCTACTGGCTGGAGCGGGGCGAGGTCGAGCACGCCCGGCACCCCAACGAGCGCGACCGGGCGAGCTACGACGCACGCAACTGGGAGCCGCTCTTCGCGGCCGGCGTGGTGCGGCTCTTTGACGGCGATCGCGGTTGCGAGCCCATGCCCGGCGTGCGCGCGGTCGGCGCGCCGGGGCACAACGCCAACATGTGCATCGTGCTGGTCGATGGGAACGTGGGGAGCGTGGGGAGCCTGGGGAGCGTGGGCGGCACGGGCAACGCGGGTGGGACGGGCGGCACGGACGGCGCGCACGGCACGGATGGCTCGCACGGCACAGATGGCTCGCACGGCACAGATGGCTCGCACGGCACAGATGGCGATCGGCTCGAGTCGCGCGATGCGGCGGACTACGGCGGCAAGGCGGTCTTCTTCGCCGACCTGGTGCCCACGGTCGCCCACGTCCCCTATCCGTGGATCATGAGCTTGGACCTGTTCCCGATGACGACGCTCGAGACCAAGAAGATGTGGCTGCCGCGGGCGGCCGCCGAGGGGTGGCTGGCGATGTTCCAGCACGAGGTCGAGGCTCCCCTGGGGAGGGTGGTGGAGGAGAAGCCGGGGCGGTTCCGGGCCGTGCCCCTGGCGGCAACGGCGGCCCTGCCCGCGGGTTCCGTGGCGGTCGCGGCAGCCCCTGCGGCCACCCCGGAACCCTGAGCGCCCCACCGCCTGCCACGCCGTCGCGGCCCCCGCATCGCGGCCGCGGCTCCGGTTGTCGCCAGTCGCGGCACCCCGGCTGGAAGGCCGCGGCTCCGGCTGTCGCCAGTCGCGGCACCCCAGCTGGGAGGAATCGGCGGACCGCCGCCGGGTGTTGTAGTCGCCGTTGCAGCTCATGTGACCTGGGAGACCTGATGGCGCAAGAAGACTTCGACCTGATCATCGTCGGCAGCGGCCCCGGCGGCTATGTCGCCGGCATCCGTGCCGGACAGCTCGGCTTGAAGGTGGCGGTGGTCGAGAAGGACCCCAAGCTCGGCGGCACCTGCCTGCACCGCGGCTGCATCCCCACCAAGGCGCTGCTGCACACCGCCTCGCTCCTCGACGAGATCCGCGGCGTCGCGGAGCACGGCATCCAGGTGCCGGCGCCCACCCTCGACATCGCCCGCGCCCATGAGCGCAAGCGCAAGGTGGTGGACAAGAACGCCCGCGGCATCGAGGCGCTGTTCAAGAAGTACAAGGTCACCGGCATGCTGCAGGGGACGGGCCGCCTGGTCGGCCCGCACCAGGTCGAGGTCGACGGCAAGGACGGCAAGCGCGTCCTCTCCACCCGCTTCGTGATGATCGCGACCGGCTCGGTGCCGCGCGACGTGCCGATCGCCCCCGCCGACGGCGAGCGGGTGCTCAACTCCGACCACGTCCTGCTGCTCGAGCGGGTGCCGAAGTCGATCGCCGTGCTGGGCGCCGGCGCCGTCGGCACCGAGTTCGCCTCGCTCTACGCCTCGTTCGGCAGCGAGGTGACGCTGATCGAGATGCTGCCGCGCATCCTGCCGATCGAAGACGAGGAGGTCTCGGCGGAGCTCGAGCGCGCGCTGCGCAAGCGCAAGATCAAGGTGCTGACCGGCGCGCGCCTGACCGCCGCCGAGCGCACCGCCACGGGCGTCCGCCTGACCATCGAGCGCCAAGGCAAGGCCGGGACCTCGAAGAACCCGGGGACCGCGGGAACCCCGGAGACCCCGGAGACCATCGAGGCCGAGCTGCTCCTGTCCGCCGTAGGCCGCAGCCCGGTGACCGGGGGCATCGGTCTCGAGGCGCTGGGGATCGAGCTCGAGCGCGGCTACGTCAAGGTCAACCCGCTGATGCAGACCAACCTGCCGCACGTCTACGCCATCGGCGACGTCGTCAACACCCCGTGGCTGGCCCACGTCGCCTCGGCGGAAGGCATCCTGGCGGTCGAGCACATGGCCGGCCAGCCGGTGCGGCCGATCAACTACGATCACGTCCCGTCCTGCACCTACTGCGATCCGGAGGTGGGCAGCGTCGGCCTGAGCGAGGCCCGGGCGCGCGAGCGCGGCTACGACGTGGCGGTGGGGAAGTTCCCCTTCACCGCCCTCGGCAAGGCGGCCATCCTCGGCCACACCGGCGGCTTCGTCAAGGTGGTGCGCGAGACCCGGTACGACGAGCTGCTGGGCGTCCACATCATCGGCGCCAGCGCCACCGACCTCATCGCCGAGGCTTGCGCCGCGCTGCACCTGGAGGCGACCGACGAGGAGCTGGTACACACCATCCACGCCCATCCGACGCTCTCCGAGGCGGTGGGGGAGGCGGCCCACGCCGCCTTCGGCCACGCCATCCATTTCTGAAGCGCGCGCCGCACCCTGAGCGCGTCGTCGCGAGGAGCTTCATGGCCAAGAGCAACACCGGCAAAGGCAGGGTTCGGCGCTCCGCCCCGGCCGCGGCGGAGGGCGCCGCGGCGACGACGGCTGCGGCGGGCGCCCCCGAAGCCGCTCCCTCCGGCGGCCTGGCGGCCACCGAGCTGAGCGCCGCCCAGCAGCTCGAGCTCTACCGCTTCATGAAGCTCAACCGCATGCTCGAGGATCGGCTGGGCAACCTCTACCGGCAGGGCAAGGTGGTGGGCGGCCTCTACTCGAGCCGCGGCCAGGAGGCGACCTCGGTGGGCAGCGCCTACGCCCTCGCGCCCCAGGACTTCATGGGGCCGCTGATCCGCAACCTGGGATCGATGCTGGTGCGCGGGGTCAAGCCGCGCGAGGTGATGATGCAGTACATGGCCAAGGGCGGCAGCCCGACCGGCGGCAAGGACGGCAACACCCACTTCGGCGACCTCTCGCGCGGCCTGGTGGCGCCGATCTCGATGCTGGGCGCGCTGATCCCGGTAATGGCGGGGGTGGCGCTGGCAGGGCGGATGCAGGGCCGCGACCTGGTGGCCCTGACCTACATCGGCGACGGCGGCACCTCGACCGGCGATTTTCACGAGGGGCTCAACCTCGCGGCGGTGCTCGGCGTGCCGCTGGTGGTGATCGCCGAGCACAACGGCTACGCCTACTCGACGCCGACCTCGCGCCAGATGCGCATCCAGGACATCGCGGTGCGGGCCGCGGCCTACGGCATCCCGGGTGAGATCGTCGACGGCAACGACGTGCTGGCGGTCCACGCCGTCACCAAGCGGGCGGTCGAGCGCGCCCGCGCCGGCGGCGGACCGACGCTGATCGAGTCGAAGACCTTCCGGATGAAGGGGCATGCCGAGCACGACGACGCCGGGTACGTGCCGCCCGAGCTGGTCGAGAGGTGGCGGCAGCGCGACCCGATCGAGCGCTGCGAGCGCCACCTGGTGGCCGCCGGCTTCGCCACCGCGGAGGAGTTGGCGCGCACGGCGGCGGACATCGACGCCGAGCTGGTGACGGAGATGGACTTCGCGCTGGCCTCGCCGATGCCGCCGCCCGAGCGCGCTTTCGCGGGGGTATACGCGACGTGAGCGTGGTCACCTATCTCGAGGCGATCCGCCAGGCGCTGTGGGAGGAGATGGAGAGCGATCCCCGCGTCTTCCTGCTCGGCCAGGACGTCGGCACGTACGGCGGCCCCTTCCGGGTGACCGCGGGGATGCTCGACCGCTTCGGGCCGGAGCGGGTGATCGACACCCCGATCAGCGAATCGGCGATGGTCGGGACGGCGATCGGCGCCGCCATGCTCGGCATGCGGCCGGTGGTGGAGATGCAGTTCATCGACTTCATCTCCTGCGCCTTCAACCAGATCATCAATTTCGCCGCCCCCAACCACTACCGCTGGGGGCAGCAGGTGCCGCTGGTCATCCGCGGACCGGCGGGCGGCAACGTCCACGGCTCGGCCTTCCACAGCCAGAACCCGGAGTCGTACTTCCAGCACACGCCGGGCCTCAAGATCGTGGCGCCGGCGACCGTGGCCGACGCCTACGGCCTGCTCAAGGCGGCGATTCGCGACCCGAACCCGGTGCTGTACTTCGAGCACAAGTTCCTCTATCGCCGGATCAAGGAGGAGCTGCCCCAGCTCCGGACGGGTCCGGCGCCGCAGGGGCCGCCGCTGGCGGCGGGCGTGGCGGGCGAGGCGGGCGAGGCGGGCGAGCCCCCCGCGGGCAGCGCCGCCGACGGCCTGGTGCCTCTCGGCAAGGCACGCCTGGCGCGGCCGGGCCGCGACCTGTCGGTCATCAGCTACGGTGCTATGCTCCACGTGGCTCTCGAGGCGGCCGAGCGCCTCGCCGCCGAAGGCATCGACCTCGAAGTCCTCGACTTGCGGACCGTCAAGCCACTCGACGAGGAAGCGATCCTCGCGACGGTGCGCAAGACCAACCGGGTGCTGGTGTTGACGGAAGAGCAGCTGAGCGGTTCGGTGGCGGGCGAGGTCGCGGCGCGGATCGCCGAGCGCGGCTTCGCCTGGCTCGACGGGCCGGTCCACCGGCTCTGCTGTCCCGACACGCCGGTGCCCTACAGCCCGACCCTGGAAGAGGCCTATCTGCCCAACGTGGACAAGCTCGCCGCCCGCGTGCGTGAGCTGGCCAGCTACTGATCGGAAGAGATCGCAAGCGGAGACGGATTGCCATGGCTACGGAAGTCGTGATGCCCCAGATGGGGGAGTCGATCGCCGAGGGAACCATCACCAAGTGGCTGGTCAAGATCGGCGACAAGGTCGAGCGCGACCAGCCGCTGTTCGAGATCTCGACCGACAAGGTCGATGCCGAGATCCCCAGCCCGGCCGCCGGCGTGCTGATCGAGATCCGCAACCAGGAGGGCGAGACCGTCCCGGTCAACCAGGTCGTCGCCACGATCGGCGAGGCAGGCGCCTCCGGCGCCTCCCCCGAGGGCTCTGCTCCGGGCGCGGCGACTCAGGCGGGCAGCGGTGCGGCTCCGGCCACCCAGGCTCCAGCCCCGGCCGCCGCCGCGAGCGAGCCAGCTTCGGCGCCCGCTTCGGCCCCTCGGGCAGCGGCGGCCGCCCCCGAGAAGCCTGCGGCCCCCGCGGCCGAGACCGCCGCGAGCGAGGAGACTTCCCGCGAAGGCGCCGCTGCCGGCGCGAGCGGCCCCCGCCGCGTGCCGTCCCCGGCGGCACCGGCGTCCCCGGCGGCCGCAGGCGCGGACGCGGCAGCGGCACAGGAGCAACAGGAGGTGCGCCGCGACGAGGGCGACTCGGACCTCGCCCGCGAGTCGGACCGCGAGGAGGTCTCGGAGGGCGAGCGGCTGCGCAAGTTCTCGAGCCCGCTGGTGCGCAGCATCGCCGCCAAGGAAGGCGTCGACCTGCAGGAGGTCGCCGGCACCGGCGCCCAGGGGCGGGTGACCAAGGGCGACATCCTGAGCTTCCTCGAGCAGCGGCGGACGGCGCCGGCGCCCGCCCGGCCCGCCGCCGTGCCGGCCCCGCCTGCCGGCGTCCCGCCGGCCCCTGCGCCGGCTGGCGCGCCGCAGCCCTTGCGCCCGGCCGGCGGCTTCTACGTCCCGGCGTACGTCGAGGGCGAGGACGTCGAGATCGAGCCGATGTCGAAGATCCGGCAGATCACCGCCGCCCACATGGTCTACTCGAAGGCGACCTCGGCGCACGTCACCACCATCTTCGATTTCGACATGTCGCGCATCGCCCGCATCCGCGCCCGCGCCAAGGACAACTTCGCCCGCAAGGAGGGCACCAAGCTCACGTTCATGCCCTTCATCTTCAAGGCGGTGGTCAACGGCCTCAAGGCGCACCGCAAGGTCAACGCCTCGATCGACGGCACCAACATCGTCTACAAGAAGGACATCAATCTCGGCATGGCGGTGGATCTCGGTCACGGCCTCATCGTGCCGGTGATCAAGCACGCCGACCACCTCAACCTGATCGGTCTCGCCAAGGCGGCGAACGACCTCGCCGAGCGCGCGCGCTCGAAAAAGCTCAAGCCCGAGGAGGTGCAGGGCGGCACCTTCACCATCACCAACCCCGGCGTCTTCGGCAGCCTGTTCGGCACCCCGATCATCAACCAGCCGCAGGTGGCGATCCTCGGCGTCGGCGCGATCGAGAAGCGCCCGGTGGTGGTCGAGGACGCGGACGGCAACGATTCGCTGTCGATCAGGACGCGGTGCTACTTCGGCATCACCTACGACCACCGGCTGGTGGACGGCGCCGACGCCGACCGCTTCATGGTCGACCTCAAGAAGACGCTCGAGACCGACACCTGGACCGAGCTCGAGCCCTACGTGTGAGCGATGTCCGGCCCTGACACCGACGAGGACCTGGCGCGGCGCGTCGAAGGCGGCGACGGCATCCTGGTGGTGCGCGGCAGCGCCACCCACCGTGACTGGAACGGCATCCGCTACAAGACCGGCCTGTCGGCGAAGAACGTCAACGCCCGCCGGTTGTCGATGAACGTGGCGACCATCCCGCCCGGCGGCGTCGCCTACGCCCACGTCCACGTCGATTTCGAGGTGATGCTCTACATCCTGGCCGGCCGTGTCCGCCACGAGTACGGCCCCGGCCTGGCGAAGTCGATCGAGAACCAGGCCGGCGACTTCATCTTCATCGAGCCCGGCGTCCCCCACGAGGTCCTCAACCTCAGCGACACCGAGCCGGTCGTCGCCGTCGTCGCCCGCTCCGACGCCAGCGAGTGGGAGAACATCACCCCCTACCAGCGCGGCCGGTAGCCGCGGGCCTGCAATCCGGTGAAGCGGCGGTGTCTGACTGCTACGACGAAGCTCCGAACAGCTCGATACACTCGCGAGGATCCAGGATGGGAATCTTGGCTGCGCGATAATCTCGCTTGTTGCGGGTGACGACGGCGACTACGTTGTGGGCCAAGGCGGTGTAGTATTGGAGGGCATCCTCAAAATCCTTGAAAGCAGAAGCGAGCGCGAGATCGACCACCTTCTCGTCGATCGGAAGCACCCGCACGAGGAGCTTGAGCTTCCGGAAGAGGTCTGCCGCCGGGGCGAAGAAGGGCTCTCGCGCCAGCAGCAGGTCCAGGACGACATCGGTGTCGAGGAAGATCCGCCTGCTCATGAATACTTGCGGACCAGGTAGTCGGCATAGCTTTGCTTCGAGACGTCGACGTCCTTGCCCGCCAGGATGCCGGCCAGTTCGGCGACGATCCCGGTCGGCTCTCGCGAAGAGGGCGCCTCGTCGCGAGTCAGGCCGAGAAAGTAGCTCTCTACCACCCGCGAGAGGCTGACGCCCCGGTGTCGGGCATACACCTTGGCTTTGTCGATGACGCGCTGGTCGAGCTTCAGAGTCAGCTTGGTATCCATACGTCCCTCGCGTACGTACAAGAGCTATCATCTTCATACGTCCAGGCCAAGAGCGCTCGGGCTAGGGTCCGCCCGCCGCGGCAGGCGCCACCAGCTCGAGCGCCTTGTCGAGGACCTCGTCGCGGCCGGCGGCGATGCCGCGGCGGGTGGGGGAGGCCGCCACGGTCGGCAGGACAGGGGTCCCCGGCGGCGGCGCGCCGGCGGCGGGACGGGTGGCGGTCCAGATGAGGGTGATGCCCGCCGGCAGCGGCGCGCTGTCGACGCTGCCGCTCGCGCCGCCGGTGGGAGAGCCCACGATCGCGCCCAGGTGCAGCTCGGCGACGGTGGCCAGGAAGCTCTCGGCGGCGCCGACGTCGCGGGCGCTGCCGAGGAACGCCAGGCGGCCCTGCAGGCGCGGCGCGGCCGGCGCGATCTGCGTCTCGATCGCCTGGTAGCGTACCGCCTCGCGGTCCGGCCGGGGCCAGGTCGGGACCATCTCGCGGCGAGGGTCCACCGGCGCCGCCAGCAGGTGGGCGAGCAGCAGGTCGGTCGAGCGCACGTAACCGCGCAGGTCGAAGACGATCCCGGTGGCGGTGGCCAGGCGCGGCAGGGCGGCCTGCAGCTCGCTCTCGGAGAGCCGGCCGAGGTCGACGACCAGCACGCCCGGACGGGCTTCGCGCACCGCATCCACATGCGGCTCGACGGTCGCCGGCTGGCCCGGCGCGGCGTCGTGCATGACGGTCACCGCCTGGATCGCCGATCCTGTCGTTCCGCTGCCGGCGCCGGCGCCACCCGCGCGGTCCACGCGGCGAGCGCCGCCGGCGCCCGCCGCGGCTGCCGGCGCTGCGAGAGGCTCGACGTCGAGGCGCACCGGCTCGCCGCGCTCTCCCAGCGCGAGGCTGGTCAGCGCACGCCAGCGCCGCCACTGCGGCGTCGCTGCCGCCGCCTCGGCCTCCGCCGCGTTCAGCTCGGAGCGGACCTCGCGGCCCTCGATGCGGGTCACCGCGTCGCCGGGGTGCAACCCTGAGACGCCGGCGCCGACCTGGGTCACCACCAGGCGCCCCTCGATCCAGTCCCAATGGAGCGGCAGGCCGAAGGTCCGGCGGTCGCCGGCGCCGGCGACCGTGGCCTGGCCGTCGTTCGTCACCGCCACCATGCGGCGCAGGACGTCGATCAGCGATTCGGCGCCGGCGCTCTCCGCCGCTTCCCCGAGCGCCACCGCCAGGGCGTTCCGCCAGGCGACGGCGCGGGCGACGCCGCCGGCGGCGAGGCTGGGGTCGAAGTGCTGCAGGACGTTCCAGGCCAGCATGACGACGGCCAGGCGGGAGCTGCGATCGTCCAGCGACACCGGGGCCGCCAGCGGTGCTGCTGCTGCCTCGGCCGCCGTCGTGGCCGCCGTCGCGGCTGGCGACCCAGCTGCCGCGGACCCCGGTCTCGGCGCGCCTGCCGCCGCGGCAGCGCGGCCGGCCGGCGCCGTACCGGTGCTGCCTGCCGGACCTGGCGGAGCGTGCGATAGGGTGCCAGCGGCATCGGCCCAGACCGCCAGCGGGAGCAGGCAGGAGGCGCCGCCGCCCAGGTCCGCGGCGAAGGGGACCCGCGGATCGGGGCCGGCGGGTGGGGGCTGGCCAGGGCCTCCGGGATCGCCGTGGATCCGCACGGAGGAGAACAGCGACAGGCCGCCCGAGACGCCGAGCCCGGCGTGGTGCCAGCTCACGGCGCGCAGCTCGGCGGGCGGCACCCCAGCCGGCGGACCGAGGTCGAGGGCCGGCGGCCGCCGGCCGGCCGCGAAGACCCGCAACGTCGGGGCGAGGGGCGCGAACAGTCGCTGCAGCGCCGTCGCGAGGTTGTCGGCGTCGGTGGGCGCCGTCGACGCCGCTGCGGCCGCTGCGATCGCTGCCGCGCCGGTCGGTATGGCCGCGGCAGATCCGGTGCGCCTGGGCGCTGCAAATGCGGGGGGCGCGGTGGCGTCAGGTGCAGCGGGAGCGGCCGCTGCCGGTTCGGCCGGGTCGAGCTCGGCGACCGCGGCGGCGGCGAAGCTCCCCCAGTCGGCCGCCGCGGCCTGGTCGCTGGGATGGAAGTAGCGGACGTAGCCGAGGAGCCGCGCGAAGGCGATGAGATTGGTCAGGCCGCGCGCGGAGAGCGGCCGCGGCGGCGCGTCCGCGGCCGGCCCCAGGGCCGCGAAAGCGGCGGCGTCGATCCAGGCCCGACCGTCGCCGTTGACGGTGAGGCCGATGCCGATCCTGGAGGCGTCGGCGGCCACCTCGCCGACGATGTCGTAGACCTGCCAGCGGTTCGATGCGATCGGCCGGTCGGCCATGTTGTCGAAGAAGCTTGGCCGATGGTCCGGCCGCTCCACCGCCAGCCAGAGTTGGGCCCGGCTGTCGTCGGTGCGCACCGCGGCCCGGAAGCGCACCCGCTGGCCGCGGTAGGCCGCGGCGTC
>DATDGZ010000278.1:0-12658 GCA_036521795.1 Thermoanaerobaculia bacterium | reverse complement strand
AGTAGCTCTGGTCCTTGCTCGCATCCAGGGCGGCGTGCAGCTCGGGGCCCTCGCCGCCGGCGGCGCCGGCGGGGCCGGCGGCACCGTACAGGATGCGGGCGTAGTGGCCCGTCGCCAGGCGCTCGGCGCCCAGCCGGCGGGCGCGGTCGAGCAGCAGGTCGAACTTGATCCAGGTGTTGCAGCGCACGCACGGGCTCGGCGTGCGGCCGGCGAGATAGTCGGCCACGAAGGGATCCACCACCTGCCGGCGGAACTCGCGGTCGAGCCGCAGGGTGTAGTGGGGGATCCCGGCCTGCTGCGCCACCCGCCTCGCATCGCCGAGGTCGAGCGCGCCGCAGCAGCGGCCGTGCCGCGGTCTTGCCGACTGGTCCCAGAGGAGCATCGACAAGCCGACGACCGGCCGGCCGGCGCGCGCCAGCAGCCAGGCGGCGACCGAGGAGTCGAGGCCGCCGCTCATCGCCACCGCGACGAGCCCGGCCGGTGCGGCCGCCGGCTCGCTCACCGGCGTCCCGCGCCACCGGTGTCGGCGAGCGCGCCGGCGGCGGCCTGACTGGCGGCATGGCCGGCAACCGTCGCGCCGGCAACCGTCGCGCCGGCAGCCATCGCGCTGCCGGTCAGCCGGCGCAGCGCCGCCACCTCCCGGGCCAGCGCCGCGAGGAACCGATCGACTTCCGCCGCGTGATTGGCGATCCCGAAGCTCACCCGGATCGAGGACAGCGCCTCGGCGGGCGACAGTCCCATCGCGAGCAGGGTCTGGCTCGGCTCGACGGTGCCCGACGAGCAGGCCGAGCCGGTGGAGACGGCGAAGCCGGCGAGGTCGAGACGGATGAGCAGGGCCTCCCCCTCGACGCCGGTAAACGCCACGTGCGAGGTGTTCGGCAGCCGCGGCGCCGTGCGGCAGTGGACGATCGCGCCCGGCACCGCTCGCAGACCCGCCTCGAAGCGGTCGCGCAACGCTGCCAAGTGCAGGGGCCGCGGGGCCCGGAGCTGTCCGTCCTGTCCGCCCACCTCGTCTCGCGCCAGCGCCGCGGCGGCGCCCAGCCCGACGATGGCGGCAACGTTCTCGGTGCCGGCGCGGCGGCGGCGCTCCTGGCTGCCGCCCACCAGCAGGCTCTCGACCTCGACGCCGTCGCGGATCCAGAGCGCCCCGCCGCCCAGCGGGCCGCCGAACTTGTGCGCCCCGAGCACCAGCAGATCGACTCCCAGGCTGGCCACGTCGACCGGCACCTTGCCCACCGCCTGCACCGCGTCGCAGAGCAGCGGGATGCCGCGCGCCCGGCACTCCGCGGCCACCGCGGCGACCGGCTGCAGGGTGCCCACCTCGTTGTTGGCCAGCATCAGGCAGGCCAGCAGGGTGTCGGGCCGCAGGGCGCCGATCATCGCTGCCGCCGGCACCACGCCGTCCTCGCCAGGCGGCACCCGTGTCACCTCCAGGCCCGCCCGGGCGGCGCGCGCCGCGGCCTGGCGCACCGACGGGTGCTCGACGGCGGAGACCGCCAGGTGGCCGCCGCCGGCCGCGGACCGGCGGGCGCTCTCGACAGCGCTCGCCACCACCGTGTCGTTGGCCTCGGTGCCGGAGGCGGTGAACACCACCTCCGGGGGGCGCGCGCCGATCAACGCCGCGACGTGCTCGCGCGCCTCCTCGACCGCGTTGCGCGCGGCCTGGCCGACGCGGTGGATCGACGACGGGTTGCCGAAGCGCTCGCCGAGCCACGGCAGCATCGCCTCGCGCACGCGCGGGTCGAGCGGCGTGGTGGCATTGTGATCGAGATAGACGACGTCGGACATGGCCGCGTTATTCTAGTGCACCACCGGCCAGTGCACCGGCTTGGCGCCTGAACCGCGGGCCGCCCTGAGGCCACCCATGGATAGAAGTCGATAGAAGGCACCCGGCGGAATGGCGGCGCCTGCGGGTGGCGCGTATAGTGCAAGCGCGGGTGCTCGCAAGAGCGACCCGGAGCTGGCGAGCTGAGACGATGGCGATCTGGACCAGGATCCCCGGAACGACACCCTTCCCGACACCCCGACCCGAGCCGGCACCGGCACCGGGAGCTGCACGGGCCTCCGCACGCGCCGCCCGGCCGGGACCGGCGGCGGGGCGGACGCGCGCGCTGGCGGCGGTCCTGCTGGCGGTTCTGGCCGTGGCGGCGCCGGTGCCCCCCGCGCACGCCGGGCTCTTCAAGCCCGCCCTGACCAAGGAGCAGAAGAAGGCGCTCGAGGCGCTGGCGCCGCAGTATCGCGCCTGGCTCGAGGAGGTCGAGGCCCTGATCACCAAGGACGAGAAGCGCGCCTTCCTCGACCTCAAGGAGGACTACCAGCGCGACGCCTTCATCGAACGCTTCTGGGAGGTCCGCGACCGCGGCGGCCCCAACGGCGAGTTCCGCCGCAACTGGGAGGCACGGATCGCGGAGGCGCGCGCGCGCTTCGGCAGGCTCACCGACGAGCGGGCGCGGATCTTCCTGCTCAACGGGCCGCCGACCGCGCTGGTCGCCGAGCGCTGCAACGTCCTGCTCTGGCCGATCGAAGCCTGGTTCTACCACGGCAGCGAACGCATGGGCAGCGACTTCGTCATCGTCTTCTACCAGGTCTGGGGGGCCGGGCAGTTCCGCATGTGGGAGCCGGCGATCGGCCTGGCGGAGCTGTTCCAGGACGGGCAGAATAACCACTCCGTCAGCGAGATCGCCGGCGGCTGCCGCAACGGCGACTCCATCGCCGCCGCCATCGCCTGGGTGAACAACCAGGGCACCATGGGTTACAGCTCCTTCGTGGCCCAGTTCGAGTCCACTCCCCGGGGCCCCAGCGGCGAGTGGATCAGCTCGTTCCACTCCTACTCGACCGACATCCCGGTCGGCGCGCCGAACCTGCCGGCCAAGATGGAGGTGTCCTACCCCGGGCATTTCGGCGAGCGCACCATGCTGGAGGCGGTGGTCAGCGTGCCGGCCGGCGAGGCGAGCGTGCTGCAGCTGGCGGACCGCCGCTCCTACAACCTGCTGCTCACCGGCGAGGTGCTCGAGGCCGGCAAGCTGTTCGAGAACTTCCGCTACAAGTTCGAGTTCCCGGGCAACGGTCAGGCCCCTGCCGTGCTGCCGCTGATCGTTCAGCGCCCCCTGCGGCCCGGCGAGTACACGTTGATCGTGAAGCTCGAGGACCTCAACTCGCAGAAGATCTGCCGCATCAAGGAAGAGCTGGCGGTGCCGCACGTGGAGAAGGAGCTGCCGCCGCCGCCGCCCGCCGATCCCGAGAGCGCCCGCCTGCTGACGGAGGCCAACGCCGCCATCGGCACCGGCGAGAACACCCTCAAGCTCATCGCGCCCCGCGGTGAGCTGCAGACCGGGTTGATGCGCTTCGATACGTTGCTCACCGGCCACGACGTCGTCCGCGTGGTCTTCTCGCTGGATGGCAAGCCGATCCTGACCAAGGTCAAGCCACCCTACAGCGTCGAGCTCGATCTCGGCCACCTGCCGCGGTCACGCACCCTGCTCGCGACGGCTTTCGACATCGCCGGCAACCAGGTGGCGAGCGACGAGATCGTCATCAACGCTCCGGTCCACCGCTTCCGCGTCCGCCTGACCGAGCCGCAGCGGGGCCACCGCTACCAGAGCAGCCTGCTCGCCCGCGCCGAGACCGACGTGCCCGAGGGCGAGAGCATCGACCACGTCGAGTTCTACCTCAACGAGCAGCTGGTGGCGACGCTGTACCAGCCGCCGTGGACCCAGCCGATCGTGCTGCACCGGGAGCAGCTGGCCTACGTGCGGGCGGTCGCCTACACCCCCGACGGCAACGCCACCGAGGACCTGGTGTTCGTCAATGCGCCCGACAACAACGTCGAGCAGCTCAACGTCCAGTTCGTCGAGCTCTACACCTCGGTGCTCGACCGCGGCGGGCGGCCCGTCCTGGGCCTGGCCCAGAAAGACTTCTCGGTCACCGAGGACGGCGTGCGCCAGACCGTCACGCGCTTCGAGCGGGTCGACGACCTGCCCATCCACGCCGCCGTGGTGCTCGACAGCTCGGGATCGATGGAGAAGGCCCTGCCGCAGGCGCGCGACGCGGCGCTGGGCTTCCTCAGGGACACCATCAAGCCGAAGGACCGCGCGGCGGTGATCACCTTCAACGATCACCCGAACATCGGTGTCAAGTTCGCCAACGATCTCGACACGCTGGCCGGCGGTCTTGCCGGGCTCAAGGCGGAGCGCGGCACCTCGCTGTGGGACACCATCATCTTCACTCTCTTCTACTTCAACGGCGTCAAGGGCCAGCGCGCCATCCTGCTGCTGACCGACGGCCGCGACGAGAACAGCCGCTTCTCCTTCGACGACGCGCTCGACGACGCCCGCCGTTCCGGCGTCACCATCTACACCATCGGGCTCGGCGACGACATCGACAAGCGCAAGCTCACCAAGCTCTCCGAGGAGACCGGCGGCCGCGCCTTCTTCATCAAGAGCGCCGCCGAGCTCGCGGCGATCTACGCCAAGATCCAGGAAGATCTGCGCTCGCAGTACCTGGTCGCCTACCAGTCGACCAACACCAGCCCCGAGACCAACTTCCGCACCGTCGACGTCAAGGTGGACCGCTCAGGAGTCGAGGTCAAGACGCTGCACGGCTACTATCCGTAGTACCAAGGTACCAGCTGAACGAGCGGGCGGCGCGGTCCCCACCACGGCGGCCGCGAAGGGCTCGCCAGTGGCTCGCGGTGCGCAACGGCAGGCCGCTTTTCCGTCTAGAATGGTGTGCCATGGCGACGACTTCCACCAGGCTCACCTATGCCGACCTCGTCGCGATGCCCGAGGACGGCAAGCGGCACGAGCTGATCGACGGCGAGCATTACGTGACGCCGTCTCCTACGCCCCGCCATCAGCTCGTGCTGGGCCACCTCCATCTCGACCTGGCCGGCTACGTGGAGGCGAACGGCCTCGGCCAGGTCTTCTTCGCCCCGCTGGACGTCGTCCTCTCCGATTACGACGTCGTCGAGCCGGACCTGCTCTTCGTGTCGACCGAGCGGCTCGCGCGGATCGGTCGCGCCTACATCAACGCCGCTCCCGACCTCGCCGTCGAGGTGTTGTCGCCCGGCACGAGGAAGATCGACGCCACGAAGAAGCTCCGGCTCTACGAGAAGTTCGGCGTCGCCGAATACTGGATGATCGACCCGGAGGCCGAATGGGTCGAGGTCTACCGGGCCGGCAGCGGCGGCGGCGGCGAGCTCTCCGGGCTTCACCAGGCCGCCCGCCTGCTCAGGGAGCGCGGCGACGGTCCGCTCACCAGCCCTCTCTTCCCAGGGCTCGACCTTCAGCTCGACCGGTTGTTCCGATAGGTGCCCGACACCGACCGCTACTTTCAGCGACCACCTTCGCTTCGGCGTCAGTTCCTCCAACGCTCGCGGCGCGATGGCGCGGCTACCCGTAGTACCAAGGTACCAGCTGAACGAGCGAGCGGCGCGGCCCTCACCACGGCGGCCGCGAAGGGCTCACCAGTGGCTCGCGGTGCGCAACCTCAGGCCGCTTTTCCGTCTAGAATAATGTGCCATGGCGACGACTTCCACCAGGCTCACCTATGCCGACCTCCTCGCGATGCCCGAGGACGGCAAGCGGCACGAGCTGATCGACGGCGAGCACTTCGTGACGCCGTCTCCCACGCTCCGCCATCAGCTCGTCCTGGGCCAACTCCATCTCGATCTGGGCGGCTACCTGGAGGCGACAGGCCTCGGCAAGGCTTTCTTCGCCCCGCTGGACGTCATCCTCTCCGATTACGACGTCGTCGAGCCGGACCTGCTCTTCGTGTCGACCGAGCGGCTCGAGCGGATCGGTCGCCCTTACATCCATGCCGCTCCCGACCTCGTCGTCGAGGTCCTGTCGCCCGGCACCAGGAAGATCGACGCCACGAAGAAGCTCCGCCTCTACGAGAAGTTCGGCGTCGCCGAATACTGGATGATCGACCCGGAGGCCGAATGGGTCGAGGTCTACCGGGCCGTCAGCCCCGGCGTCCCCGGGCTCCATCAGGCCGCCCGCTTGCTCAGGGAGCGCGGCGACGGCCCGCTCACCAGCCCTCTCTTCCCAGGGTTCGCCCTGCAGCTCGATCGGCTGTTCCGGTAGAGGCCCGGGCCGCTTGCCGACGTCGGCGACGGCGGTTAGGATGGCGATGATGTGGAGTGCTCTGCGGTGGCGGCACTGCCGCCTGCTGCTGGTCCTTGCCGGCCCTGCCCCGGTTGCCGGTATCGCCGGCATTGCCGGCCTGGCAGCGTTGCTGACCTGGATGGTCCCGGCGCGTCCCCTGCTCGCGGGAGGCGCCGCGTCAGCCGCTCCGGCGGAACCGGCGGCGGCGGCGACTGACCTCGCGCCGAAGTACCGGGCTTGGCTCGACGAGGTGGCGGCGCTGATCAGCGAGCGCGAGCGCCAGGTGTTCCTGTCGCTGACCCGCGACTACCAGCGCGACGACTTCATCCAGCGATTCTGGGATGTGCGGGACCCCTATCCGGAGACGCCCCGCAACGAGCTGCGAGACGCCTGGGAGGAACGCCTCAAGCTGGCCCAGGAGCGCTTCGGCAACGTCGTGGAGGACCGGGCGCGGATGCTGCTGATCCACGGCGAGCCCGCGCACGTCTTCCATTCGCGCTGCCTGGAGGTGGTGCAGCCGCTGGAGATCTGGGCCTACGACCGCACGCCGCACGTCCGCCGCGGCTTCACGCTGGTCTTCGTCCAGGACGGCAGGGCCACGCGCGGCCGCTCCCGGCTGTGGGCGCCGAGCGAGGGGGCCGACGCGCTGCTGACGCTGCAGGGGCGCGCCCGGAACCCGGCGCAGCCGGACCTCTCGGCGCTCGCGGACTGCCCCGACGGCGACGAGATCGCCGGCTACCTGTCGCAAGCGATCGACGAGGCGCAGCTCGAGGCGCGCGGGCAGGTGGTGCCGAAGCCGGGCGACGAGTGGCTGTCGAGCTTCGCGGCAGCATCCACCGACCTGCCGCCGGGCGCCCAGCCGCTGCCGGCCGAGCTCGAGCTCTCCTTCCCCGGACGCGCGGGCAGCCGCACCGTGGTGCAGGGGCTGCTGCGGGTGCCGCGCGACGCGGCGTCGCCGCAGCGCCTGCAGGACCAGTCCTTCTACAGCTTCATGGTCGACGGCGAGGTGTTGCGCAAGGACCAGCTGTTCGAGCACTTCCGCTACCGGTTCAGCCTGCCCGAAGCCCAGGCCACGCGGCCCGCCGCCGGCGGGGCGTCCGCCGAGATCCCGCTGGTCTTCCAGCGCTATCTCAGGCCGGGCGCCTACACCCTGATGCTGAAGCTCGAAGACATCGGCGGCAAGCGCTACTTCCGCGCCGAGCGCGAGCTCGAGGTGCCCGCGATCACCGCCGAGGCCGAGGCCGCCGCCGCCGCGAACGGCACCGGCGGCGCGGGAGCGGCGAGCCAGGCCGCCGCCGGGGAGAAGGCGCCAGCCGCGGCGCCGGCGGCAGGCGTGGCGGCAGGCCCCACCATGGCGGCGGCGCTGGCGGAGGCCAACCGCTCGATCCCTTCCGGCGACCAGAGCGTGCGGCTGCTGGCGCCTCCCGAGGGGCTGCTGACCGGCTCGGTGCGCGTCGACGCGGTGGTTGCCGGCAGCGACGTCGATCACGTCCGCTTCCTGCTCGACGGCCATCCGGAGTTGATCAAGAGGCGGCCGCCGTTCAGCGTCGACCTCAATCTCGGGCCGCAGCCGCGTGCCCACGTCATCAAGGCGGTGGCCGAGGCGGCGAACGGCAAGCCGCTGGCCGAGGACCAGCTGCTGCTCAACGCCGGGCCCCACCGCTTCGGCGTCAGGCTCATCGAGCCCCAGGCCGGCAGGCACTACACCGCCAGCCTGCGCGCCGAGGCGAAGGTGGAGGTCCCCGAGGGCGAGAAGCTGGATCGGGTCGAGTTCTACCGCGACGACACGCTGGTGGCCTCCCTGTACCAACCCCCCTGGACGCAGGTCATCCTGATCCCGGAGACCGGCAAGCTCTCCTACGTGCGGGCGGTGGCGTACATGCCCGACGGCAATTCGAGCGAGGACCTGGTGCTGGTCAACTCGCCGAGCTCCGGCGAGCGCATCGACGTCCAGATGGTCGAGCTGTACACCACCGTGACCGATCATCGCGGCCGGCCCGTCGACGGCCTGACCCGCGACGTGTTCAAGGTCTACGAGGACGGCGCCGAGCAGACGGTGCGGCGCTTCGAGCGCGTGCAGGACCTGCCGATCTACGCCGGCGTGCTGCTCGACACCTCGGGCTCCATGGTCGAGCAGCTGGACACCGCGGTGAAGGCGGCGCTGCGCTTCTTCCAGACCGTCATCCAGCCGAAGGACCGGGCGGCGGTGATCACCTTCAACGGGCAGCCGAACCTGGCGGTGCGCTTCACCAACGATCGCGAGGTGCTGGCGGGCGGGCTCGCCGGCCTGCGGGCCGACGGCAACACCGCCCTCTACGACAGCATCATCTACGCCCTCTATTACTTCGGCGGCGTGCGCGGCAAGCGCGCCATCGTGCTGCTCACCGACGGCAAGGACGAGGGGAGCCGCTTTCGCTACGGCGACGCGCTCGAGTACGCGAAGCACAGCGGCATCGCCTTCTACACCATCGGCCTGGGACCGATCGCGAACCAGCCCGACATCCGCCTGAAGCTCGAGAAGCTCGCCGCCGAGACCGGCGGCCGCTCTTACTTCATCAACCAGGCGATCGATCTGGGCGGCACCTATCGCAGCATCGAGACCGAGCTGCGCTCGCAGTACCTCCTGGCCTACCAGTCGTCCAAGCAGGGCAACGACGGCAAGTTCCGCGCCGTCGAGGTCAAGCTCGGCCGCTCCGGGCTCGAGGCCCGCACGGTCCCGGGATATTACCCCTGAGCCGCGCGCTCCCCCGCCTGTGAGCCGCTCGCTCCCCCGCCTGGTGCTGGCCTCGGGCTCGCCGCGGCGGCGCGAGCTGCTGGCCGGCCTGGGACTGGCGTTCACCGTCCGCGCCGCCGACGTCGACGAGACCCCTCACCCCGGCGAGATGCCGGCCGCCTGCGTGCGCCGGCTGGCGCTGGCCAAGGCCACCGCGCGGTGCGAAGCCGGCGAGCTGGTGCTGGGAGCGGACACCGTGGTGGTGCTGGACGGGCAGCTGCTCGGCAAGCCGCGCGACCCCGCCGATGCCCGCCGCATGCTGGCCTCGATTGCCGGCCGCGAGCACACCGTGCTCACCGGTGTGACGCTGCACGGGGAGCCCCGGGGACGGCTGGAGACGGCGGTGGAAGCTTCGCGGGTGCGCCTGGCGCGGATGAGCCCGCGCGAGATCGACTGGTACGTGGCGACCGGAGAGCCCCTGGACAAGGCCGGTTCCTACGCCGTGCAGGGAGTGGGAGCGCTGTTCGTCGAGGCGATCTACGGCAACTACACCAACGTCGTCGGCCTGCCCCTGCCGGCCACCAGCCGGCTGTTCAGTGCCCTGGGGTACGACTGGCGGTGGTTCGTGGCCGGAGCGAGTGCCAGCCCGCCGGACGAGCCGGCGCCACCAGCTGACGAATCTAACCGCCGAACTTGATCGGCTCGCCGAGCTCGTCGAGCGAGAAGTTGGCCATGATCTGGTGGCCGTTGAAGTCGAGCACCCGCAGGTCTTCCTCGGCCTCGAGGTCCTTGACGATGTTGGCGAACGAATGGGCGTAACGCGCCCTCACCGCCTCGAGATCGACCTCGTAGGCGAGGAACTTGTCGATGCCCTTGTAGCGGAGCTTCCCGACCAGCCGCTCGTCGGTGAGCGTGGGATAGGTCGAGAGCACCAGGATGGGGCCGGTGCCGGTGAAGATCAGGTACGCGCGGATGGAGGTCCTGATCGGAGTCTCGATCGCCATGACTCTCCTCCCTCTCTGGTACAAGGGTGCTGAGAGGAGTAAATCACGAGGCGGCTGGTGGTGGAAGTCCCCGGGGCAGTGGGTCAGCGCGCGAGGCGAGGCGAGGCGAGGCGAGGGTACTGACCCACTACCGGCCGGAAAAGAGAGGACTGCGCATGGGAATCGAGGAGGCCGAGGCTCGCCGGGAGGGCGCGGGGGTCGTCGAGGCCGCCGTCGCCGTGGTGCTGGTCCGGCCGCGGGAGGAGGGCAACGTCGGGGCGGCAGCCAGGGCGATGGCCAACATGGGTCTCGGGCGGCTGATCCTGGTGGAGCCGGCGGCAGCGCTGGGGCCCACCGCCAGGGCGTTCGCAGTCGGCGCCCAGCACGTGCTCGACGGCTGCTCGCGGGTGGCGAGCCTGCGGGAGGCGCTGGCGCCCTTCCCGCGGGTGATCGGGACGACCTCGACTCGCGATCGCCGTCAGGCGGTGCCGCTGATCGGCCCGCGGGAGCTGCCCGCGCGGCTGGCGGCGGACCCTCCGGGAACGCCGGTGGCGCTGGTCTTCGGCCCTGAGGTGGGAGGGCTCACCAACGAGGAGCTGGCGTCCGCCAATCTCGTGGTGAGCGTCCCCTGCGCGCCGCTGCAGCCGACGCTCAACCTCGCCCAGGCGGTGCTGATCCTTGCCTACGAGCTGTACCAGGCGCGGCTGGGAGGTCCGCGGAACGGGCTCGGCGGCGCCGAGCTCGCCGGCGCCGCCGCGGCCGCTGCGGTCGCTGCGGTCGCCGCGGAGGCCCCAGCCACCACCGCCGACGTGGACGGCCTGTTCGATCAGGCGGCGGCCGTCCTGCGCCGGATCGGCTTCGACCGCGACAGCACCTTCCCGGGAGTCTTGCGCGACCTGCGGGCGGCGGCGGCGAGGGCCCACCTGTCGGAGCGCGAGGCCGCCATCCTGCGGGGTATCTGCCGGCGTGCCGCACACGCCCTGGCGCGCTCGGCATCCGCTCCTGGCGCGCCATCCGCGCCAGGCGCTACTTCTTGACGTCGTCCTCCATCAGGACCCGCATCGCATCCTTCGAGAAGCCGCGCGCCACCATCTGGTAGGTCAGCGCCGCCATGCACCGGCGGGCGACCTTGCGCACGCTCGAGGGGTGGTACCCCATCTGCTCGGCCACCTCGGACGAGTCGTAGCCGAGGCCGTAGCGGAGGCGCAGCAGCTTCCGGCAGCGGGCAGGGAGCTCTTCCATCAGGTCGTTCAGGTCCCACAGCAGCTCGGCGCGCTCCTGGGGGGCCGCGACCGGCTCGGTGAGCAGCTCCAGGATCACCGTGTCGACCGCGTTGTAGAGGCTGTTGCGGCGCTTGCGCCAGTAGACGACGCAGCGGTTCCGGAGCGTGACCACGATCCAGGCCTCGGGGTCCTGGATCTCGTTCCACTTCTGGACGGTCGCGACCAGGGCCTCCTGCACCAGGTCCTCGGCGTCGTGCGCCGGCACCCGGTAGCGGCTCAAGACCTGCTTCAGCCGCGGCCGCAGCCTTCGCAGGAGCTGGTCGATCGGCTCCTTCCCGGAAGGCAGAACGGGCTGGTCTGGGACTGCCATGGTCTCCACGCTGTCAGCCGGACGGACAGTTGAGCGACAATCATAAACCCGCCGAGCCATCTTTGACACACCCGGTCTGACAGAAGGGACGAATCGCCGCCGACGCCGGAGGGGGCGCCCCCAGGAGGTTCCTGATAGACTCCCGCCCCGCATGGCCTCGACCGTAGACACGCGCGCGCTGGTCGCCCAGAGCCTGCGCCTGAAGCCGATCATCGGAGTCGTCCGCACCGCCACGGCGGCCGACGCGGCTCGGCAGGCGCAGGCGCTGGTCAAGGCTGGCATCGAGCTGATCGAGATCACCTTCACCGTGCCCGGCGCCGCCGGCCTGGTGCGGCAGCTGATCGCCGAGCGGGGCGCCGTCGGGCCGCCCTGGATCGGCATGGGGACCGTCACCAATGCGGCTCGGGCGCGCGAGGCGCTCGCCGCCGGCGCCGACTTCCTGGTCAGCCCGAACGTCGCCGCCCCGGTGGCCGAGGCGGCACGGGCCGCCGGCCGCTTCCTGGTGCTCGGCGCTCTCACCCCGACCGAGATCGTGGCGGCCCACGAGCTGGGAGCCGACCTGGTGAAGGTCTATCCGCTGCCGCCCGTGGGCGGCCCCGCCTACCTGGCCACCGTGCGGCAGCCGCTCGGCGACATCCCGATGCTGGCGGCAGGCGGCTTCGGGATCGGCGACATCCCGGCCTACCTGCGGGCCGGGGCCGTGGCGTTCGGCATCGGCTTCCCGCTGCTCGCGGGCCGCCTGGACGCGCCGCCGACGGTGATCCGCGAGCACGTCGCGCGCGCGTTCCGGCTTGCCCTGGCCTCAGAACCGGTTGCCGGCGGCGTGGGCCTGCCCGGCGAGGAGCACCCATGAACTCGGCCGCCACGCCCGCCCGGCAGGTCGTCTTCGACCCGACGCCGGAGATCTTCGCCACCGACACCGCCGGGTCCTTCAGCTACCCGCTGCTGGTGGCCGGCAAGGCCTTCATCGCGACCGGCACCTACGACGAGGTGCGCTTCGTCTTCTCGATCTGGCACCCGTCCGGGCAGCGCACCATCGACCTCGACCGCGCCTACGTCGAGCTGCGCGCCTCCTTCGACAGCGAGGAGGACCACTGGACGAAGATCGCCGAGATCGAGCCGGTGGTGCCGCCCTACGCCGGCGGCGAGAGCTTCGACGGCTGGATCGTCTTGCCGATCCTCGGCTCGTCGACCGCCTACGTCCTGGTCGGCAGCGGCTTCGAGCCGCGCGCGCGCCTGCAGATCCGCGCCAGCGCCTACTT
>DATDGZ010000277.1:0-11841 GCA_036521795.1 Thermoanaerobaculia bacterium | reverse complement strand
CCGTACACGACCAGCGCGAACCAGTTGTACGTCCCGTACTTGCCGTGCACCTTGAACAGCTCGGGTATGTCGTATTTCCGTGACGGCGACGGGGCGGGCGGAGCTGCGCTGGCACGGCCAGCGGGTGGCGGACCTGCCGATCCGGCCACTCACCGAGGAGGCGCCGGTCTACCGGCGGCCGGCCGCCCCCCCGGCCGACCTGGCGGCACGGCAGGTGCCGCCACCGGTGCCGGAGCCCGATTCGCCCGGCGGGCCCCTGGGCGCCTTGGAGCGCCTGCTCGGCACGCCCGAGCTCGGAAGCAAGGACTGGATCTGGCACCAGTACGACTACTCGGTGCGCACCGGCACGGTGGTGGGTCCGGGCGCCGACGCCGCCGTGCTGCGCCTCAAGGGCACCGCGGCCGGGCTGGCGCTCAAGTCGGACGTCAATCCGGTGTACTGCGCGCTCGACCCGCGGACGGGAGGCGCGCAGGCGGTTGCCGAGGCGATGCGCAACCTGGCCTGTGTCGGCGCCGAGCCGGTCGGGCTGACCGACTGCCTCAACTTCGGCAACCCCGAGAACCCGGAGGTCGCCTGGCAGTTCCGCGAGGCGGTATGGGGCATTGCCGCGGCTTGCCGGGCGTTGGGGGTGCCGGTGGTGTCGGGCAACGTCTCTTTCTACAACGAGACCGAGGGGCGGTCGATCCACCCGACGCCGACGGTCGCCATGGTGGGCGTCATCCCCAGCCTCGCTGACCTGCCGGCGGCGCATTTCACCGCGGCCGGGGACCGCATCGTGCTGCTGGGACGCGACCGCGGCGAGCACGGCGGCTCGGCCTACCTGCGGCTGCTCCACGGCGTCGAGCAGGGACGGCCGCCGGCGGTGGACCTCGACGCGGAGCTGCGCCTGGCGCGGCTGCTGCGCCGCCTGGTCGGGCGCGGCCTCCTGGCCACCGCGCACGACCTCTCCGAAGGCGGCTTCGCGGTGGCCCTGGCGGAGGCCTGCTTCGGCCGCTGCATGGGCGCCAGCGTGGATCTCGAGGGCGTCGGAGGAAGCCGGCTGGCGGGCGCCGGCCTCTTCTCGGAGACCCAGGCGCGGGCGCTGGTCGCCTGCCGGCCCACGGCGGCCGCTGCCGTGCTGCGCGAGGCCGAGGAGGCCGGCGTGCCCGCGGCCGAGATCGGCGCCGCCGGCGGCGAGGCCTTGGAGATGAGGACCGGAGGCGACGTGCTGCGGGCGCCGGTGGCG
Source organism: Thermoanaerobaculia bacterium (assembly GCA_036521795.1). GTDB lineage: Bacteria > Acidobacteriota > Thermoanaerobaculia > Multivoradales > UBA5704 > JASLEW01. Next base: position 10,616 of record DATDGZ010000277.1, on the reverse strand, counting down.
GCGTTGCGGGAGGTCTGGGCAACCGCGCTGCCGCGGGCGCTCGGGCTCTGAGCGAAGAGGGTGCAGGAGAATATTCCCGGCCGAGGGTTCGTTACCGAGGGTGTACCAGGAACCATTGACCACGCACCCTGAACCATGTGTGGAATCTTCGGCATCGAAGGCTGTGACGACGCGGCGAACCTGGTCTATCTCGGCCTCTACGCCCTGCAGCACCGGGGCCAGGAGAGCGCCGGGATCGTGTCGTGGGACGGCGGGCAGATGCACGTCGAGCGCGGCATGGGGCACGTCTCGGACATCTTCAAGGAGAAGGTCCTCACCCGCCTGCCCGGCAAGCGCGCCATGGGTCACACGCGCTACTCGACCTCCGGCACCAGCGTCATCGCCAACGCGCAGCCGATCGTGGTCAAGACCTCGATGGGCCCGCTCGGCATCATCCACAACGGCAACCTGACCAATGCCGTCGAGATCCGCCGCCGCCTCGAGCAGGAAGGCTCCATCTTCCAGACCACCAGCGACACCGAGGTGATCCTGCACCTGATGGCGCGGGAGCCGCGGCGCGACGTGGTGGAGTCCTTCATCCTGGCGCTGGAGCAGGTGCGCGGCGCCTACTCGCTGCTGCTGATCACCAATGACGGCCTGGTCGCGGCCCGCGACCCGAACGGCTTCCGGCCCCTGGCCATGGGGGACCTGAACGGCAGCGCCTGCTTCGCCTCCGAGAGCTGCGCCTTCGACCTGCTGGAGGCGAAGCCGGTGCGCGAGCTCGGCCTCGGCGAGGTGGTGGTGGCGCGCGGCGGCGGCATCGAGACCTATCGTCTGCAGCGCGCTCCCGAGCCGGCCCGCTGCATCTTCGAGCACGTCTACTTCGCGCGCCCGGACAGCAAGGTGTTCGGCGACTCGGTGTCGCAGACCCGGCTGCGCATGGGCGCCCGCCTGGCGCGCGAGGCGCCGGCGGCGGCCGACATCGTGGTGCCGGTGCCGGATAGCGGCCTGTTCGCCGCCCTCGGCTACAGCCGCGAGTCGGGGCTGCCGCTCGAGTTCGGCCTGATCCGCAACCACTACGTCGGGCGGACCTTCATCGAGCCGAAGCAGTCGATCCGCCACTTCGGCGTCAAGGTCAAGCTCAACCCGATCCGCGAGCTGATCGCCGGCAAGCGGGTGGTGCTGGTCGACGACTCGATCGTGCGCGGCACCACCTCGCGCAAGATCGTGCGCATGGTGCGCGACGCCGGCGCCGCCGAGGTCCACGTCCGGATCTCGGCGCCGCCGACCGAGTGGCCCTGTCACTACGGGATCGACACCCCGACGCGCGGCGAGCTGATCGCCTCGGACCACGGCGTCGAGGAGATCCGCCGCTTCATCGAGGCCGACAGCCTCGCCTACCTCTCGCTCGACGGCCTGCTCGGCTCGGTCAGCGGCCCGCGCGACAGCTACTGCACGGCCTGCTGGACCGGCGACTACCGCGTCCCCATCTCCGCCGAGGACCGGCGCCAGGCCGAGCTCTTCCCGATTCGCGCCGAAGACCAGGCGTAGGACGGTAGGGCGGCATCGCCGGCCCCGGACGCCGTTGACACCGGCGCCCGGGGCTGCCGCCGACGGCGAACCCGCGGCCTACTCGCCGATTCTGACGCAGTTCACCACGTAGGTGAAGTACGTCGCGCCGCACCCGGCCGTGCAGTCGCTGCTGCCGCCGGAATGGTGATCGCCGCCGCCATCGCCACCACCATCGCCGCCGCCATCGCCGCCGCCGCCGTTCAGGTGAGACGAAGTGCGGCGATGCGCTCGATCGCCGCCGTGGTCGTCCTCGCCACCGCCGCTGCAGCTGTTGTCGCCACCGCCATCGCCGCCGCCGCCGTTGCCCCACAGCGGGGACACGCTCTGATGATCACCGTGGTCGTCGTCGCCGCCGCCGCACTGCTGCTGCCCACCATGCCCGTCGTCGAAGATGCCGGCGCCGTGCTGGGCCAGGGCGTGCGCCCCATCGCCGTGGTGACAGTCGCCGCCGCCGCCGTCGCCGCCGCCGTCGTTGATATGGCTACCGTCGTCCCCTTCGCATCCGCCGCCGCCTGACGTGCAGGCCTGCGAGCAGGGGAAGAGCGTGCCCGCGCCCCAGGCCTGCTGGTGCCCCTGGGTCGGGGAATCGAGAGACGCGTGAGCGGCCACGTAGACCGTCGTGCCGAACGTGATCGTGCCCAGCGGGATGGTGAACGTGTAGCTGGTGACCTCGGGCGAGAAGGCCTGCCGGTAAGGGAACTGGCTCAGGTTCGGCTGGCCGCCGCTCTGGGGAATGCCCGCCAGCGTCGTGGCGACGGCCACGTCGAGCCGGCTGATCGTGAAGTCCCCGGTCGTGGCGACGGTCACGTACAGGTTGACCTGGTCATTGGACACCATCACGACGCCGGCGGGAATGGAGCCGTTGGCGAGGAGCGGCTCGGTGCCGGGAGTGTTGATCTGGCAGGTCTGGGCCTGGGCTGTCCAGCTCAACAGGCCCAGGAAGGCGATGGCGGCAAGCTGTTTCATGGTCGAGGCTCCCTCCTATTGTATTAAAGTCCGCACCCAACGCTCGATGCCGCAAGCCCCGCCGCGTGGCGTGTGGGGCAAGTGCGTGGCCGGCGGCTGCGACACCGGGTCACGACAGATGATATAGAAAAGCCGCTGTCAATGATTCGATCAATGGACCTGTTTCAATAAGATTAAACGTGATCATTCTCCGGACCTGGCGGAACCGTACGCAAATGGGGTGCCCGCCATGGGGTAGTGGGTCAGTCTCCTGACCCACTACCCGCCATGGGCCGCAGGCGGCCGGCCGCCGATTGCGAGGTAGACTGCTCGCGGCATGGCCAGTGCCAGCGACGAGCCCGACACCGAGGCGGTGCACGCTCACCTGCTCGAGCTGCAGGACCGGATCTGCGCGGCGCTCGAGGAGGTGGACGGCCGGCAGCGCTTCGGCGAGGAACGCTGGGAGCGGGAGGGCGGCGGCGGCGGGCGGTCGCGATTGCTGCGGGACGGCGCGGTCTTCGAGCAGGCGGGGGTCGGCTTCTCGCGCATCCATGGCGCGGGGCTGCCGGCGGCGGCGACCGCGCACCGGCCGGACCTGGCCGGCCGGGGCTTCGCCGCGACCGGCGTCTCGGTGGTCCTGCATCCGCACAACCCCTACGTGCCGACCAGCCACATGAACGTCCGCTTCTTCGCGGCGGACAAGACCTGGTCGGGAGACGACGCGGTCTGGTGGTTCGGCGGCGGCTTCGACCTCACGCCCTACTACCCCTTCGTCGAGGACGCCCGCGCCTGGCACCTGCAGGCGCGGCAGGCCTGCGAGCCTTTCGGCCCCGACGTCTACCCGCGCTTCAAGCGCTGGTGCGACGACTACTTCTATCTCCGGCACCGCGGGGAGACCCGCGGCATCGGCGGCCTCTTCTTCGACGACCTGGCGGAGTGGGGCTTCTCGCGCTGCTTCGAGCTCCTCCGCCGGGTGAGCGAGGCCTACCTGGCCGCGTACCTGCCGATCGTCGAGCGCCGCCGCGGCATGCCCTTCGGCGATCGCGAGCGCCAGTTCCAGCTCTATCGCCGCGGCCGTTACGTCGAGTTCAACCTCCTCTACGACCGCGGCACCCTCTTCGGCCTGCAGTCCGGGGGCCGGACCGAGTCGATCCTGATGTCGCTCCCGCCCCTGGTGCGCTGGCAGGTCGGCTGGCATCCCGAGCCCGGCTCCCCCGAGGAGCGCCTGGAGCGAGAGTTCCTGCATCCGCGCGACTGGTTACAGGACTGAACTATGATCCTGACATGTCCCAATCCCTGACCGTGGCGACCTGGAACGTCAACGGCCTGCGGGCGCGCGCCACCCAGTTCCTGGAATGGCTCGGCCGCGACCGGCCGCGAGTGGTCTGCCTGCAGGAGATCAAGAGCAAGCCGGAGCAGCTGCCCCCCGAGGTCCATGACGCGGCGGGATACTGGTGGTACTGGCACGGCGCCGGCGGGTACTCGGGAGTTGCCCTGGGTGTCAGCAAGGAGATGGCGCCGGAGCGCCCGCTCTTCTCCCATCCGGCGTTCGATCACGAGACGCGGATCGTCACCGCCGATCTCGGGGAGCTGCTGGTCGCGTCGGTCTACGTGCCCAACGGCGGCAAGGACTTCGCCGCCAAGCTCGCCTTCCTCGGCGCCCTCGGGCAGTGGGCCGGCGCCCAGCGCGCCGCCGGCCGGCGTCTCGTTCTCTGCGGCGACCTCAACGTCGCGCGCTCCGATCGTGACGTCCATCCCAAGGAGAGGAAGCCGAACCAGATCGGCACCCGGCCGGAGGAACGGGCGCTGCTCGAAGCCCTGATCGGTGCCGATCTCTCGGACCTCGGCCGGACGCTGGACCCGGACAACGACAATCTCTTCACCTGGTGGGCGCCGTGGCGGAACCTGCGCCAGCGCAACATCGGCTGGCGGATCGACTACGTCCTCGCCAGCAGCGCGGTCGCTCTCCATGCCGCCTCCTGCAAGGTCCTGGCGGAGGTCGGCACCAGCGACCACGCGCCGGTGCTGGCCACGCTCGGCGCCTGACCGAGGAATTTTGGCCTCTTCCCTGCGCTTGTAAGAACCGAGGCTGTTGTGCCAGATGAAGTGCGGCGTTGGCTGCCGCCACGGTTCGCGGGTCGCGATCCGGTTGCAGGCGACGCAGCTACGAGGTACCATCTTGCGCGTGAAAACTACGCAACCCCCCGCCGTCACGGGGGCGCGCGCTCCGCAGAAGGACGCCGCCACCAGGATACTCCTCGTCTCTACCGTGGCGATCCTGCCGCTGATGGCCGGCCTTCGCCCCGGCACCGCCACGGCGGCCGGCCATCCTGCTCGGCACGCCCGTCGCACGAACGCCGCAGGAATAGTGCCAGCGGTTCTCGACGCTGCCGCCTCTCCGGCGGCGGCGGCGACGCCGGCGGCATTCCCCACGCCCATGCGCGAAGTTGCCGGCATGTCGCCGCGCGCCCTCGCGATGGCTCTCGACGCGGTTGCCTGCGCACGCGGCCGCGGCGTCGCGGGACGCGGCGACCTGCTGACGCTCATCGACTACTCCCTGCCCTCCACCGCGCCGCGGCTCTGGGTGCTCGATCTGGCGCGCGGCAAGGTGCTCTTCCACGAGCTCGTGGCTCACGGCGCCGGCAGCGGCGACAACTACGCCACCCGCTTCTCCAATGCCCCGGACAGCCGGCAGAGCAGCCTCGGCCTGTTCCTGACCGGCGGCACCTACGAAGGGGGCAACGGCTACTCGCTGAAGCTGAACGGCCTCGACCCGGGAGTCAACGATCGCGCCGAGGAGCGGAGGGTCGTGATGCACGGCGCCTGGTACGTCAGCGCCGACCACGTCCAGCACTTCGGCCGCCTCGGCCGCAGTTGGGGCTGCCCGGCACTGCCCGTCGCGAGCGCCCACTCGGTGATCGACGCCATCAAGAACGGCACCTTCCTCTTCTCCTACGCCGGCGGCTCCGCCCTCCAGACCGTCCAGGCCGCTCTTCGGTCCGCCTGCGCGGACACGCCGTCCCGCGCGGCCCCGGCGACCCCGGCGACCCCGGCGACCCCGGCGACCGCTACCGCCATCACGGCAGCTGCCACTGCCGCGATCACGGCCGGCACGCACTAGCCCTTCAGCGAGCCAGCGCCCGGCGCGAGGTCGGCCGGATCGACCGGCTGGGCCGCGAGCTCGAGCTTCTCCTCGTACACGAATGGCAGCGGGTGCAGCCGACGGTGCAGCTCGAGCACGCCTGGAAAGGCACCGGTCACCGTTCCCCAGGCCCGGTAGGCGTAGCAATGAACCGGCGCGTAGAGCTCGACCTTCCCGGGCTTGCCGGTCTCGGGATCTCTCTCCTCCTCGTCCCTGGTGACGTGCACTTCGACGCCGGGCGCCGGCGCGCCGAGGACCGCGCGGATCTGCTGCGCGATCGGCTCGGAGAACGCCTCGACACTGAAATCGAAATGGCCGCCGGTGACCTCGCGCACCCGCGCCAGGCGCAGGCCGGGATGGCTGGCGGGCACCCCGGCGGGTGGGGCGGCCGGCGCGAGCGTGGCGGGCGGCGCGAGCGGGCCGTGGGAGGCAAGGGCGGCGGGCGCCGCGAGCGCGGCGGCGAGCCCTGAGGCCAGCTCGCCGGGAACGAAGGCCAGGTGACGGGCCCGGAAATCCACCGGGCCGAAGAGGGACTCTCCCGCCGGCTCCGGTCGCAGCGGCACCTCCGGTCCGCGGACCGCCCGCTGTCCGGTGCCCGCCTCCTGCTCCGCCAGCAGGCGCTCCCAGGCGCCGGCGTCGCCCTCGATGACGATCTCGTACCAGGCCATGGCGTGCAAGGCAGCATGGCCCAGGCTCCGGGTGAAAGTCCAGATCCACCGAGGGAGCCAGGACTGCCGGCGCCGGGCCCGGCCATCGCGGCGGGCGGCGACCGTCAGGGCTCGACCGGGATCGGCGATCCCTCGCCGCGGCGCAGCCGGTCGAGGACCGCGAAGGGGGCGTAGCAGGCCAGGAAGAGCACCAGCGACAGCGCTTCGAGGCTGAGCAGGTAATACGGCCAGGGGCCGAGGTAATCGTAGAGACTCGCCTGCGCCGGCTTGCGCAGCAGGTAGCCGTAGTTGGAAGCGAGCAGCCGGTCGATCAACGCGGTCACCGCGACGTAGGCTTGCAGCCAGACCCATGCGCGCAGGATCGAGCGTGGCCGCGGCCGCATGCCGAGGCCGAGGGTGAGATAGAGAACGGCGACGACCACGCTGGCATGCAGGAGCTGGAAGGTGATGAAGTGCAGGCTGGGGAAGTCCTCGGCGAGATCGGGGGTGAGGAGCGCCTGCAGGGTGCCGCTGAGGCCCCAGAAGTAGGCGAGCTCGTACGCCGTTCGGTGCCGCCAGAGCAACGCGGCGGCGCAGGCCACGATGACCCAGTCGCAGAGCTGGAACGGCAGGTGGTCCTTGAAGGTCGCCGGGTCGGCGTGGGCGGCGAGCGCCGCGACCACGATCTCGTCGAGGAGCAGCACCGCCGCCAGGCACCAGGCGATGGCGCGAGGGAGACCGGTGAGAGGGGCGGCGTCGCCGGAGCCGCCGGCGCCACCGCCGGCGCTGGTCAGCGACCCGCCGGCGAAGGGTCGGGAGCGGCGTGCCAGCATCACCAGGCCGGCGGTGACGGCGGCGGTGGCTCCCAGCACGGCCAGGTGCGAGGGGCCGAAGAGCCGGAACGGGTGCGGAGGAGTCATGGCTGGCCGGGGCCGCGCGCCGGTGCGCCGCGAGCGCGAAGGTGCGCCGATGTTACGCCGAAACCGCGATGAGATCCGCTAAGATGCCGCCGATGGGCAGTGTCCTGGCCAGCAAACCAGGACTCTACCCGCCGACGACATGACCGACGCCGGCAAGATCACGGCCTACAAGTCGGCGGGGGTCGACATCGACGCCCAGGAGAGAGGGCTGGCGCGCGTCAAGGAGCTGGCGCGGGCGACGTTCACCCCCGGCGTCTTGACCGAGATCGGCAGCTTCGGCGGCTTGTTCCGGCCGGAGCTCGCGGGCATGCGGGAGCCGGTCCTGGTCGCCTCCGCCGACGGCGTGGGCACCAAGCTGATGGTGGCCCGGCTCGCCGGCGACTACTCGACGGTGGGGCGCGACCTGGTCAATCACTGCGTCAACGACATCCTGGTGCAGGGAGCGCTGCCGCTGTTCTTCCTCGACTATCTCGGCGCCGGCGCGCTCGAGCCCGACCGGATGGTCGAGCTGGTGCGCGGCGTCGCCGACGGCTGCCGGCAGAACGGCTGCGCACTGCTCGGCGGCGAGACGGCGGAGATGCCGGGGTTCTACCAGCCGGGCGACTACGAGCTGGTCGGCTTCATCGTCGGGCTGGTGGACAGGCCGCACGTGCTGGACGGCTCGCGCGTGGTCGCCGGCAGCGTGCTCGTCGGGCTGCCCTCGGCTGGCTTGCACACCAACGGCTATTCCCTGGCCCGCCGCATCCTCTTCGACCAGCTGCGGCTGCGGATCGACGACCTTGCCCCCTGGGCGCGGGAGCAGCGGGTCGGCGAGGCGCTGCTCGCCCCCCACCTCTCGTACCTCGCGCCGCTCACGCCGCTGCTGCGGCACCCGGCGGTGCGCGCCCTGGCCCACGTCACCGGCGGCGGCCTGACCGACAACCTGCCGCGGGTGCTGCCGCCGGGCATGCACGCCGAGGTCCGGGTCGGCAGCTGGGAAGTGCCGGAGATCTTCCATTTCCTGCAGGAGCAGGGGGGTGTCGAGACGGAGGAGATGTTCCGCGTCTTCAACATGGGGCTCGGCATGGTGCTGGTGGTGGACCCGGCGGGGTTGCGCGAGGTGCTGGGCGAGCTGCGCCGGTCCGGGCAGCGGTCGTCGGTGATCGGCACGGTGCACGAAGGCGGCTCCGGGGTGGTCTACGACCTCGGCCCGCTGCCCGGAGCGGCGCCGCCCGGGCTCGACCCCGATGCGGCCTCGCCCGCGGCCGGGAGCTCCGCGGACGGCGACGCGTGACCCGGGTCGGCGTCCTGCTCTCCGGGCGCGGCAGTAATTTCCTGGCGCTCCACGACGCCGTGCGGCGCGGCGAGCTGCCGGCCGAGATCGCGCTGGTGGCCGGCAACTCCCCCTCCGCCGCCGGGCTCGAGCGGGCGCGCGAGCGCGGCCTGCCGGTGGCGGTCTTCCCGCATCGCGGCGAGCCCGACCGCGCCAGCCACGAGGCCAAGCTGGCCGGCGCCCTGCGCGGCGCGGGCGTCGAGTGGGTCTGCCTGGCCGGCTACATGCGGCTGCTCTCGCCGGACTTCCTGGCGGCCTTCCCGCACCGCGTGGTCAACATCCACCCCAGCCTGCTGCCCGCCTTCCCCGGGCTCGACGCCCAGGCCCAGGCGCTGGCCCATGGCGTCAGGATCACCGGCTGCACCGTCCACCTGGTCGACGCCGGGCTCGACAATGGTCCGATCGTCGTGCAGCGCGCGGTCGAGGTGCTCGACGGCGACACCGCCGAGACGCTCGCCGCCCGCATCCTCGAGCAGGAGCACCTCGCCTACCCCGAGGCGATGCGCCGCCTGCTCACCCGCCGCTGGGAGATCCAGGGCCGGCGGCTGGTCTTCCTGCCGGCGCGGCCGGCGTGCTAAGAAGAGGACCCACCTGCCCGGTTAACGAGTGAGCCGCTGACCGGCCCGTCTACTTGCGGACAGGGTCGGGTTCGTAGATCCGGATGAAGAAGCGGCGGGCGCCGATCGGGGCGCCCTCGGCGGCGTTGCCGAAGGTCGCGGCGAGGGAGTAGTGGTCCTCGACGGCGGACCAGAGGCTCGTCGCGTAGTCGTCGCCGAAGGCGCGGGGACCGAACTCGGGGGTCGGACGGTTGGCGAGCAGCACGAAGCGGGGGCGGCTGGCGAGCAGGCGAGCGGTGGCCTCGGCTTCGCGGCCGCCGCCGAGGACCCCGGGGAAGATCTCCTCCTCCCGCATGGGATTCGGGAGGCCGGTGACGAAATTGAAGAAGCCGGCCTCCGGGAAGCTCGCCAACCGGTCGCCGGGGAGGGCGCGGCCGGCGAGATAGTCCAGCGTGCCGGCGATCGCATTGGCTTCCTTCCAGGGTAGGCGCAGGCTGCCTGCGGGCGTGTCGAGGGGGACGATGTGCGGCCCCCAGCCGAGCGCGCCGAGACGGAAGAGATAGAGGCCGGCGAGAGCCACGGCCAGCACCGCGAAGCGGAAGCGGAAGCCGCCGGGGTCGCGCAGCCGGGGCGCCAGGAGGTCCGCGCCGAGCACGCCGGCCGCGGCCAGCAGCAACGGCAGCGGCAGGGCGCAGTAGGCGGTCATCTCCGGGCCGATCTTGCAGCCGAGCACCACCCGGGAGCCCAGGGCGGCGGCCAGGGCGAAGAGCATGAAGCGGGCGCGCCCGCGGTCCGTCAGCGGCCGGCGCAGCGCGGCCAGGGCGGCGGCGGCGGCAACCAGGGGCAGCGGGAAGAGCACCGGGGGCAGGTCGTCGGCGATGCGGCCCCAGGGCCAGCGCAGCGAACCGCCCCACCAGGCGAACGCGGCGACGGCGGCGACGACGGCGGCGCCGAAGACCAGACGCGGCAGCAGGCGGGCCCGGGCAGTGGGCCAGCCGGAGGGCGCCGAGCGCGTCGAGAGCGTCGAGGGCGTCGAGGGCGCAATGGGCGCAGAGGGCCGGCCGGCCAGGGACTGGCCGGTCCGGAAGATCGCGCGAGAGGGCCACCCGCAGACCAGCAGGACGAGCGCGTCGAGGGCCAGGCCCCAGCCAAGCGCAGGCAACGAGCGATCGAGCCGCCCCAGCCCGGAGACGGAGCCATAGAGCTCCTTCCATTCCGGCGGCATGGCGAGCGCGTGGGTGAGCGGCCCCTGTCCCAGCAGCACGTGCCAGGAGACGCCGGCGAAGGCGGCGACATAGATCGCGAGCGCCGCGGCACTGCCGAGCGACAGGTCGGCGACGCCCGCCAGGACCTCCGGCGCCAGGCGGGGCGCCGCCGTGCGTGGCGTGGCGGCCGGCGTGTCCCGCCCTGGCGCGCCATGCGGCGCGGCACCCGGTGCCGCACCGGATCGATCGGCGACGCCCGCGGCCGGACCCTGCGAGAGGCCGGGACGGAAGCGCACGGTGGAGATCAGCAGGATCAGCGAGGTGGCGTCGCCGATCT
>DATDGZ010000276.1:0-7018 GCA_036521795.1 Thermoanaerobaculia bacterium | reverse complement strand
GTAGGTCCCATCGGTCGCGAGCATGCCCAGGCGCTCAGCGCGCGGCGCGGCGAGCAGGCGCTCGGCGAGCCGGCCGGTCACGGCAGTCCGCGGGCCATCGGGGAAGCGCGACGCCAGGCTGCCGTACGGCATGCGAAGGTCCTTCATGGTCGCCAGGGCCTCCGTTCAGCGGCCGCCATCGCGGCGGCGTCTCCGAGCAAGACCTTCACGAGATGCGGAGGGAGCAGGCCGGCCGCCGCGGGATGGGGGCAGGCTCCCCGCGCTCGCCGCGGCCGGCGCCGGATCCCCGACGAGGCTGGTGACGCCTGCCGAGGCCGCCTCGGTTGGTCGAGGAGTTGCCCGGCGAGCCAGCTTCCTGCGATCCCTCTGGTCGCCGAGCAGGTCCTCGCAATACTGCTTCTTGGCCGCGCTGACCACCTCCGAGCCGAGGCGCCGGTGGATGTCCGCGATCGCCTCCGGCCTCACTCGGGTGAAGGTGTCCCCGCACTTGATCACGAAGAGCATCAGGGCCTCGGCGAGATACTCAAGAGGGATCCCCTCGGCCCGTTCGACGACTCTGAGGCCCCTGAAGAGCTGCCGGAAGGCTTGGTGGATCTCCCCGGGGTTCCCGGGAGGGGCACCGGATGTCGCCCGACGAACCCTCCGCCTTCTACCTTCCGTCGGGCGGCGGCGCTTGCCGGCAGGATCGCCGCCTGGGTCAAGCTGAGAAGGATGTCGCGCTGGCTCTTTCAAGGATTGGCTCTCCTTCTACCTCATCGATGAGCGGTGCGGAGGTTCTTAGCCTGGCCCGGCGCTGAGCCCGAGCAGGCGCCTGACCGCCTTCCGGACCAGCGCCGTCTCGGACTGGTTGTCCTGCTTCGCGAGGGCATGGAGCGCCGCCATCTCGTCGTCGCGAAACCAAACGCCGAGCCTGGTGAGCCGGCTGGGCGGCGGGGGAGGCTCCGGCCTCGCCTGCTCTCGCCGGTCAAGGGACGGCATCGGCAATGCTGCTCCTCGTCATGTCGCCCCTTGAACGTTGGGGAGGCCCGTCATCGGACCGTCTTGCTCAGCCTACCGACAGTTGCTCTTTTCAAGAACTTCGAGATCGGGCACAATCAACGTGCGTTGCATGAGACGGAACATTTGGCCCGGAGACCTGCCATCCGTTGCCGCTTTGCAGCTGAATGTCCCGCCGCGCCAGGATGGCTCACCTGTTCTTTTAGTACGATATGGAGGTTCGGATGATCCCATGGCTCGATCGGTGCCCTCGCCCCTGAGCATCGCGCTCTCCCACCTGCGGACGGCCCGCGGCTGGACCCAGGGCGATCTGGCGTCGGCCGCCGGCCTGCGCCCCAAGCGGGTGTCGGATCTCGAGAACGGCTGCAGGGGGAGGCTCGATCGCGAGCAGCTCGATGCCTTGGCGACCGCCATGGGCTACGTCCCCGAGGAGGTCGACCTCGCGCTGCTGCTGCTCGCGGCGCTCGGTCCGCCGCCCCCGGCCGCCCGCCTCTCGCCGTTCGACCCGACGCCCGAGGAGGCCCGGCGCGCCGCCCGCGCCGCGGCGCGCCTGGCCTTGACCGCCGCGAGCCTGCTGCGCCCCCGCCTGCTGGGCCTGGTGCGCGAGCGCCGCGAGCGGCAGGCGCGGCGCCGGGCCGAGGAGCTCTGGGCGCTCCTCGGGCAGGCCGCGCTCGACCGTCAGGCGGCCCTGATCGAGAGCTCTCCGCGGCTCCACCGCTGGGAGCTGGCCGAGCGGCTGTGCGCCGAGAGCGCCAGGGCCGCCTCCCACGACGCCAGGCTCGCGCTGCATCTCGCGAGGCTTGCCCTCCGGGTTGCCGAGCTGGCTCCCGCGGCGGCGGCGTGGCGCTCGCGGCTCTGCGGCTACTGCTGGGCCTTCATCGCCAACGCCCAGCGCGTCGGCAACGACTTCGCGGCGGCCACCGCGAGCTTCGCCGCCGCCTGGCGGCTCTGGCGGGCGGGCGCCGCGGCCGCCGCGGGGCCGCTCGGCGAGTGGCGCCTGCTCGATCTCGAGGCCTCGCTGCACCGCGACCGCCAGCAGTACGCCGCGGCGCTCGCGAACCTTGACCGCGCCTTCGCCGAGGCGCCCGCCGCCGCTCGCGGGCGCATTCTCCTCAAGCGGGCAACGGTCTTGGAGCAGGCCGGCGAGGTGGCGGCGGCGGTCGCCGTGCTGCTCGACGCCACGCCGGTGCTCGAGACCGGCGGCGAGCCCCGCGACCGCTGGCTCCTCGAGATCAACCTGCTGGTCAACCTCTGCCACCTCGGGCGGCACAGGGAGGCCCAGGTGCGGCTGCCGGCGCTCCGCGAGCTCACCCGGGCGCTGCGCAACCGGCTCGACGGGCTGCGCGTCGATTGGCTCGCCGGCCGGGTCGCGGCGGGCCTCGGCCGCCCCGACGAGGCACGGACCGCCTTCAAGGTGGCGCGTCGCGGCTTCACGGCCGAGGCCAATGGCTACGACGCCGCGCTGGTCGCGCTCGAGCAGGCGGTTCTCGACCTCGAGGAAGGCCGCAGCGCGGAAGTGCGGACGCTCGCCGCCGAGCTGGCCTGGATCTTCCAAGCCCGCGACGTACACCGCGAGGCCCTGGCGAGCCTGGCGCTCTTCTGCCGCGCTGCCGAGCGCGAGGAGGCGACAACGGACCTTGCCCGCCGCGTCCTCGCCTACCTCGAGCGCGCGCGCCGCGACCCAGGCCTGCGGTTCGAGGCACCCGCGTGACGGCTACGGTCCTCGGCAGGGTGTGTCCGGCCGCCGGACCTCCCGACGGTCCGTGGGTCCGCTCCGCAGCTCCGCTGCGGCCGGCGCAGAGGGGCGGGCCGCCCGACCAAGAGACCGCCGCCTCCCCGGCGCTCGGGGGCTACGATCTGGGCGCTCTGCGCTGCGGCGCCGAGCTGGTGCAGTTGCTGCCGCCATCTGGATCTCCAAGGCAACCGGCGTTGGGATGGAGCCTGCCGGCCCCCGGTCGAACCGACGGACGGGTCAAGCACTCGCCGTTCGGGTCGCCGAGGCAGCCGGCCTGCGGCCAGATCCTCCCCAGCAGCTGCCGGAGGCCGCCGATCAGGTCGAAGCCGCCCGCCGTCGCGAGCTGGACCTGCGGGCCGCCGGCGCTCGGCGGGCTCGCCGCGGCGGGGAACGGGGCAAGCGCGGCGGCCAGGAGGAGAGCTGCGAGGAGGACGGAAGCTTGGCGAGGTGAGCGGGAGAGCATCTGCGGCTCCTTTCGAGGAGACCGCCGCCGCGGCCGCGATTGACCGTCCTGGGGGCCTCCACAGACTCCGGTGCGGGAAGGGCGGCGGAAAAGTCCGCCGATCGTGCAATCCAGTGTGCACCGCGGAGGGAGGGAAGGGAAGTGCCGATCGACCGAGAGGACGTGAAGCTGCTGGTCGGGGTGCTCGAGGACCTGTGCGGCGGCCGGGTCCGCCTGGCCGCCGCGGCGCGGGTGAGCCAGAGCACTCTCTGGCGTTACGGGGAGGGTGACGTCGCGCCCCCGCCGGCGACCCTCGAACGCCTCGTGGCAGCCGCCGGTGTCCCCATGTGGGCGATCGACCTCGTGCTGCTGCCCGCGCTCGGCCTGGTGCTGCGCCTGTCGCGAGCCAAGGCCGCTCCTGCGGCGGCTGCCGTCGCGGAACGTCTGGCGGCCGTGCAGGAGGAGCTCGACGAGGCTCTCGCCGCCGCCGGGCGCATCGCCGTCGCCGGCTTCCTCGCCGGCGAAGGCGCGAACGACGAGGCAGCGGCCGCTCCCGCACCGGACGCCGAGCATGGCCTCCTCGTCGACGCCCAGGCCGGCGCCGCCGCCGCACCGCCGCTGCTCGGCAAGCTGCGCCGCGAGCTCGAGAGCTTCTGTGCCCGGCTCTGCGCCGAGAGTGCGCGGGCGGCGGCGCACGCGGCAGCCCAGGCCTTGCAGCTGGCGCAGCTCGCGCTGCGGATCGCCCAGCTGGTCCCCGCGGAGGTTCCCGAGGGATCGCGTCTCCTGGGCTACGTCTGGGCTTTCGTCGCCAACGCCCAGCGCGTGCGCGGCGACCTCGCGGCGGCCGAGGCGAGCTTCGGCGCCGCCTGGGGGCTGTGGCGCGCAGGGGCCGGGGACGCCTCGAGCGTGCTCTGCGAGTGGCGCCTGCTCGATCTCGAGGCCTCCCTGCGCCGCGACCGCCGGCAATTCTCAGCCGCGCTGGACCTGCTCGACCGTGCCATCGCCCTGGCCCCGGCCGAAGCCTGCGGGCGCATTCTGCTGAAGAGAGCCACCACTCTCGAACAGGCAGGCGAGGTCGCTGCCGCCCTTGCCGCGCTCAGGGACGCCGCGCCGCTGGTCGAGGCGGCCGGCGAGCCGCGCGACCGTTGGGTCCTGGGCTTCAACCTGCTCGTCAACCTCTGCCACCTCGGACACTACGAGGAGGCCGCGGCGAGTCTCCCGGCGCTCGCGGCGCTGACCCGTGAGCTGGACAACGGCCTCGACCAGCTGCGCGTCGGCTGGTTCGGCGGCCGGGTCGCGGCGGGCCGGGGCCGGCGAGCCGAGGCGCGCGCCGCCTTCGAGGAGGCGCTGCGCGGCTTCGCCGCCGTCGGCGACGGCTACGACGCCGCCCTTGTCGGGCTGGAGCTGGCCGCCCTCCATCTCGACGCCGGCCGCACCGCCGAGGTCCGGGCGCTCGCCGCCGAGATGCTCCGGATCTTCCGCGCGCAGGAGGTCCACCGGGAGGCCGCCGCAGCCCTGGCCCTCTTCTGCCAGGCGGCCGAGCGCGAGGCCGCGACAGCGAGCCTGGCGAGGCAGGTCCTTGCCTATCTCGAGCGCGCCCGGCGCGACCCGGAGCTGCGGTTCGAGGAGGCGCAAGTAGAAGCGGTGCTGGCCGCCCATCGGAGCCGAGGGCGCCCAGCGCCCACTCTTCGCGGCTCAGGCGGACATCGAAGGTGACGCGACCGCGGTAGGAGGGCGGCGGCTAGCACCAGCACCTACGGGCGCCGTCGTAGGGACCGCGAACACCGCCTCCGCTCCCGCCGTCGCCCGGATCTGCCCCGGCTCCTTCGCCGGGACATCGAGCAGCGGCGTGGCCTGAGTCCCTCCCAGGACTCCGCACGATCGATTCGGGACCCGCAAGCCGGCCAAAGGCCGCGGTTCATGCATCAGGCCTTGCTTTTGGCATCTTCGCGCTTGCCCGTTCCATGCGCAGGACCCTAACCTTCCGCAACAAAGCAAGCGCGCGCGCGCGGCAAGGTGGCGACAACCCATCCGACGCTCACGCGTGGATCGAGGCGGACTCCTTCCGCGAGACGACCCTTCAGTACTTTGACGATCCCGCGGAACGAGAGACGGTCCGAGCCCGGAGGAGCATGGAGGACATACCGATGCTAGCGACCGACCTTGATGGCGCAGCGGGCCGCCCACGGGCGCCGCTGCCATCCAGGAAGCCGTGCCAGCCGCGGCGCGCAGCTCGCGCAAGGCACCGCCGCACCGCTGCGGCCGAGGCGCAGGCTGTGCGCCCGACACTCCGATCTGGAACCGCTGGGAGGCCGGCCTGATGGCGAGCGACCTTGAGGTTACGGCCGCGCGGTGGAACGAAGCGGACTCGTTCCGGGAGACCAGCCTGCAGCTCTTCGAGGATCCCGAGAACCGAGAGACCATCCGACGGCTGGGCCGGTTGCTCTACAACCTGGGAACCGACACGACGCGCGATCCCGGGACCGAGTCCTCGATCCGTGTCGAGCTGCGGGCGGTCGCCGCCGATCTCCGTTACACGGCTGGCTTCTGCACCGAGGTCGGGGGCTCCGCCCAGCGGTGCTCCCTGAACCCCGCGGACGAGGTGCTGGCGCGCTTCGGCGGCAAGCTGGCCCGGAAGCTGGGCGCCCTGGTCGAATCGATCGAGGCGGCGCTGTCATGACCGGTCCACGGAAGAGACTGCGTCGAGAGCTGCCGGATGACGCTCGGCTCGCCCTCGAGCAGCCCCCGGTGCGCGCCGGCGCAGACGCCGCGTCGCCGACGGCCCAGGTGCTGTGGCGCCGCCTCGAGCGGCTGCCCTACCCGCAGCAGATCGAGGCCATCGAGGGCGATGCGAGCTTCCGCAGCCCGGCTCTGTGCCGCCGGCTGCAAATCATGAGTCTGATGGCGTCGGCGGCGAATCCGGAGCTCGGATCGCAGCTCGCGAACCTTGCCGTGCGTGTCTCCTGGCACCTCGAGCCCGACCCGGGCGAGCGTCCCGGGGCTGAGCACGACCTGCGGGCTCTCGCCCATGGCTATCTCGGCGCCGCGCGGCGCGCCCTGGGAGAGCTCGGGAGCGCGGCCGATGCCTTCGACATGGCGCGGACCCTGCGCGCCCGAGGCACCGGCGCGCCCGGGGTCGAGGCCGAGATCGCCTGGTTCGAGGTCTGGGTGAAGGTCGATCAGCATCGGTTCGCCGCAGCGATCGGCCTCCTTGACCGCATGCTGGCGATCGCTGCCGCCGCGAGCACGGCCGAGCCCGGAAGCCTCCGACCGCCCGCCGTTGCGCCAGCGCTGGTCGCGAAAGCCTGGTGCTGCTATCACCGCGGCGACGCCGACGGCGCGGAGCTCCTGCTCGAAGAGGCCCAGCGCCTCGAGCTGAGCGACTTGCCGGAGCTCGACCTGGCGAGCCGCTGTGGACGGCTGTGGTGCGCGATCACCCGGGGCAGGTTTCGGGAGGCCGAGGACAGGCTGGCGAACGCGGCGGCGCTCGTCGTTTACGGCCAGCCGGAGAATACCGCTGCGCGCTGGCAGCTGCGGCGAGCCCAGGCCCGTATCGACGTTGCCAGGGGCAGGCTGCGAGAGGCCGAGCAGGCCCTGCGTGAGGCAGCCACGGCGCTCGCACAGGAGAAGGAGGGCACCGAGGCTGCCCTCGCCTGGCTGGCGCTGGCGAAGCTCCGGCTGAAGAAGGGAGGTAGCGGGGCCAGGGCGAGGGTCGGGCGCATCGCGGCGAAGCTCGTGCCGGCCTACCTCCGCGAGACGGACCGGAAGGAGCAGCTGCTCGCCTTGTACCTCTTCACCAGCGCGTGCGCGCGAGGGGTGCTCACGATCGGTGTCGTCGCCGAATT
>DATDGZ010000275.1:0-10687 GCA_036521795.1 Thermoanaerobaculia bacterium | reverse complement strand
GCGGCTACATCACGGTTGACACGGTGAACAACTGCACCCTGCTGCCGCAGGATTCGCCCGCTTACTTCGCGGCCGGCGGCACCGGCTCCGCCACCAACCAGAACGTCCTCTGGGGCGACTGGTTCATCATCAACAGCGCGCAGAACTTCGCCGAGGGCAGCGACCTGGTGCACATCGAGGCCAGTGCCACCGACCCGGCGACCTCGACCTCCGGCCGCTACACCTTCTATGGCCGCCTCGAGCACCCCGCCTTTACTGCGATCGACAACCGCGAGCCGCTGGGGACGACGTACGCCACCCGCTACCTCAACGGTGGACCGTTCTCGGCCGGCACCAGCCTCTTGTGCTGGCGCGACTCGAAGACCGATCAGCAGTTCTTCACCTGCCCGGCTGGCAGCGGCAACCCGAGCTGGTTCCCGCTCTCCCAGGAAGGCGTTATAGTCTTCGACGAGCAGGAGCACCCGCAGACGGCTGCGCAGTGCACCCACTCTCCGTGCTTCAGCATCACCACGGACATCTGCCCGGCAGAGACGCAGCGCGTCCAGGTTGGCGGCGCCACCCTGCCCGTCAACTCCAGCTTCGGTTGGCTCTACCTGGACCTCAACGCCACGGTCGCCGGCAATCCGAATCCGCCGTTCGATCCGACGGCCGCCCAGGCGTGGGTAGTGTCGACGCTGGCGTCGAATGGTCACTTCGCGGTCGGTCTCGACGCGATCCAGCTCGACAGCGCCTGCACCCCGAACCACTTCGTCCCCTAATCCTCGCCCTTCGGTGGGTCCGGTCCCTGGCGCAGGGGCCGGACCCACCGGTCGTTCGGGACTCTCGCAACCTGGCCCCCGCCGCACGAGGGGCGGGGTCAGATTGGAAGAGTCCACCGAGAAGCAGGTGGGATGAAGCGCCCTGCCTGGGGGATGGATGGTAGACGCGAAACGTTCCATGACGAAGCTTCTGAGCGCCCGAGAGCGGCAGGTGATGACGTTGGCCCGTCATCGGTTGCTCCGCGGAGCGCCGGCGCCGGTAGCGGTGAGAAGCGATTGAGAGGAGTCCTTCCGTGAGCAGACAGCGCCTTTCCCTTCCCCGTCTCGCTTCACGCTGCCTGGTTCTGCCGGCCCTGGCTGCAGTGCTGGCAGCGCTTCTCGCCGTGGCGCCCGCCGCCGCCCAGCAAGCTTGCGGCAACACCTGCCAGGGACATTGCAACTACCTGCCCTGCGGCACTCCGGCCTGGCCGGCGCCCCAGAGCACTTGGGGCGAGCTGGTGCCAGCGGACCCGGCGTGCACTCCGCTCCCGGCGGCTCGCGATTCCACCGCCTTCCAAGAGTTCCAGACGCCGTATGCCAGCGAGAACTTCTGGACGGCGATCGACATCCAGAACGGCTATGTGTTCACGGGCATGGGGTATGGCCTGCAGATCTGGGACACCCGGACCACCCCGGCCAATCCGACGCAGGTGGGGACCTTGAGCCACGGGGACTTCCCCTACTTCCCCATCAACGCCGAGGTCTACTTCCCGATCAGCTCCGTCAGCGCGCCGCTCGGAGTTGACACCATGGCGGGGCTCTCCGCCTCGTACGGCAACATCGGGATGGCCATCGTCGACACCAGCGTCAAGTCGAAGCCACGGGTGGCCTACCAGGGCCAGACCCAAGAGGTGTTTCAGGTCTACGCCGCGACCCTCGCCGGCACCCACTACCTCTTCGCCGCGGCCCAGGATGTCTCGGGCGTCTACCTCTTCAACATGGACAAGGCGGTGCTGAGCAGCAGCCCCTGCATGGAGAACCTGGCAACCCCGGGGAGGTGCCCCGGAGTCGATCTCGGCGCTATCCTTTCGACGCCCGCGAATTTCGTCACCGGAGTGGACAACCTCCTGGCGGTGACCGGGAACAACGGCCTGGCGGTCTACGACGTCTCCAACCCCCTGTCGCCGCGGCTGGAGGCATCCGGCCTGAGCGGCTCGGCCCAATCGGTGGCCATGTGGAAGAGCGCCGCCGGCAGCTACTACGTGGCGACGCGGGTGGCGAACGCCGGCCAGACGAGCGACACCCTCTTGATCTACGACGTCACCTGCGCCAGCCGCGGCGCCTGCACCGGGCTGGGAACCCTGCTGAGCCAGATCACCTACCAGGAGCCGACCCCCGAGTCGATGTACCTGACCTATTCCAACAGCAACGGCACGCCTTTCCTCTACCTGGGCAGAGGTGGGGTCTGCACCCAGGCGACGCAGCAGGAATGGCTGCTCGACGTCAGCAACCCGAGCGCACCGCGCGACATCTCGCCGCAGAACGGCTACTGGGGCTGGTACTACTCCGGCAATACCACCGGGTTCAACCGCTTCGCGCCCCTGATGGGCAAGTTCAACGGCTCTTACTTCTACCGCGTCGGCTTCATCCTGTTCGACATTCACCAATGGGTCGCCACGACCGCGCCGACCGCCAACTTCACCTGGAGCCCTGCACCTCCGGCGCCGGTCTACCCGGGCACTCCGGTGGCCTTCGATTCCAGCCTGTCGACCGGCGGCCAGCTCTCGTACAGCTGGAGCTTCGCGGATGGATCGCCAGGCTCCTCGAGCTTGTCGAACCCGACCGTGACCTTCCCCGCGCACGCCACCTACCCCTTCGACGAGACGGTCAGTCTCACGGTCAGCAACACCGTGGGCATGAACACCAAGACGCAGAGCGTGATCCTGACCAATCCGGCACCGCAGGTAGCGAGCATCTCGGTGAGCCCGGCCAACCCCTTGCAGTGCCAGGCGGTGACCCTCACGGCCAACGCCACCGGCGAGGCGCCGCTCGCCTACAGCTGGAACATCGTCAATAGCAGCAACCAGGGCGTGATCGGCGGCACCTCGACGGTCAATCCGTTCACCTGGGACTCCAAGGCGGCGCTCGCCGCCGCCGGGCCCTACACCGCGGGAGTCACGGTCAGCAATGGCGCCGCGGGACCCGCCAGCCTACAGCAGGCCTTCACGCTCGGTGCCCTGCCGTCGCTGCCCGCGAGCTCGAGCTTCGCCCCCACCAATTCCTCCTTCACCTCCGGCACGGTGCAATTCAACGTCGTCGCCGCCGGCGCCACGGAATGGAACTGGAACTTCGGCGACAATCCCGGCGGTGGCCCGAACGGCGATGGCTACGTCGGCTGGTCGACCGACCCGCTTGCCGGGCCTTCCCCCAGCCACACCTACGCCGCGGTCGGGATGTATACGGTGACCGTGCAGGTGCGGAATTGCGTCAACCTGGGACCGGCCGTCAGCACGCCGCTGAGCGTCGACATTCTCCAGGTCACGCCGCTGGTGGCACTCTTCGCGCCCGCCTGCTCCACGTTCCCCTGCACCGGCACCGTCAACAACCCGGTGACCTTCAACGACTCCTCGACCGGATCGCCGACGACCTGGGACTACGACTGGAATGGCACCGGCACCTTCTCCGACGCCGGCCACACCTCGCCGGTGACGCAGCACACCTACACCAGCTCGGCGCTCTACAAGCCCGCCCTGCGAGTGAACCGCGGCGGCCAGTCGAACACCTACGTCTTCAGCCAGGGCATCTTCATTTCCCCCTCCTCGCCGCCGTCGATCGCGGTCAGCGGCAGCAGCCAGGGGGTGACCGGAGTTGGCTACACCTTCAACGCCTTCGCCAGCAACTGCACGCCCGCCGCCAGCGGCTGGACCTGGGGCGTCACCGGCGGCGGCTCCGGCAGCTCGACCAGCTCCTCGATCGCCGTCACCTGGGCGAATGGAGGCAATTGGCTGGTCAGCGCCACCAACTCCGCCTGCAGCGGCGCGAGCGGCAGCGCCGGCATCACGATCAGCAGCGGTACCACCGGCGGCACGCTGCAAGCCGCGTTCTCGTTCTCGCCCACCTCGCCGCTCGCCGGCAGCAGCGTGGCCTTCGACGGCAGCGCCTCGACCGGCGCGACGGCCTATACCTGGTTCTTCGGCGATCCCAACGACTCTACCGGTAGCTCCAGCGTGAAGGCCAGCCATGTCTACTCCAAAGAGGGCACCTACACGGTCAAGCTCGACGTGTCGGCGCCGGGCGCGTGCCAGCAGGGCATCTGCATCAGCGAGGCCACCCAGACGGTCACGGTGCTTCCCGTCACCATCCCGGCGCTCAGCGGCGCCTTCGTCAGCCCGGCCTGCAATGGCACGAACAGCTGCACCGCGGCCGCCGGCGCGCCCGTCACCTTGACCGCGGCCGACGCGCGCGGCACCACCTATGCGTGGGACTTCGGCGACGGCACGACCGGCAGCGGCGTCAGCGTGACCCACAGCTGGTCCGCCGCACAGGTCTATACCGTCGGCCTCGCCGTCAGCGGCGCGGGCTTTACGAGCGGCACGAGCAGCGAAGCGATGATCATCACCGCGCCGCCCCCCCCGGCCACCCAGTCCGTGATCCTCCCATGGGTCGCCGCGACCCGCGGCGCGCTGGTGCAGTCCTGCGACCTCTACCTGCACAACCCCGGCGCCAACCCGGTGCCGGTGACGTTGGAGTTCCTCAAGCGGGGCGCCGCGGACCCGGCGCCGCCCCAGGTGACGGCGGTCATCCAGCCGGGCGCCACGATGTACGCCCCGGACGTGCTGCAGAGCGTCTTCAGCCGCGACAACATCGCCGGCTTCGTGATGGTGACGGTGAAGTCCACCGATCCGCTGCCGGTCATGACGTCGTTCAACACCGTGACGCGCACCGACGGCAGCCAGTTCGGGCAGACCGTGCCCGGCTTGGCGGTGCCGACCGCCGCGACGTCGAAGAGCTCGACCCCGGGCAGCACCTTCCAGTACCTGGCCGGGCTCAACGACAACAGCGACGAGCTGGCGTACTTCGGCATCACCAATCCGACCTCCACGACGACGACCTACCATGTCCGCCTGTTCGACACGCAGGGCAACAAGATCGGCGAGTCCAACGGCGACCTGACCGTCGGCCCCTTCGGGCAGCGCCAGTTCCAGCAGGCCGACGTGCACAACCTCTTCGGCCTGACGACTGGCACCGACTACATGGTGTCGATCGAGAACAAGAGCGGCAGCACCATCTTCCCCTATGGCGAGAACGTGCGCATGGGCTCCGGCGACCCGAACTTCGTCACCGCCGGCGTCACCACCGCCGCCACTCAGTACGTCATCGGAGCCTTCAGCACCAACGGCTCCTGGCAGACCGACGTGGTGCTGGCGAACACCGGCACGCAGCCGATGAGCCTGAGCCTCACCTTCACCCGCACCGGCGTCACGGCGCCCACCACCGCCCCGGTGGCGCTGACCCTGAATCCCGGCGACACGCAGCGGCTCAGCAACGCCATCGCCGGCAAGTGGAACCTCAGCAACGTCGTCGGCGTCATCACCGTCACCTCCGCCGGCGCCAACGGCGTCTACCCGATCGTGCAGGCGGAGAGCTACAACAACGCCCAGCCCGCCAACCGCTACGGCCAGTCGATGGCGGCGTTCTCCGACGCCAACCAGGCCATCGCTGGCCAGGCCCACTATCTCGTCGGCTTGCGGCAGGACGCCAATCACCTGGCGACGGTCTGGGTGTTCAACAACAGCACGACCGCCATCGGCATCTACGACATCGTGTATCGCGGTCTCGACGGCACGGTGCTCGGCACCGTGAGCAACCTCGCCCTGCCGCCCGGCAAGGTGAAGGGTCTCCTGCCCAACCAGCACCCGCTGCCGGCGGGTGGCGTCACCGGCGGGTTCACCGTCCAGGTGGTGGTGAAGAACGGCACCGTGCTGAGCGCCGCGCAGGTGCTCACCACCTCGACCGGCGACCCGGCCTACGTGCAGGGGGCCGCGCGCTGAGCCGCTGATCCAAGGCCTTCCAAGCGTCCGTTCACATCTCGGGCCGCCGGGCAGCAGACCGGCGGCCCCATCTTTCTCCAGGGCATGCCCGTTGGGGTAGTGTCCTAGATTGCTAGCCAGGACACTACCGCCGGTTGCTTCCGCGTCAACCTGCTCCTCCAAGCGCTACAATCTCCGCGAATGCCAGAGCCCGCGGTTCAAGTCGAGCAGCTGACCAAGATCTACAGGGTGTATGCGTCGCCGTGGGACCGCTTGCGCGAGGCGCTGCTGCGGCGGCCGCGCCATCGCGAGTTCCACGCTCTCGCCGATCTCAGCTTCAGCCTGCCGAAGGGCGAAGGGCTGGCGATCATCGGCGAGAACGGCGCCGGCAAGAGCACGCTGCTCAAGCTGCTGGCCGGCATCGGCGTCCCGACCTCCGGCGCTCTGCGCGTGCGCGGCAAGGTGGCATCCATCCTGGAGCTGGGTTCCGGCTTCCATCCCGAGTTCACCGGCCGCCAGAACATCGTGCTCAACGCCGCCATGCTCGGCCTCTCCGAGCGGGAGCTGCAACAGAAGCTCCCCTCCATCGTCGCCTGGAGCGAGCTCGGGGACTTCATCGATCAACCGGTGAAGGTCTATTCGACCGGCATGGCGATGCGCCTGGGCTTCTCGATCGCCATCCAGGTGGAACCGGACGTGCTGATCATCGACGAGGCGCTGTCGGTGGGCGACGGCTACTTCCAGAAGAAGTGCATGGACCGCCTGCTGCAGTTCGTCGGCGCGGGCGGCACCCTGCTGTTCTGCTCCCACGCCATGTACTACGTCTCGGCCTTCTGCCAGCGGGCGCTCTGGCTGCGGCAGGGGCGGGCCGAGGCCCTCGGGCCGGTCGCCGAGGTGGTGCGCGACTACGAGAACTTCCTGCTGGCCAAGAGCGCTCCCGCGGCCGGTAGGAGCGCGGCCGGCGCGGCGAGCGGGAGCGGCGGCGGGGACGCCGGCGAGGGCGATCGGGCTGCCGGCGGCGCCGACGCCGGCCCGGGTGGAGGCGGCGAGGACGGCGTGCCAGTCGACCAGCCACTCGGACCGGCGCGCCTGCTCGGGGTGCGGGTCAGCGGCGGCGCCAGCGCCGAGGCGCCGGCGGGGGCGGTGCCGCTGTTCGCCCTCGGCGACGACCTCGAGCTCGAGATCGAATGGGAGTCCCAGCGCGCCGACCTCGCCTTCCACGTCGGCATCGGCATCAACCGGATCGACGACCTCGAGGTGGGCTCTCTCGCCACCCATCTCGACGGCAGGCCGCCGATGACCGGCAGGACCCGCTACCGGCTCGGCGTGGTGCTGCCGCGATTGATCCTGGTCAAGGGGGAGTTCACGCTCTACGTCTTCCTGCTCGACGAGGTGGGGCTGCACATCTACGATCAGCGGATCTACCGGCGCGCCTTCGGCGTCCACAGCCCGGGCTACGCGTTCGGCATGGTCACTCTCGAGCACCACTGGCAGGAGCCCGCGGGCCGGGCGGCCCCCGTCGAGACGGCCCCGGCCCCGGCCCCGGCGGCATCGGCCACCTCGGCGGTCGCCGGGCGCCGGTAGATCTCTTCTCGCCCGGCGGGACCCGTCGATGCGTGGCCGCAGCCTGGCGGTGGTGCTGGTCCACTATCACACGCCGCGGCTCGCCGCCGCGGCGATCGGCGCGCTGCAGCAGGACCTCGGCGCCGGGCGGGGAGCGGCTGCCGGCCTCGAGGTCGAGTGGCTGCTGGTCGACAACGGCAGCGACCCGGCCGGGAGGGAGCTGCTCGCCGGCCTGCCGGTCCGCCTGCTCGAGCCCGGGCGCAACCTCGGCTATGCCGGCGGCGTCAACCTGGGAGTGGCGAGCTCGAGCGCCGAGCTGATCCTGCTGATGAACCCGGACGTGCTGGTGCTGCCCGGCTGCGCCGCCGGCCTGGTGGCCTGCCTGCGGGAAGGCGCCGCCGCCGCCGGACCGCGCTTCTACTGGGACTCCGGCCGGCGCCTGCTGCTGCCTCCCGCCGAGGCGCGCGACCGCCGCGGCGAGCTGCTGGCCTGGCTGGCCGTGGCGCGCGACGCCGGCTGGGCGGCGCGGGCGCGGCGGCGCAGCCGGCGCCATTGCCGGCGTCACTGGCAGGCGGCGGCGCCGCTGCCGAGCTATGCACTGTCCGGCAGCCTGCTGGCGGTGACGCGAGCGGCCTGGGAGCGGATCGGCGGCTTCGACGAAGGCTTCCAGCTCTATTTCGAGGAGACCGATTGGCTGCTGCGCCTGCGCCGCGCCGGACTGCCCGCGCGCTTCGTGCCGGCGGCCGAGGCGGTTCACCTCTACGGCCGCAGCGCGGCGGCGGAGCCGCGCGCCGCCGAGTGGTTCGAGCAGTCGGCGCGGCGGTTCCGCCGGCGGCACTACGGCGCCTGGTTCGCCTGGGGTCTCGAGCGCCTGGCCCGGGACGGCCGGCGGGCGGCAGCGGCCCCCCTGCCGCCAGTGCTGCCGGCCGAGGGCTTGGATCTCGACGGCTACCCGCGCCCCCTCTGGGTCGAGATCTCTCCCCACCCGGCCGGTTACCCGGCAGCCGCCGAGCGGATCGCCGAGGCCGCGCCGGGAGCACGCTGGCAGCCGCCGGCCGACCTCGCCGAGCGCCTGGCGGAAGGCGCCTGGTGGATCAGGCTGAGCGACGAGAGCGGCAGGGACCTCGCCGCCTTCCAGATCGGGCCAGCTCGGGGCCCGGAACCCATCGGATGACAGGTCTCATCCGTAAAAGGAAGGATGTCGGCGCGGGTTAGAATCGGCGGAATGGGCATCGAGCTGTCGGTCGTGATCCCCGCCTATAACGAGGCGGCGCGGGTCGGTCCGGGCCTGCGCCGGGCGGCCGCCTACCTGTGCGGCCGGGGAGTGGCCCATGAGCTGCTGGTGGTCGACGACGGCAGCCGTGACGGCACCGCCGAGGTGGCGGCGGCGGCCGGTGCGCGGGTGCTGCGCCACGACCGCAACCGCGGCAAGGGGGCCGCGGTGAAGACCGGGGTCTTGGCCTGTGCCGGGGCGCGGGTGCTGCTTGCCGATGCGGACTTCTCGACGCCGATCGAAGAGATCGAGAAGCTCGAGCCTCGCCTGCGCGACGCCGACCTGGTGGTCGGCAGCCGCGCCCTCGCCGACTCGGTGATCACCGAGCGGCAGCCGATCTATCGCGAGCTGATGGGCAAGACCTTCAACCTGCTCATCCGCTGCCTGGGAGTCCGCGGGTTCCACGACACCCAGTGCGGCTTCAAGCTGGCGCGCGGGGAGACCGCGCGCGCCCTCTGCGCCGAGCTGACCGTCGCGGGCTTCGCCTACGACGTCGAGCTGATCTGGCTGGCGCTGGTGCGCGGCCGGCGCGTGGCCGAAGTGGGAGTGCTGTGGGCCAACTCCCCGGACTCGCGGGTGCACCCGATCCGCTCCTCGCTGGCAATGATCCGGGACGTGTTGCTGATGCGATGGCGTCACCGGGGCGGGCGTTGAGCTTCCAGCTCTCGCTCAACCCCGCCCTGCCGCTGCTGGCCCTGCTGTCGGCCGCCGGACCGATCCTCGTCGCCTGGCGGCCGGCCGCCGCGGGCGCCCCGCGCCGGCCCTGGCGCGAGCTCGGCATCCCGTGGGCGGTGCTGGGCCTGGCGGGGATGGGCCTGCTGGCTCCCGCCCTGGCGCTGCCGGCCGGGATCCCCAGCCCCGCGGGCGCCCTGGCGGCGGTGCCCCCGTGGGAGGGGGCGGAGAGGTTGCCGGCAGGGGGGGCGGCCCAGGCGGCGGTGGCAGCGCTGCCGGCGGCAGGAGGGGGCGGCGGCAATCCACTGTTAAGGGACGTCACCTACCAGATCCAGCCCTGGCTGCTCTTCACCCGGCGGGAGCTGCGGGCGGGGCGGCTGCCGGGCTGGAATCCCTTCCAGTTCGCCGGCTCGCCGTTCTGGAGCAACGGGCAGTCGGCGCCGCTGTTCCCGCTGCACCTGCTGTTCGCGGCCCTGCCGCTGCAGCTCGGGTTCGTCCTGCTGCCCTGGCTGCGGCTGGTGATCGGCGGCTGCGGCGTCTGGATGCTCGGGCGGGAGCTCGACCTGGGGCCGCCGGCGGCGCTGCTCGCCGCGCTCAGCTTCGCGCTGGCCGGCATGCCGGTGAGCTTCGCCCTGTTCCCGATGGGCAACGCCCTGGCCCTGGTGCCGTGGGTGCTGTGGGCGGTCGAGCGCCTGGCTGCCGCCGCCACGGTCTCCTCCTCGACCGGGCTCGCGGCGGGGGCGACGGCAGGCCCCCTGACCACGGCCATCGCCGGGCTCGCGGCGGCGGCGGGCCTGCAACTGCTCGCCGGACACCCGGAGACCGCGGCGCACACGGCGCTGCTGTCGCTGCTCTACCTGGCGGTGCGGGGCCCGGTGCGGCACGGAGCGGCCTTCCTGGGTTGGGCGGCCGGATGGCTGGCCGGAGCGGCGCTGGCGGCGGTCCAGCTGCTGCCGTTCGCCCTCGTCCTACCGGCAACGGCACGCTGGCAGGGTCCGGCGACCGGCGCCGAGCCGCCGCTGCGGTTGCTGCTCGAGCAGCCGCTGCGGCTGGTGCTGCCCGAGCTGTACGGGCATCCGGCGCACGGCACCTGGTGGGGTCCGTTCAACTACTCGGCGACGGCGGTCTACGCCGGCGCGCTGGCGCTGCCGCTGGCCGCCGCCGGCCTCGCCCGTTGCCGCCGCGATCGCCGCTGGCTGGCGCTGGCCGTCACCGCCGCCTTCGCTTTCGCCGCCGCCTACCACTTGCCGGGGGTGCGCGACCTGCTGGGCGTGCTGCCGGTGATCGGCCGCGCCGCCCATCACCGGTTGCTGTTCGGCGTCGAGCTCGGCGCCGCGCTGCTCGCCGGCGCCGGCTGCGACGAGTGGCTGGCCGGCCGCGGCCGCGGCGTCCTCGTGGGCGGCGCCGCGGCC
>DATDGZ010000274.1:0-4918 GCA_036521795.1 Thermoanaerobaculia bacterium | reverse complement strand
TCGGACGTCGCGGCAAACAGACCGACGGCAGCGCCAAGACCCGCGAAGCCAAACTCTGCGCGGTGTGGAGCGCCGAAGGGCGCGACGAGCACGGCCTGGCGGTGCGCGACCAGGGCTCGATCAGCTATTCCGCGGCGATCGAAAGCGCCGCCAGCGACGACACCGATGAGGACTACTCTGCCTTCGCCCAGCGCGTCCGGCGCGAGGCCCAGCGCCGCAGCTTCGAGCGCGCCTCACGACAGGTGATCCTCGGCGATGGCGCTCTCTGGATCTGGAACCTCGCCAGCGAGCACTTCCCGCAAGCCATCCAGATCGTCGATCGCTTCCACGCCAAGCAGCACTTGAGCGACACCGCCAAGGCCATCTGGGGAGCCGACAGCGCGCTCGGCCGCGACTGGGCCGCCGAGCGCCACGCAGAGCTCGACCGCGGCGATCTCGACGCGCTGCTCGACGCGCTCCGGATCCACCAGGCCACCGAGCCCGAAGCTCGGCGCTGCCTCGACTATGTCGCCCGCAACCGCCGCCGCATGCGCTACCCCGACTTCCACCGCCGGGGACTGTGCACCTCCACCGGCGTCCTCGAAGCCGGCTGCAAAGTGGTCGTGGCAACCCGACTCAAGCGCGCCGGCATGCACTGGACGCTCCGTGGCGCCAATGCCATCCTTGCTCTGCGCTGCGCCAAGCTCAGCGGTCGGCTCGCGGCCTTCTGGCAACACCGCGCCGCCTAGGGCGGCCGCCTCGGCCGCGCCTTCACCTCACAAAATTGTCGTACACCCCGGCCGCGCCTCAAACGCCCACCGTCACGACTCCGGCCCAGTCCACGGGCCGGTCTGCAAAGGGGTGCGCCCGCGGATGGTCCACCCCGAGAATGCGAACCAGGCCGGCTGCCGCGGTCTGTGCGGAGAGCAGCAGCCCCTCCCCCCCGTCTGTCTGCCGCCGGCGGGTATCGCAGATCTCTTCCAGCTCCCGCCGGGTGAGGCGGCGCAGCCACCGCACCGCCCGCTGCAGCGCCGCGGGAGGATCCATCGGCGCCATGCCCGGGCCGCGC
The DNA here is from genome assembly GCA_036521795.1 of Thermoanaerobaculia bacterium. Taxonomy (GTDB): domain Bacteria; phylum Acidobacteriota; class Thermoanaerobaculia; order Multivoradales; family UBA5704; genus JASLEW01. Next base: position 3,870 of record DATDGZ010000274.1, on the reverse strand, counting down.
GCGCCAGGTCTTCCGCGGATCTCGTTTGCCGGTGGCGCTCTCGCAGCCCCCCGGCGAGACCGAGCAGGCGGCCAGTGAGAGCGAGCGCGCTAATCGATGGAGATCGGCCTACGGGTGATCACGATCAGAGATGGTCGAGGGGTGGCGACCATCAAATAGCGTGACATCGAGGAAGGGTCATTATCATCCGCGCCCGAAGGGCGCGCGGCCCTCAAACACAGAAGCCCTCCAGGGGGCTTGACGGCACCCCCGGAGGGCTCGTCTGCTTTCGTTGCTGACGCGAAAGGAGACGACGCCTTGTACCAGACCCTGCTGCTGGATTCCAGCTTCTTCGCCCTGCTGCTGCGCTTCGATGAGGATCTGGCTGGCCAGGTCCGACAGGCCGGATGTGCCTCATGCGGCGGCGCGCTGCACAGCGCCCGCTATCGGCGCAAGCCGCGGGGCGGCCCCGAGGGGCTCGTCGCCGAGTACCGGCTGCGGCTGAGCTTCTGCTGCGCGGTCGAAGGATGCCGGCGGCGAGCGACGCCGCCGTCGTTGCGGTTCCTGGGGCGCAAGGTGTTCTTCGGCCTATGGGTCCTGCTGCTGCCGGTGCTGCGGGAAGGGCCGACGCCGCAGCGGCTGAGCCGGCTCGAGGAGGCCTTCGCGGTGAGCCGGCGGACGCTGCTGCGCTGGCGGCGATGGTGGCGCGAGGTGGTGCCGCGCAGCCGGTTCTGGCAGGCGCGGCGCGGCGACTGGGCCTCTCCGGTCGCGCTGGCGGCGCTGCCGGGCTCGCTGCTGGCTGGATTCTCGGAGCTTGCGGCGGCGAGCGAGCGGGTGCTGGCGGCACTGCGATGGCTGGCACCGCTGAGCGCAGGCGCGGGCTGGCCGGAGCACGCTTGGTGAGGTTCGCCGCGGACCCGCAGAGGATGCGTCTGGAAGGTCTGGATCGAGGGTCATAGCGTCGGCTTCGCCGGCGGGAGCATCCGACGACGCCGGCGAAGGGAGGCGCAATGCCGCACGAGCACGCGGTGCATTCTCACGAGCGCTGGGCGCACTTACGCTTTGCGGTCGTGGGTCCGCTGTTGGCCTCGCCACCGGCACCCGGGGAGCTCAAGGCGGAGCTGGCCTGGCTGGCAGCGAGAGTTTGGCAGCATCCGGTCTCCGGTCAGCCGGTGCGCTTTGCCGTTCCGACGATTGAGCGCTGGTACTACCAGGCGCGACACGGCGCCGACCCGGTCGCGGTGCTGCGCCGCAAGATCCGTCGCGACAGCGGCCGGCAGCCGACCGTCAGCGCGCAGCTCGGCGAGGCGCTGCGGCGCCAGCATGCGGTCCATCCGAGCTGGAGCTACCAGCTGCATCTGGACAATCTGCGCGTGCTCGTCGCCCAGCAGCCGAGCTGGGGGCCGCTGCCGTCGTACGCCACCCTCAGGCGCTACATGGTAGTGCACGGCTGGCGGCGGCGCCGGCGGGTGCCGGGCGGCCAGCGACCAGGAGAGCGCCTGGCCGAGGCGCGCCGCGAGACCCGCGAGATCCGCAGCTACGAGACCGAGTACGTCGGCGGACTCTGGCACCTGGACTTCCATCATGGGTCGTTGAAAATCCTCGATGCCCACGGGGCGTGGGTGCGGCCGGTGCTGCTGGCGATCCTCGACGACCGCTCGCGGCTGGCCTGCCATGCCCAGTGGTATCTCAGCGAGACCGCGGCGAGCCTGGTCCACGCTCTCGTCCAGGCCTTCCTCAAGCGCGGCCTGCCGCGCGCCCTGCTCACCGACAACGGCGGTCCGATGCTCGCCGCCGAAACCACGCAAGGGCTCCAACGCCTCGCCGTCGTCCGCCACACCACGCTCTCGTACTCCCCGCATCAGAACGGTAAGCAAGAGGTCTACTGGGGCCAGGTCGAGGGCCGACTGCTCGCCATGCTCGAAGGCCACGCCGACCTGACGCTGGGCCTGCTCAACGAGGCCACGCTGGCCTGGGCAGAGATGGAGTATCAGCGGACCACGCACTCCGAGACCGGCCAGACGCCCCTGGCGCGATGGCTCGACGGTCCCACCGTGAGCCGTCCCTGTCCGGCACTCGATGAGCTCCGGCTTGCCTTCACCGCCGCGGTCGGACGCACGCAGCGACAAAGCGACGGCACGCTCAGCCTCGCCGGCATGCGCTTCGAGGTCCCCGCGCGCTTCCGCCACCTGCGCCGGCTCGACCTGCGCTATGCCGGCTGGGATCTGCGCCACGTCTGGCTCGTCGACGAGCGCACCGGCGTCGCCCTCGAGCGCCTTTATCCTCTCGACCGCGCCAGAAACGCCGAGGGGGTGCGCCGTCCCCTCGCGCCGCCGGCCCCACCGGCTGCCGAGGTCGCCGCCCAGCCAACCGGCATCGCGCCGCTGCTGCGCGAGCTCATGGCCGACTACGCGGCCACCGGCTTGCCCCCCGCTTACATCCCCTACGACGAGGAGCAGACATGACCCACAAGCTGCAGGCCCTGTTCGGAGTCAAGTGGAATCCCTTCTCGGCAGACGTCCCGGTCGAGGCCCTCTGGCGTACCCCCAAGGTCGAGCACTTCTGCTGGCGCCTCGAAGGCCTGGTGCGCGAAGGCGGCTTTGCCTTGATCACCGGCGACCCCGGTACCGGCAAATCCGTCGCCCTGCGCACCCTCGCCCACCACCTCGCCGCGCTGCCCGACGTCACCACTGGTGTCCTCACCCGGCCGCAAAGCGGTCTCGGCGACTTCTACCGCGAGATGGGTCAGCTCTTCGGCCTCGCCCTCGCTCCGCACAACCGCTGGGGCGGCTTCAAGATCCTCCGCGAGACCTGGCTCGCCCATGTTGAAGCTACCCGCTGCCGTCCCGTCCTCCTGGTCGACGAAGCCCAGGAGATGCCCGCTGCGGTCCTCGCCGAGCTGCGCATCCTCGCCGCCACTGAATTCGATTCCCGATCGATCCTCACCATCGTGCTCTGCGGCGACCCCCGCCTCACCCAGCAATTCCGCAGCGACGAGCTGTTGCCGATCGCCAGCCGCATCCGCGTCCGCCTGACTCTCGACTACCTCACGCCCAAAGAGCTGCACGACTGGCTTCAGCATGCCCTCGACAAGGCCGGCAATCCTCACCTGCTGACCCCAGAGGTCAAGATCACCCTCGCCGAGCATGCCGCCGACAACCTGCGCGTCCTCACCACCCTCGGCAACGAGCTGCTCGCCCTCGCCGTCCACCGCCAGCTCGCCCAGATCGATCAGAAGCTCTACCTCGAAGTCTTCGCCTCGCAGCCCAGACCCAAGCTCAAGACCCAAACCGTGGCCGGCAAGCACCCGCGTACCTGACCCCGCCGGCTCCTCGATGCGAGGCCAGCAGCCATGTCCGCCGCAGACTATGTCCGGTGCCTCCTCGACCTCTACCGCAGCATCCCCGAAACGCCGAACAGGGCGCGGACCGCCGACCGCCGCCTTGCGGCTACGCTCCATCAGCAGCGCATCCCGCTCGACATTGTCGCCGCTGCCTTCGTGCTCGCCACTGCCCGCCGCCACTACCGCGATCCCGAGGCCCCCGCTCTCCCTCCCGTCCGCTCACTCCACTACTACCTGCCTATTATCGACGAGCTCCTCGCCAATCCGCCCGCCGTCGGCTACCGCGAGCACCTCCGCCGCAAGCTCGCAGCCCACGCCCCGGATCTCGCTGCGGCGATCGGCCATCAAATACCTTGACCAAAGAGCCACCAAATACCGTGACCACTCTCACCAGGACGGCGTGGAGAGCTCTCCGGGGTCCTCCCTAGCCGTTCGTAGAGCCTGCCGCCGAAGGCGACCGCGGTCGCGTCCGAGACCGGAAACTGCATCGCCACGACCGCCGGCACGCCTGCCATCCGCTCATTGCCGTACAACTCGACCAATCAGAG
>DATDGZ010000273.1:0-2961 GCA_036521795.1 Thermoanaerobaculia bacterium | reverse complement strand
CGGCGGGGATGTCGGTGCCGGTGGTCAGGGCCTGGTCGGTCGAGAGGGCCGGGGGGTGGCGGCGTTGGCGCAGGCGGAGAGGCCGCCGGTGGTCGTGGCGCACGCGGCGTTGTCGATCACCACGGCCGGCGGCAGGGCGGCGTCGGCGGTGAGCGCGAAGACGGCCTGGCTGGCGGCGCCGGCGGCGAGGCCGGGGAGGGCGAGGGTGCAGGCAGAGCCCGCGGTGGCCGCGGCGCAGGTCCAGCCGGGCGTGCTCGCCGCGGCGTCGAAGGTGGCGTGCGCCGGCACGGTCTCCTGCAAGGTCACCGGACCGGCGTCCTGGTCGCCGGTGTTGGCGAGGTGGAGGGTGAAGGGGAGGACCGCGCCGGGCAGCACCGGGCCGCCGGTGTACTGCTTGGCCAGGATCAGCCGGGGATGGCCCTGGGTCGGGGTGGTCACGGTGTCGCAGACCTGCGTCGCTGCCTCGGGGAGGCCCTGGATGCTGGCGCAGGCGGTGTTGGAGATCGCGGCGGCGCCGGCCGGGAGCGGGCTCGATACCTTGACCACGAAGGTGAGCAAGAGCGTCGCGCCGGCTCCCAGGACGCTCACCTGGTCGGTGCAGAGCGAGCCGGCCGAGGCGTTCGGCGCGCAGGACCAGCCGGGCGAGCTGGCCGCCGGCTGGAAGGTGGTGTACTGCGGCACCAGGTCGTTCACGGTCACCGACGAGGCTCCCTGGTTGCCGGTGTTCTGCACCGCCACGGTGTAGGTCAGGGTGGCGCCGGGAGTGGCCGTGCCGCTGAGGCTCTTGTGCACGCCGAGGGCGGGCATGCCGTTGGTCGGCGTGGTGACCGAGCCGCAGGTCTGGGTGCCGCCGACGCAGGCGGTGTTGGTCACCGCCGTCACGCCGGCCGGGAGCGGGTTGGCGATGGTCACGGCGAAGAGGGTCGAGGCCGAGCCTCCGGCCGGGACGTTGCCGACCGGCAGGGTGCAGGTCGAGCCGGCCGTGGCGCCGGAGCACGACCATCCCGCGGCGCTCGCGCCGGCGTTCCAGGCGGTGTTGGCGGGCACCGTGTCGCCGAGGGTCACGGGGCCCGAGTCCTGGTTGCCGGAGTTGCTCACGACGAGCCGGTAGACGAGGGTCGCTCCCGGCGTGCCGCTGCCCGACTGGACGCTCTTGGCTAGCTTGAGGACCGGCGCGCCGGTGGTCAGGAGGGTGGCGGAGGCGCAGCCCACGACGAGCGACGGCCCCTGGCGGGCGCAGGCGGTGTTGGCGATCGCGGACGTGCCGGCGGCGAGCGGCGAGGCGATGTCGACGGCGAAGAAGCGGGTGATGGTGCCGTTGGGCGGGAGGTTCCCGACCGGCAGCCTGCAGAGGCTGCCGGAGGTGGTGGCGGGACAGAACCAGCCGGCGCTCGAGGCGGCGGCGTCGAAGGAGGTCTGGCCGGGCACGACGTCGGTCAACTGGACGCCGCCGAGGCCGAGGCCGCTGGTGTCGGTGACGCCTAAGGTGTAGAGGATGACGCTGCCGGGAGCGCCGCTGCCAGAGGCGGTCTTGGTCACGGTCACGCTGGCGCCGCCGCCGGAGCAGAGGGTGCCGAACTGGTCGCTCCTGGTGGCGCTGGGCGTCAGGTTCAGGCCGTCGGAGGTGGTGCCGTGCGCCGTGACCGTCAGTGAGGGCGAGGTGCCGACGAAGGCGGCTTGGAATTTCCAGACGATGGCGTTGCCCTGCACCGGGTTTGCCGACGGCGGCCCGCAGTGGAAGTCCATGTCCGCCTCGACGTCGGACGGCCCGTTGCCGCCGGTGATGGTCCCCAGGCAGCTGCCGGCCGAGAGGGTGAAGTCCTGCTGCACGGTGCCGTGCAGGAAGGACAGGCCGGCGGTGCCCGAGAACGGTGACGCGAGGTGGCCGGTGATGGCGCCGGTCGAGTCCTGCGGCGAGTCGAAGTAGCCCGCCTCGACGGTGACCGGTTCGCCGCAGTCGAGCTTGCCGTTACCGTTGACGTCGTCGAAGCCGGCGATGAAGACGTTGAAGCCGCGGTTCGGGGCCTGCGCCCGGGCGGGCGGCGCCGTCCACGGCAGAAGGGCCAGGAGCGCCAGGCAGGTGAGGGCGGCGAGGGGAAGAGAACGGGGCCGGCGCGGCGGGGCGAAGACGGGCGCGCGATAGGAGGGGGCCGCTCGAAGGGCTGACGATCGCGCCTCTCGGCGGGTCGCCAGGAGCGGCGACGGTGTCGCGAGCAGCGGCGACGGTGTCGCGAGCAGCGGCGACCGTGTCGCGAGCAGGGCGGACCGTCTCGCGAGCAGTGCGGACGGCGTCGCGAGCGGGGCTGAGCCGGCTTGCCGTGGCAGGCGCGAGAGCGAGCTCGTGCCGCAAGCTGGAACGATGTGCAGAGAGGGCGAGGCTGCGGTCGTCGCTGGGGCCATGCTGGGTCTCCGTCAGAGGGAGGTCATGAGCTGGTGGACGAGCGCCCGCGGGGTGGCCGCGGGCTCCAGGCCGAGGAGGCGGACGAGCTTCTGGAGCTGGGCGAGCGAGAGCTCGACGGTGATGCGGGCGGCGGCGAGGTCGGTCGCGGCTGGGTCGGTCGCGGCGGTTGGGTGACCGGGGCCGGGCGGGCCATCGCCACGGTGGTGATCGCGGTGGAGCGGGCCGGCGGCGGCGAGGAGGCCGGCGGCGGCGGAGCGCGACGCGATCGGCGGCATGGCGGCGGCGGCCGGGGCCGGCGAGAGCGGTGCCGAGCTGGCAGGCTGCGAACGGTCGAGGATCGAGGCGCGCGTCGGAGCGCCGGGGAGCGGCGCGGGTTCCCGGGAGGGGGCGGCGGCGCCGCGGTAGCGCAGGACCGCGGGGGGCAGTGATCCGGTGGGTGTCTCGCTGGAGGAAGCGGTCGCGAGCGGCGCGTCACGGCGGGGCGCCGGTGCGGCGGCCGGGGAAGGCGTGGTGGCGGGCGTCCGGGATGGGGCGGCGGCACCGGCGGTCGCGGCGGCGCT
>DATDGZ010000272.1:0-4656 GCA_036521795.1 Thermoanaerobaculia bacterium | reverse complement strand
GTGAAGGTATAGCCCCAGAAGGGCCTGTCGTTGCCATTGGCGAAGAAGATGCCGGAGAGCGGCACCGTCGCCCCGGTCTCCTGCAGCACGTGCCCCAGGCGCACGTCGGTGCTGCGCGGGGCGGGAGTGTAGTTCTGGAAGGTCGTCACCCAGGTGGAGGTCACGTCGGGAGTGGTGTTGCCGCCGGAATCGTTGACGATGATCGTGTTGCTGTCCGAGCCCAGGTTGTTCGCGATCACCGCGGTGACCGTCTGCGGCGAGCCGCCGGTGTTGGTGAAGTAGTTCAGCCAGCGGGCGAACTGGTCGTTGTCCGGCACGAACACCTTGCGCGACACCTGGATGCTGCCGGCGATCTGCGGGGGGAAGACCACCTGGCGGTTGACGTGCGAGACGGGACCCGGGCACTCCGTCGTGGCGGGACCGTTCTTGTTGTAGATGACGAAGTTCGCATTGCCGGTCTCGCAGGTCGCGACCGTGTGGTTCAAGCTGAGGCACAGGGTGTTGTAGCCGTCGTAGGCGTCGTTCGGCGTCGACATCGTAATGCCGCCGCCGCTGGTCGAGGCCGCGACTGGGCCCTGGTAGCTGGCCTCCGACGCCGCTCCCGAGGCCGAGCTCGAGGTGCTGAAGGTGATGTTCGTGTTGATGAAGTACTTGAGCCCCTGGGAGTCGATCAGGCCCTGTGAGCCGGTGGCGCCGCCCGGGTGATGGGAGCGCCCGGGCTTCCCGCCATTGACCTTGGTGCGGGCCTCTCGCCGCTCGATGATGGAGACGTCGGCGGTCAGCATCGGGGTGGTGACGAGGCTGAGCATGGCGGCGGCAAGGATTCGGCGCATCGATTTCAGCTCCCTCTTGACAAGTGGCCGGACCTCAGCGGCGCGGCCGTTCTAGCCTCATTCCTACAGGCGGCAGACCGGTGGGCAGATTATGCACGGATGCTGCGCTCCACGCAAGACCGGCGCAGGCACCCAGACACCACAGGGATCCAGGCATCCCGTCCTTGGTTCCGTTGAACCACCACCAGGCATTCCAAGCGTTCCGGGCATCTCCGGTACCCGGTCATGCCGCATACAATGAGGCCCCGAGCCATGATGACAAAACCTCTCCCGCGACTCCGGTACAGTCCGCCGGTCCCTCCGTGCCGGCGGCCCGGGGTCCCCCTGGCGGCCGCCGCCGTCTCGTCCCGGCTGCTGGCGGTCCTGCTGCCGGCGGCCCTGTTGCTGGCGGCCGTGCTGCCCCTCGCCGGCTGCGGCCGGCGCCAGCCGCCGAACCTGCTCCTCATCACGCTCGACACCACGCGCGCGGACCGCCTCGGCTGCTATGGCTTCGGCGCCGCGCGGACGCCCGTGATCGACCGCCTGGCGGCCGAAGGGGTGCGCTGCGCCAACGCGGTCACCGCGGCCCCTATCACCCTGCCCTCCCATGCGACCATCATGACCGGCCTCTACCCGCCGGCCCACGGAGTGCGCGACAACGGCACCTACGCTCTCGGCGACGACGCCGTCACCCTCGCCGAGCGCCTGAAGCGCGCCGGCTACCGCACCCAGGCGATCGTCTCGGCGCTGGTCCTGAACCGCCGCTACAACCTGGCGCAGGGGTTCGACGGCTACGACGACGACCTCTGGTCGGAGGAGCAGCCGAAGATGTTCCTCATCCGCTCGCGTCCCGGTCCGAGGACCGCGGCGCGGGCGGCGAGCTGGCTCGCGGGCTGGTCGCGGGAGCAGCCGCGCCGCCCCTTCTTCCTCTGGATGCACCTCTTCGACGCCCACCAGCCCTACACCGTGCCGGCGGCCGAGCGGCTGCGTTTTCCGTCCGTCTACGACGCCGAGATCGCCGTCCTCGACCGGGCCGTGGGCGCGGTGCTGGACGAGCTGCGCCGCCAGGGCACGCTCGACGACACCCTGGTCGTGCTCACCGCCGATCACGGCGAGAGCCTGGGAGAGCACGGCGAGAAGACGCACGCTCTCTTCATCTACGACGCGACCGTGCGGGTGCCGCTCGTGCTGCGCTATCCGCACCGGCTGCCGCGGGGCGAGGTCTACGCCGGACCGGTGCGCACGGTCGACATCGCGCCGACGGTGCTGGCGGCCCTCGGCCTTCCCGGCGGCGGCGAGACCCAGGGGACCGACCTGCTGCCCGCCCTCCGCGGCGAAGTGCCGCCTCCGGACCTGCCGCAGTACTCCGAGTCGCTGCTCTCCCAGGTGGGCTTCGGCATGTCGCCGCTCTACGGCATCCGGCACGCCGGCTGGAAGTGGATCCGGGCGCCTCGGCCCGAGGTGTACGACCTGCGCGGCGATCCCGGCGAGCTGACGAACCTCTTCCCGCGCGAAGCGGGCCGCGGTGCGGCCATGGATCGCGAGCTCACCGCCATCCTCGCCGACAGCCGCCGCCGGGCGCTGGCGCCGCAGAAGAGCGTCATGGACGGCGAGACGGCGCGGAGCCTGCGGGCGCTCGGCTACCTCGCTCCCGCCGCCGAACGCGAGGTGATGAGCGGGCTCGACCCCAAAGACGGCATGCCGCTCTTCAACCGGCTCGAAGAGGCGCGTCACCTGGCCCAGCGCCGGCAGTGGGCCGAGTCCGAACGCATGCTGCGCGAGGTGGTGGCGCAGGTGCCGAAGAACGTCTCGGCGCTCAGCATCCTCGCCGTGACCCTGCTGCGGCAGGGCGACCTGGCCGGCGCCCGCGAGCAGTACCTGCGCGTGCTGGCGATCGACCCGAAGCAGTCGCGGGTCTACGTCATGCTGGCTGCGATCAGCATGCTCGAGGGCGACCTGGACGGCGCCGAGCGGAATTACCGGCAGGCCCTCGCCATCACCCCGGGCTTCGTCGAGGCGATGAGCAACCTGGGCATGATCGCGGCGCTCCGCGACGACGACGCCGAAGCCGAGCGCTGGTACCGCCAGGCGATGGCGGCCGACCCCACGTTCCCGCTGGCCTACCGCCGCCTGGCCGACCTCCACTACGAGCGCCGCGACTACGCGGGAGCGCTCGAGCTCTACCGCAAGGCGCTGGCCGAGCGCCCGGACGACTTCGCCGCCGCGGTCCAGGCCGGCAACTCCGCCCGCCGGACCGACCGGCCCGCCTTGGCGGCGGCGTACTTCCACCGCGCCGCGCGCGACCGCCCGGCCTCCTGGGTGCCGGTCTACAACCTGGCTTGCCTCGCGGCAGTGAGCGGCGACCGGCAGAAAGCGCTGGCGCTCCTCGCGTCCATGAAGGGATTCCAGCGCCCGGCCCTGCTCGAGAACGACCACGACCTTGCCACCGTGCGCAGCCTCCCCGGCTACCAGGAGGTGCTGCAGAAGATCAAAGCGGACGTGAGGAGCCAGCGCCGGGCGGCCAGGCGCGCGCCGCGCGAGCACGACCCGAACGCGCCTCCTGCCGACCCGGACCTCGACTGATTTAGAGCGGCCGGGCCGCGGGGAGCGGATCTGATCTCCCCGCGGCCAGGGTCGAAGCGAGATTCCCCGGAGGCGCGCTAGTGCTAGTGGCGGCCCGCCTCCTCCTGCTGCGCCTTGACCGTCAGCGCCAGCTGCTCGAGCTGCCCGCGTAGCGCGTCGATCTGGGCCTGGCGCTGCGTCAGCTCTTCGATCTGGCGCTGCTGGGCCTCGATCCTGGCGGACTGCTCCGCCAGCTTGGCATGCTGCTGCTGCAGCTGCTCGAGCAGCATCGCGTCGAGGAAGTTGTAGCGCAGAGCCATGGGCTTGCCGGTCGAGTCGTACTGCACCATCCCGGGGTAGACCTTCGCCACCTCTTCGGCGATCAGCCCGTACTGCAGCACGTTCGAGCCGTCGTCATAGACCGGCTGGTAGCGGAAGGTGACCGGGCGGAGCTTCATCAGGTCGTCGCTCGCGCCAGCCATGTCCGCGACGTCCTGCTTGAAACGCCGCGAGGAACTGACGGCGCCCGGGAAGAGGTGGTTGGCGGCGCAGGCGCTGTCGAGTTGAATCGCGTCGAGACCGACCGCGAAGTGACCGTTCGACGCCAGCGTCGAGACGACCCACGCCTGGGCGGCCGCCGGATCGACCGGAGGATTCGGGTTGCCGGCGACCACGGCGTTGAGATCCAGGTAGAGCCAACCGAAGCTGAAGTCGACGGGCAGGGTGGCGCCGCCGACCTGGACGCGCTGCGTCTCTGCCGGGCAGATGTCCGTGGTGATGCTGAAGCACGGAGAGTGGGTGCACTGAGAAGCCGTCTGCGGGTGCTCCTGCTCGTCGAACACCAGGACGCCTTCCTGGGAGAGCGGGAACCAGGGCGGATTGCCGCTGCCGGCCGGGCAGGTGAAGAACTCCTGATCGGTCTTCGAGTCGCGCCAGCACAGGAGGCTGGTGCCGGCCGAGAACGTCCCGCCGTTGAGGTAGCGGGTGGCGAAGTTCGTCGCCAGCGGCTCGCGGTTGTCGATCGCAGTAAAGGGGGGGTGCTCGAGGCGGCCATAGAAGGTATAGCGGCCGGAGGTCGAGGTCGCCGGGTTGGTGGCACTGGCCTCGATGTGCACCAGGTCGCTGCCCTCGGCGAAGTTCAGCGCGCTGTTGATGATGAACCAGTCGCCCCAGAGGACGTTCTGGTTGGTGGCGGAGCCGGTGCCGCCGGCCGCGAAGTAAGCGGGCGAATCCTGCGGCAGCAGGGTGCAGTTGTTCACCGTGTCAACCGTGATGTAGCCGC
>DATDGZ010000271.1:0-1644 GCA_036521795.1 Thermoanaerobaculia bacterium | reverse complement strand
GGAGGCGCTCGGGCCTATCCCTCTTCACTCCATGTCAGCCCCTTCGGGGGGCAGGTCGCCGGGCGCGCCGTCATCCGCTACGATGAGGCATGCCACCGTCGTCACCGGCCGACGCCATCCTCGACCACCTGCGCCGGCAGGAGGGCGAGATGGCCGGCCTGCTCGCCGACCTGGCGCGCCTCGAATCGCCGTCGGTGGTGCCGGCATCCCAGGGGCCGGTGCTCGACCGGCTTGCCGGCGAGCTGCGGGCGCTCGGCATGCGGGTGCGGCGGCTGCGCGGCAAGGCAAGCGGTGGCCATCTCTTCGCCGCGCCGGCGCGGCCGCCGGCAGGCAGCCGCGCTACGGCAGGATCGCGCCTGCCCGCGCAGCTGCTGCTCGGGCACTGCGACACCGTCTGGCCGCTCGGCATGCTCGCCACCATGCCGGTCGAGACGCGCGATGGGCGGCTCTACGGTCCGGGCGTCTACGACATGAAGGGCGGCCTGGTGCAGGCGCTGTTCGCGCTCCGTGCCCTGCGCGAGCTACGGCTCGAGCCACCCGCCGTGCCGCTGCTGTTCGTCAACTCGGACGAGGAGATCGGCAGCGGCGAGTCGACGCGCTGGGTGCGCCTGCTGGCCCGCGGCGTGCGCAGGGTGTTCGTGATGGAGCCGTCGCTCGGGCCGGAGGGCAGGCTGAAGACCGGCCGCAAGGGAGTGGGCCAGTTCGTCGTCACGGTGCGCGGCCGCGCGGCGCACGCCGGTCTCGAGCCGGAGCGCGGGGCGAGCGCGGTGCTCGAGCTCTCCCACGTCATCCAGCGCCTCCACGCCCTGGCCGATCCGGCGCGGGGCATCGCCGTCAACGTCGGGGTGGTGTCGGGCGGCCTGCGCGGCAACGTCGTGGCGCCCGACGCGAGGGCGGTGGTGGACGTGCGGTTGCTCTGGGAAGACGACGCGCCGGCGCTCGAGGCGGCGATCCGGGGCCTGGCGCCGACCGTTCCCGGCACCCGCCTCGAGGTGACCGGCGCCATCGACCGGCCGCCGCTCATCGCGACCCCCGCCAACCTCGCCATCTGGCGCACGGCCGAGGCGGCCGCTCGCCGGCTCGGCCTGCCGCTCGGCCACGGCACCGCCGGCGGCGCCTCCGACGGCAACACCACCAGCCGCACCACCGCCACCCTCGACGGCCTGGGAGCGGTCGGCGGCGGCGCCCATTCCGTCGACGAGCACGTCGAGCTCGCCCGCATGCCCGAGCGCGCCGCGTTGCTCGTCCTGCTGCTGCTGGCCCCGGTGGAGGAGGCGGCGGCGGAGACCGAGACGGCGGCGCCGGAGCCGGAGGATGGAGCGCGGAGGATGGGCGCCGGGGCGCGGAGCACGGGTGCAGGAGGGACCGGCGCGTGACGGCATGGCACGAACGATGCCGGGGAGCTTGGACGGCGGCTCTGGCATCGGCGATCCTGGCATCGGCGGCTCCGGCATCGGCGCTTGCTGCTCCACCTGCCGCTCCGCCAGCTGCTCCGCCTGCCGATGCGACCGCTGCTCCGCCTGCCGCTCCGCCTGACGCCGCGACCGCTGGTTCTGCTGCCGCTTCGCCTGCCGGCCCATTCGCCGCTCCGCCAGCGGCAACGGCCCAACCCGGCGCCGCCCAGGGCGCCGGCGCCCCTCAGGC
>DATDGZ010000270.1:0-10459 GCA_036521795.1 Thermoanaerobaculia bacterium | reverse complement strand
CTCCTCGACGGTCAGCTCCACGTCGCCGGGGTGAACGGCCCCGGGCGACGACGGCGGCGCCAGGCCCTGGCCGCCCGCGGCGAGCGGACCGGCCTGGTTGCCCTGGCCCGCACGCCCGCCGCGGTCGCGCACCTGGCCCTTGACCAGCACCACCGCCTCGTCCGCCACCACCCCGCCGAACTGCTGCAGCTGGTTGGCGAACAGAGTCACCGGCAGGCTTCCCTCGAGGTCCTCGAGCACGAAACGGCCCATGAAGCGGCCGGCGTTCGGGCCGCTCTTGATCTTCACCCGGGTGAAGCCGCTCACCACGCCGCCCACCGTCACCGTCCCTTCCGCGCCTTCCTTCAAGCCGACGGTGGTATGCGTGGTCAGGCGCGACAGCGCGTCCTGGTATTCCGACAGCGGATTGCCGGTGAGGTAGAGGCCGAGCGCCTCCTTCTCGTAGCGCAGGCGCTCGCGCTCGCTCCACGCCGGCATCGCCGGATCGGGCCAGGGCTCGCGCTCGAAGGCGCCGGCCGCGCCGCCCGCGTCTCCCGCGCCATGCGCGCCCGCATCGCCCCGGCCGAACAGGTTGCCCTGGCCCTCCTCGCGCTCGCGGCGCCGGCGCTGGCCGTACTCGAGCACGTCGTCGAGCACGCTGGCGAGCGCCGCGCGGTGCACGCCCAGGCCGTCGAAGGCGCCGGCCTTGATCAGGCATTCGAGCACCTTGTGGTTGGCGAGGCGCAGGTCGATCTCGCTCACCAGGTGCGCGAGGCTGCGGAAGCGCCCCACCCGGCGGCGCGCCGCGAGCACCGACTCGATCGCCCCCTCCCCCACTCCCTTGACGGCGCCGAGGCCGAAGCGGATCGCGTTGTCCGCCGGCCGATGGCCCGCGGCGATCGGCGCGGCAGGCGCACCCGGCGCGGCCGGCGCCTGAGCGCCGCCGCCAGCCAGGCTCCCGGCCGCCGGAACGTGAGCCACGGTGAAGAAGTAGTCGCTCTCGTTGATGTCGGGCGGCAGCACCTGGATGCCCATGTTGGTGCGGCACTCGGCGAGGTACTTGGCGATGGCGTCGGACGACGACAGCTCGGAGTTCAGCATCGCGGCCATGAAGGCCACCGGGTAGTGCGCCTTGAGGTAGGCCGTCTTGTAGGCCAGCATCGCGTAGGCGACGCTGTGGCTCTTGTTGAAGCCGTAGCCGGCGAAAGGCTCGATCTGGTTCCACAGCTCCTGCGCCTTGTCGCGCGGCACCCGGCGCGCCACCGCGCCGTCGATGAACTTCTGCTCCTGCTGCGCCATCACCTCGGCCTTCTTCTTGCCCATGGCCTTGCGCAGCACGTCGGCCTCGGCCATGGTGAAGCCGGCGACGGCGACGGCGATCAGCATCACCTGCTCCTGGTAGGTGATGACGCCGTAGGTCTCCTCGAGGATGTCCTTGATCTCGGGCAGCAGGTAGCGGACCTTCTTCTTGCCGAGCTTGCGCTGGATGTACTCCTCGACCATCCCCACCGACAGCGCGCCCGGACGGTAGAGGGCGTTGAAGGCCGCCAGGTCCTCGAACTTCGACGGCCGGGCGCGCCGCAGCAGGTCGGTCATGCCGCGCGACTCGAACTGGAAGATGCCGCTGGTGCGCCCCTCGCAGAACAGCCGGTAGACCTCGGGGTCGTCGAGCGGCACCTCGTCGAGATCCAGGTCGACGCCCTGGTGGCGCAGGATCTTGACCGCGTCGTCGATCACCGTCAGCGTGCGCAGCCCGAGGAAATCCATCTTCAGCAGGCCGAGGCTCTCGACGACGTTCATGTCCCACTGGGTCATGACCTGCTCGTCGTCGCCCTTGGTCGTCTTGTAGAGCGGCACCAGCTCGTCGAGCGGGCGCGGCGTGATCACCACCCCGGCGGCATGCACCGAGGCGTGCCGGGTGAGTCCCTCGAGCCGGCTCCCCACGTCGACGATGGTCTTGACCTCGGGGTCGCTCGCCACCTCGGCGGCGAGAGCGTCGACCTCGCGCGCCGCCTCGGCCAGCGAGCGGGTCATGTCGGGTACCAGCTTGGCGATGCGGTCGACCTTGGCGTAGGGGACGCCCATCACCCGGCCGACGTCGCGGATCAGCGCCTTGGCGGCCAGGGTGCCGAAGGTGATGATCTGCGCGACCCGGTCGCGGCCGTACTTCTCGCTGACGTAGTGGATGACCTCGCCGCGGCGGCGCATGCAGAAGTCGATGTCGATGTCCGGCATGCTGATGCGGTCGGGGTTCAGGAAGCGCTCGAACAGCAGGTCGTACTGCAGCGGGTCGATGTCGGTGATGCGTAGCGCGTAGGACACGACCGAGCCCGCCGCCGAGCCGCGCCCCGGGCCCACCGGGATGCCCTGCTCGCGCGCGTAGCGGATGAAGTCCCAGACCACCAGGAAGTAGCCCGCGAAGCCCATGCGCTCGATGACCTGGATCTCGAACTCCAGCCGCTCGCGGTAGCGCTCGTCGGGCGCCTTGACCGCTCCCGGAGGGCCCTGGGCGCGCCGCCGGCGGAGCTCGACCAGGCGCTCGTCGAGGCCGCCGCGCGCCACCTCGGCGAAGTAGGACGCCCGCGTGTAACCCGCGGGCACCGGGAACTCCGGCAGGTGGAAGGTGCCGGTGGGGATCTCGAGGTTGCAGCGCTCGGCGATCGCCAGGGTGTTCTCGAGCGCCGCGTGGTCGTCGGGGAACAGGCGGTGCATCTCCTCGGCCGACTTCAGGTAGAAGTGCTCCGAGGCGTAGCGCAGGCGGTCGGTGTCGGAGAGGTTCCGCTGGGTGCCGATGCACAGCAGCACGTCGTGAGCGAAGGCGTCGTCCTGGCGCAGGTAGTGGCAGTCGTTGGTGACCACCAGCGGCTGGCCGGTCCGGCGCGCGATGCGCCGCAGCGCCTCGTTGGCCAGGCGCTGCTCGGGGATGCCGTGGTCCTGCATCTCGAGGAAGAAGTTGCCGCGGCCGAAAATCTCGTCGAGCTCGCGCGCCGTGGCCTCGGCCTCCTTCTCCTGGCGCCCGACGATGCGCTCGTTGATCTCCCCCTTGAGGCAGGCGGACAGCGCGATGATCCCCTCGCTGTGCCGGCGCAGCAGCTCCTTGTCGACCCGCGGCTTGTAGTAGAACCCTTCGAGGTACGCCTTCGAGGTCAGCTTGATGAGGTTGCGGTAGCCGGCCTCGTTGGCGGCGAGCAGCACCAGGTGGTTGCTGCCCCCCTTGCCGGGCGTGCGGTCGAAGCGGTTGCCCTGGGCGACGTACGCCTCGATCCCCAGGATCGGCTTGACCCCCGCCTTCCGCGCCAGGTTGTAGAACTGGATGGCCCCGAACATGTTGCCATGGTCGGTCAGCGCCATCGCCGGCATCCCCACCTGCGCCGCCGCCCCGATGACCTCGTCGAGGCGGTTGGCCCCGTCCAGCAGGCTGTACTGGCTATGGAGGTGGAGGTGGACGAAGTCAGCCATCGCGCTCGAGTCTCCCGCCATGGTAGCAGAAGCCGGTGCGCGTCGGCCTCACGGCACTACCCGAGCTACCCGAGCCGTTGCCGCAGCCACTCCGGGAACTGGCGCCACGGCAGGGCCAGGTTCTCCGCAGGCAGCTTCACCGGCTCGGGGATGTTGCAGACCAGCAAACCGGGGCCGGCGGCCTGGCGCCCGGCCAGCTCCTTGAACCTGCCGAGCGCCTCGGCGTGCCGGAGCGTCGGCGTGGCCGTGAGCTTGATCTCGACCGGCACCAGACCGCTTGGAAGCATGAGCACCAGGTCCACTTCGAGCCCGCCGTGGGAGCGCCAGAAGAAGAGGTCGGGCCGCTTGCCGGAGATGGTGAAGACTTTGTAGGCCTCGCTCACCACGAGTCCCTCGAAAAGGGCGCCGCCCATCGCGCCGGCGAGCGCCGCCTCGGCGGCGGGCTGACGGGTCAGGGCGGACACCAGCGCGGAGTCGAGGAAGTACACCTTCGGCGACTTGACGATCCGCTTGCCGAAGCTCTCGAAGTAAGGGGGCAGCAGGCGGATGACGTAGGCGGCCTCGAGCAGGTTGATCCAGGTCTTCACCGTCGGCTGCGAGATGCCGGCAGATCGGGCGAGGTCCGCCATGTTGAGCTCCTGGCCGTGCCGGGCGGCGCACGGCCGCTGGCTGCTGACCGGCTCGCAGCAGTTCCAGCTGATGGCGAATGTCGGCGAGTCGCTGGCCGGCAGGATCGCCCTGCTCGACCTGCTGCCCTTCAGCCTGCTGGAGCTGCCGGCCACCGGCGAGCGCACGCTCGCCTCGCTGCTCTGGAGGGGTTCCTATCCGGAGCCCGCGCTCCAACCCGAGAAGAGAGACCTGTGGATCTCTTCCTACGTCCAGACCTATGTCGAGAGGGACGTGAGGCAGCTCCTCAAGGTCCAGGATCTGCGCACCTTGAAACGCCCAGTTTCTCGGATCGCGGCGCTCATGCCATGGAGCTTTCGAGCGAGCCGAAGACGAACCTCCTCCAAGCACGCCGAGATCGGTCAACCGCCACCGCCTCCGGGCTGCTCGCGCACCAGCCGGAAACCGAGGCTGAATCCCTTGTCCGCCGGGGCGTGGGTGTAGCGCAGGGCGCAGCGGCAGCTGGCGGCGTTGAAATACCAGCTGCCGCCGCGGATCACTCGCTTCCATTGCCAGTCGCCGCCGCGCGCGTCCCACAGCCGCCTGGCGGCCTGGCGCGCGGGCCCCCGCGGGTCGCGCACCGGCCCGCTCGGGTAGTCGCCATACCAGTCCTCGCACCACTCCCAGACGTTGCCGTGCATGTCGAACAGTCCCCAGGGATTCGGCGCGTAACTGCCGGCCGGCGCCGGCCGGCCCAGGAAGGCTCCTCGCGGCGCTCCCGCCAGCGGGTAGCGGCCGTCGTAGTTGGCCTGGCCGGCGGTGAGGTTCGCACCGGTCGAGAAGGGCCCCGAGGTGCCGGCCCGGCACGCGTACTCCCACTCGGCCTCGGTGGGCAACCGGAACCGCTCGCCGTGCGAGCGCCGCGCCAGCTCGCGGAGGAAGACCTGGACGTCGTCGTAGCTGACGTTCTCGACCGGGCAGCGCGGCCCGCAGGCGGCGAACTGGCTGGGATTGCGGTGCATCAACCGGTTCCACTGCCCCTGCGTGACCTCGTACCTGCCGAGATAGAAGCCGCGCGTGATCTCGACCTCGTGCGCCACCTCGTCCGGTTGCCGGTCCGGCTCGCTCGGATCGCTCCCCATGCGGAAACGGCCGGCGGGAATGAAGGCGAGCTCCATTCCCGTCGCCGGCTCTCGCCAGGAGGCTGCACCATGGAGCGCAGGGGAGGCAGGCGAACAACCCGCCAGCGGCAGCGCCAGCGACCAGGCGAGGAATCGAGCGCGCACCCGCATGACCAGGATTCGTCGCCGTTGCCGAACTAACGGTCGATCAGGGTGCGGCGGCGGAAGAGCGTGACGGTGAAGGCCGCGGTGACGACCGCCAGCGCCGACGTTGCCGCCGTGCAGACGGCGAGATTCCCGTTGTGCACGCCGATGCGGAGCCCCGGGGGGAAGATGAGGGTCGAGTAAGGCACTCCGAGCACGATCTCCGCACAGACCAGGACGAAGACGACGAACCAACCGAGCATCGCAAGCACCGTGCCTGCATTGCCCTCGTCGCGCTCCCGGCCGGCGTCCGGGACGCCGGCGAGGGTGACACCGCCCGCAGGCTCGCTTTCCCGCTGCGGGCGGCTTTCCGAGCCGCCACCGCGCCCACCCGTCGCGGGCCTCGCGATCCAGGGCTTCCAGCTCACCGTGTCGCGCAGGACGGTGACCTCCTTGGCGGCGAGAGTCAGCTGGAGCAGGAGGAGGAGGTGAGCGGCCATCAGGTTCAGCGTGGTGTGTCCCAGCCAAGGCGCCGGTGCGCCATGGATCGCCCGCGCGAGGACGGCTGCCGCGTGCGCCAGGGGCAGGCCGAAGAGCACCATCGCGGATGGCAGCACGAGCTGCGCGAGGGCCAGGTCGCCTGACGACAGGGGCAACAGGGCGTGCAAGCGCACCCGGTGCTCGCCCAGCTCGGTGCCGATCGTGATCCAGCCGGCGACGGCGGACGCGCCAAGGAGGTAGGCGGGCAGCGCGGCCGCCGCCCACGAGAGGGCCTGCCAACCGTCGATCTTGACGCCGAAGTGGGCAAGGACGACGAACACCGAGAGGGGGCCGAAGGTCCCGGTCGTCCAGGCGCTCAGCAGGACCGGCCGGTAGATCCGCAGCCCTTCCTTAACCAACCGCCACATGCCTGCCCCCTTTGAGGATCGTGACCGCGATCTCGTCGATGGTCATGCGCGACTGCTCGACTGCCTCGGCTCCCAGCTCGCGCAGCTGGGCGAGCGTCGCCTCGCCGTCGTCGCTCACCACCTGGTGCTCGGCGCGGACCCGCCGGTACTCGACCGCCGCGGCGACCGCGACGTCCCGCTCGCCGAGCCGGAACGAGATGCGCCGCCACCCGTCCGTCAGGGCATCCTTGCCGCTGCGCAAGAGGATGCGCCCGTCGCGCAGGAAGACCAGCTCGTCCGCCAGCCGGCTGATGTCCGAGAGCACGTGGGTGGAGTAGAACATCGCATGCTCGCCGTCCTCGAGGACCTCCCAGAGCACGTCGAGGACCTCGCTCCGCACGACCGGGTCGAGCCCGGCGGTGGGCTCGTCGAGCAGCAGCAGCCTGGGCGCGTGCCCGAGCGCCGCGACCAGCGCCAGCTTGGCGACGTTGCCCTTCGACAGGTGACGCACCTGCTTGTCGAGCGGCAGGGCGAAGCGGCCGGCCAGCTGACGCGCCCGCTCCTGGGACCAGCCCGGCAGGAAGCGCGAGAGGAAGCGCAGGTTCTCCTCCACCGACCGATTCAGGTAGAAGCCGTGCGTCTCCGCCACCACTCCGAGGTCCGCTTTCCAGGTTCCTTCCCGGGGATCGGCCGGGCGCCCGAACACCTCGATCGAGCCCGCCTCCGGAACCACGAGGCCGGCGATGCAGCCGAGCGTGGTCGACTTGCCGGAGCCGTTGGGGCCCACGAACCCGAGCACGGTGCCCGGCTCGAGGTCAAGGTCGAGGGGCCCGAGGGTGAAGCCGGGGAAGCGCTTCTCCACCCCGGTGAGAGCGAACGCCGGCGCGCCGCTCATGGCGCGCCCCGCCCGGCGCGCATCAGCCGCTCGAACACCGCGCGGATCTGCGCCTCGTCCAACCCCTCGGCGGCGCTCTCGGCGAGAAGGCGCGCGAGGGCGGCTGCGAAACGACGCTCGGCCATGTCCTGCTTCCTTTCGTTGGGGATGGCGGCGACGAAGAACCCCTTGCCGGGGCGGGACCGGATCAGCCCCTCCCGCTCCAGGTCCTCGTACGCCCGCTGCACCGTGATCACGCTGACCCGCTGCTCCCGTGCCAGGGCACGGATCGAGGGCAGCGGCTCGTCGCCGGCCAGCTCGCGCGCCAGCACCCGGGCGCGGATCTGCCGCGACAGCTGGGCGTGCAGCGGCTCAGGGGAGAGCTCCGACAGGTTGAGCAGCAGCTCCATCAGGCTTCCCCGCCTGCCGCGTCGCCGCCGGTCGCAGGCCGCGGCGCCTCCTGCCCGCCGCGCCGCTCCACCAGCACCGCCGTCCAGTCGTCGTCGAGGGCGGGCCCGGTCAGGCGCTGCACCTCGTCGAGCACGGCGTCGAGCCATTCGCCGGCGGCAGCCTGGCCTGCACCGGCGACCGCCGCCACCCCCGCCACGAGGGCGGCCAGCCCTTCGTAGCCCAGCGGCTCGCCGGTCGGCCGCCGCGCCTCCGCGATGCCGTCCGAGAAGAGCAGCAAGCGGGCGCGCTCCGCGAGCGGCCGCGTGACGGAGACATAGGGCACGCCGGCGCGGATGCCCAGTGGCAGGCGCGGGCCGGGAACCTCGAGCGGCACGGGGTGGCCGTCATCCCGGACCACGAAGGGGTCGGGCATGCCGGCGTTGGCAAGCTCGACCGTCGCGGCGCCGGGGCTGAAGCGGGCATACGCCAACGCCACGAACTGGCCCTTCCCCAGCTCGCCGCACAGCCGCCGGTTGAGCTCCCGGAGGGTCTCGGCCACGCCCAGCTCGGCGGCGACGAACGGCGCCATCGCCTTGACCGAGGCCATGATCACGCTGGCGCCGATGCCCTTGCCGGCGACGTCGGCCACCATCACGCCGACGCCGCCGTCCGGGTGCCGCAGCACGTCGTAGAAGTCGCCCGCCACGAAGCGCGCCGGCAGCCAGCGGGAGGTCACCGTGAGGCCGTGGCAGTCCACCCGCGCCGGCGGCAGCAGCCGGCGCTGGATGTCGCGGGCGAGCTCCAGCTCGCGCAGCGACAGCTCCTGCTGCCGCAGGTCGTCGAGGAGGCGGCGCTGCGCGAGGGCGCGGCGCTGCTCCGCCGAGACCGTCGCCACCCGCACGGCATCGCCGTCTCGCGCCAGCAGCCCCTCGGCCACCAGCGTCTCGAGCCCCTGCTGGACCACCCGCGGGCTGACGCGGTGCTCGCGCGCCAACCGGTGCGCCGGCGGCAGCTCACACCCCTCGGGCAGGTCGCCGCCGAGAATCCTGTCGCGCAGCTGCCGCATGATCTGGCTGCGCAGCGGCTCCGGCGAGCTCTCGGTCAGGTGCAGGAGGATGGCGTCCGTCATTCTGTCTATATACGCTATAGACAGTTGAAGGTTGCGTCAAGCCCCCCGCTCCGGCGATCGGCAACCACTGCCGATCGCCTCGAAGCCTGACAGCCGCTTCAGGCCGTGGACGCTGGCGGCGTGGGCGCCGGCGGGTGGCGTTCGAAGAGGCGGTTGGCCCGCCAGACGTAGTCGAGGCCGGAGCCCATGGTAAGGAAGGCCACGGTGTACACCAGGACCAGGGCGGCGGTGTCGAGCTCGGGCCAGATACCGGTCAGGAGGACCACCACCACCGCGCCGATCTGGAAGACCGTCGTGATCTTGCTCAGCACCGAGGGTGGGAAGCTCCGCACACCGGCGGCGAGATAGAGGACCAACGCCACGACGACCAGCAGCACGTCGCGGGCGATCACCACCACCGTCACCCACGAGGGGATCTGGAAGGCGCCAGGATGGCGCAGGCCCGGCAGCGCCAGGATGACGTAGGCGGCCGTCACCAGCAGCTTGTCCGCCAGCGGATCGAGGTAGGTGCCGAGCAACGACTGTTGGTGGAAGAAGCGGGCGATGAGGCCGTCGAGGACGTCCGAGACCCCGGCCACCACCACCACCAGCAGCGCCCGCTTCACCTGGCCGTTGAGCAGCGCGATGATGAACGGTCCCACCAGCGCCATGCGCAGCAGGGACAGCAGGTTGGGGATGGTGAAGCTCATCCGGACGCGAGCGCGCCTCATGCGCCGCCCAGCAGCACGAGGCTGCGGCGGATCCATTCGAGGGCATCCGCTCCCGACAGGGCCTCGCCCGCCTGGCAGGCGTCTTCGCCGTCGACCAGCCCGCACTGGGCCGCCAGCTCGCAGGGAGGTGCCGCCGCTCCGCCCGCCGACTCGGCGCAGGCGGCGGGCTTGGCGAAGGCGGTCAGCAGCCGGGCGAGACTGCGCAGCGCCGCGCCGCGCCGCACCGGCGCCTCGGGCGAGAAGCGATGGAGGTTGGCGTCGACGTCCATCAGCCCGAGGTTGACGACGTGCGCGATCTCCTCCCGGTGCGGGTGATCCAGAATGTCGGTGGCGATCCGCCCGGACGTGGCCTTCGCATAACGCACCTCGGGGACCAGCCAGTAGAGCAGCACGGTCAGGTCGGCACGGCTGAGCTGCTCCTTCTGCGCCAGCGCACGCACGTCCGCGGGCAGCAGCGACACGCGCCAGAGGAACTTGGCGCGCTGCAGCTTGTCCTGCAGCTCGGGGTCGCCGGGATGGCTGTCGGCCATGCCCTGGATGAGCTTCAGGCCGGCTCCGGGATCGCCCACCTGCAGCTCGAGATCGGCGCGGCGCTCGAGCAGCGCGCGATCCGCCGGCTGCCGCGCCGCCAGCCCCTTGACCGCCTCGAGCTCGGCCCTGGCGTCGCCGCGCGCCACCGCCAGAGCGCGCACACCCTCCAGGGTCGTAAGCTCGCCCGGACCCCAGGCCACGAGCAGCGCCAGGTCGCGCTCCGCTTCCGCCAGGCGGTCCGGTCGTGTGCCGCGCAGCGCCGTCTGCAGCCGGTCGCCGACGATCCGCAGGGCGCGCGCATGCAGCTCGCCGGTGCGCTCGAAGGCCTTGGCGTTGCGGGCGGCGATGGCGCGGTAGGCCGAGTAGGCGAGCGGCAGGTCCCCCGCCAGCTCGGCGGCGCGGCCGAGGACCAGCTGGCTGGCCGTGTAGTTGGGCTGCGCGTCGCCCACCGCGAGCAGCCGGACCACCACCGCCTGCTCGTTGCCCTCGGCAAAATCGACCTGCGCCGCCAGCACCTTGGCGGGCGCGAGATTCGGTTCGATCTCCAGCAGCTCGCCCGCGGCCTGCCGCGCCGGGGCGACACTGCCGGTCGAAACCATGGCGTCGAAAGCCCGGATCAAGCGCTCGCG
>DATDGZ010000269.1:0-4434 GCA_036521795.1 Thermoanaerobaculia bacterium | reverse complement strand
GATCCACGACCTGTTCCGGCGGCCGCAGGTCACTCTGGTCGGTCCCCCGGTCGCCGCCGAGCTGCTGGCGGGCAATCCCCACCTCGGCGAGCTGCTCTGCCATCACCCCGCCGACGGCGAGGCGGGCCGGCGGCGCGTGCTGGCCGCGCTGGCCGGGCGGCGCTTCGACGCCGCCCTCTTCGCTTTCGCGCGCCGGCACGAGAGCGCCTGGCTGGCGCGCGCGATGGCAGGGGACCCCGCCAGCGCGGGAGGGCCGGCGATGGCGACGCGCCGGATCAACCTCGAGTACCACGACCTGTTCCAGGACTCTCGCCGGCCCTGGGGGCCGTTCACTCACGAAGCATGGTTCTTCTGGGGCCTGCTGCCAAGCCCGCGCATGCTGCTGCACGCCCTGGACCCGGCGCTGCCGGCCGCGGTGCGTGCGGAGCGGCGGGCCGCGCAGGACGAGATCCGCCTGGAGCTCCACCCGACGGCCGCGGGGCGGCGGCGGGCGGTCGAGCTGCTGGCGGCGCGCGGGCTGGGGGGCCGGCATTTCGCCGTCCTCGCGCCGGGCGGCCATTCCTCCCCGCGCTGGCCGGCGGCGAATTTCGCCCGGCTGGCCGTGGCGCTCGCCGGCGAGATGCGGCTCGCGGTGCTGATCGAAGGCAGCCCCGGGGAAACGCCTCTGCTGGGAGAGGTCGCGGCGGCGCTGGCGGAGGTCACGGCGGCGGCGGAGACCGTGGGGGCCGCGGGCGGCGAGCGCCCGCCGATCGTCGTCTGCCAGGACCCGCTGGACGTCTTCGTTGCCCTGCTCGAGCGGGCCCGGGTGCTGATCGGCAACGACAGCGGCCCGCTCCACATGGCCGCCGCCCTGGGAGTGCCCAGCCTGTACTTCGCGGCTCGGGAGAAGCTCGCCCACTCCCATCCCGAGGGGACGCTCAGCTGGGCGCTCTTCGACGAGCTGGCGAACGATCCACGACGCATCTCCGTCGCCCAGGCCCTGGGCGCTGTACGGGAGATGCGGCGCCAGGGCGTCCTATGCTAGCGTGTATTGAAAAGCCAGAAGGCTGCCACGGGTGACGCGGCGGCTTGCTATCGAGGGAAGGCAGGGTCCGGATGAGCGGCTGGGACGGGCGGCATCACCAGGCGGCGGCAGCCACTGCGGCCACCGCGGCGATCACCGCTGCCGATGCGCTCCCGGAGGTCGCGGCGCGGGTGCGCGAAGACCTCCGCGCGCACGGACTCGCTCGCCTGCAGCCGATGACCGAGGCTCGGTTCGTGGAGCTCGCCGGCTGCGTGGGCGAGGTCGGGCTGCGCACCGATTTGGTGATCGATCCCGCCCAGGCGGAGGAGGAGCGCCGCCGCCGCCGCTCGGAGGCGGGGCGGCCTGTGGTCTATGCGCCCACCGAGCTCGGGTTCCACACCGACCGGCCGACGGTGGACGTGATCGGGTGGTACTGCGTCGAGCAGGATGCCGAGGATGGCGCTGTCCTCCTCATCGACACCGCCGATCTCGGCGAGAGCTTCACCGCCGCGGAGATCGCGGCGCTGGGGCGCGTCGAGCTCGGTTACTTCCAGCGGAACGCCCGGACCGGCCAGGAGGAGGCGTGCCGCGCACCCCTGGTCGCCAGCGGACCGCGTGGCCATCTCCTCTACTACGCTCCCTGGCTGGTGCAGGAGAGCGCCGGCGGCGAGGCGGCGCTGCTCCTGGCGCGCTTCGCGGCCTATGTCGAACGGAAGCGCGAGACCGCGCTCGTGCGCATCCGCCTGCAGCGCGGCGAGGCGCTGTTCGTCGACAATCACCGCCTGCTGCACGCGCGGGGCAACCTCTCGCCCTCGAGCCGGCGCCACATCGTGCGGCTCTACGTCTCGTGTCCCGCGGTTGCCGCGGCGGCGGCGGGCAGGTGAGGAGCACGAGGTCGATGACGTCCGGCGCGAAGGAAGGCGCGGTGACCGCGGCCCTGCTCTGCGTGCTCGCCATCCAGGCCGGAGGACTCGAGGCGGCGGCGCGGCAGCCCGCGCTCGGCGACCCGCCGCCGGCCGCCACGGCCCGGGCCGCGCCGGCGGCAACGGCGGTGTCCGAGGGCGGCGGGACGGCGCCGGGTCGCCGGCCGCCCTGGCCCGACGTGGAGGTTGTCGATCAGGACGGGCGGCGGGTGCGTTTCTATTCCGACCTTGTTCGCGGCAAGCGAGTGGCGATCAACTTCGTCTTCACCACCTGCACGACCATCTGTCCGCCGATGGGGGCCAACTTCGAGCGGCTGCAAGCCCTGCTGGGAGCGCGCGCCGGCGCCGACGTGCGGCTGCTCTCGATCAGCGTCGATCCGCTGACCGACACGCCCGAGCGGCTCAAGGCCTGGGGGGCGAGGTTCCACGCCGGTCCGGGCTGGACCCTGCTGACCGGGCCCAAGGAGGAGCTGGACCGGCTGCTCAAGGCGATGGGGGTCTTCACCGCCGACCCCGCCAGCCACGCGCCGATCCTGCTGCTGGGCGATGACCGCACGGGCCGTTGGACCCGCGCCTACGGCCTCGCGCCCCCGGCCAAGATCGTGCAGCTCCTCGACGGCTTATCGGCGGCCGCTGCAAGCACCGCGCCCGCGGCGAACACCGCGCCCGCCGCCGGCACCGTCGTCGCCGCCGCTCGATCGCAATCGGCGCCCGCGGAGCAGACCCATGAGAGCGCCTCCCACCATTACTTCACCGACGTCGAGCTGATCGATCAGGACGGCAAGCCGCGTCGCCTGTACAGCGATCTGCTGGCCGGCAAGACGGTGGTCGTCGATTCCTTCTTCACCAGCTGCACCGGCAGTTGTCCCGCGGTGGCGGCGACCCTGGCGAGGATTCAGGCCGCGCTGGGCGACCGGCTCGGGCGTGACGTCGTCCTGCTGTCGCTGTCCGTCGATCCGCAGACCGACACCCCGGCCCGCCTCAAGGAGTACGCGGCCCGGCTCGGCGCCCGGTCCGGCTGGTACTTCCTGACCGGCAACAAGGAGAACGTCGATCTCGCGCTCCGCAAGCTGGGCCAGTACAGCGAGCGCAAGGAGGACCACACCAACCTGCTGATCGTCGGCAACGAGCGCACCGGTCTGTGGAAGAAGGTCTTCGGCCTCGCCAAGCCGGAGGAGGTCCTGGCCATCGTCCAGAGCGTGCTCGACGACCGCGGCGCGCCCGGCACCGGAGGCTAGCCGGACCGGTGGCCCGTTCCAGCCGCATGGCCCGCGCCGCCCTGGCAGCCCCGGCCGCCCTGGCAGCCCTGGCAGCGGTGACTGCTCTGCTCGGCGCGGCCCCGTGGAGCGACCGCGGCCGAGTAACGCGCGGGCCCGGCCTTGACCAAGATCGTGATGGCCAGTGCCGCGATCACGGAGATCTCTCCGGCGACCATGAGCAGATCGACTGAAGAAGAAGTCGCGATGCCTAGGTAGGCGACCAGGACCACAGTCGCCAAGATGACAAGGAACAGCACCCACGGACTAATGGTCACGTGCAACACGTCGGTCAGCAATAGCGACGCATACGCGCTGGTCAGCGCGATGCCGGCAGGACCGTACAGCGCGTACGCGGCGATCATCATCCAGCCGGTCAGGAAACCCCCGATCTGGCCCAGGCCGCGGCTGTTGTAGGTGTACAGCGAGCCAGCCGAGGGCAGCCGCCGGGCGAACTCCGCGATGCTGCTCGCGCAGCACAACGACGCGGCGAACGCAACGACCACCACCAGCGGCGAGGCAAACCCGGCGTAGGACACGAGGATGAATAGTCCGGCTGCCACCGAACCAGCCGGGGCCACGTTGCTCAGGCCGAAGGCGATCACCCGCGCCGACCCGATAACTCCATGGGCCAGCCCTCGGGCCTCATGGCTGCCAGTACTCAAGCCATTGCCTCCTCATCCATCGAGCGCGTTACTCATGGACCAGCCGGGCAGGTTGCCTGGGAGGCGAGGAACCTGCAGTCCAAGCCTGTGATCGGCATGATCTTGACCAGCGATGGCCTTAGCGAGACCAGCCGGAACTCACAGCCTTCCCGCTCCGCATAACCGGCCATCCGCGGCAGGGCGCTCCCACTGCGGGCATCGCAGGAAGCCAGCACGGCTGGGTCCACAACCACCGACACGTCAGCCCTCACCTTGCCGTGCGACGAGGGTGCATGTCGATAAGCTCAAGACCGAGACTGGTGATCCGCAGGACCAGCCCCGACAGCGCCGCCTGGTCTGGCAGCTCCGCGCGGAGGGTTGTCGTGTCCCGGCCGACGGTAACCTCGCAATCGTCGAATTCCGAGCGCAGCGTGCTGCCCGCCTGGCCGACGAAAGTGATTTCATATGTCTGCGAACACGCCAAGGGTTTGCGCCTCGTGTTCTGCTGGTTCAGCCTGCCGCTAGCATGCCGGACGGCAGGTGGCGCGCCATCACCCATCCCAGGGTGACCTGCGACCTGGCCGCATGGCCCAGGATAGCGCCGCATT
>DATDGZ010000268.1:0-16609 GCA_036521795.1 Thermoanaerobaculia bacterium | reverse complement strand
GAGCGCGGTCACCGCCGCCGAGCTCTTCCTCTGCATCGAGATCGCACCGGGTTCAGGCGGACAGCAGGCCGAGGACCTGGTGACGCTGGCGTCCGAGGCGGCGCCGTCATGGCTGCCGGCCGAGCGCCTGCGGGTCACCGTCGAGATGGCGTTCGATCCCGCGCGCGAGCGCGTCGCGGCCTGGCGCAGGACACGCTACGAAGACCTCCTGCTCGACGAGCGCGAGGTGCCGCCTCCCGATGCCGAGAGCGCGGCGGGCCTGCTGGCGGCGGCCGCTGCCGCCCGGCTGCCGGCGGCGCTGCCCATGGACGATCCCGAGATCGCCGCTTTCCTCGCCCGCACCCGCTGCCTCGCGGACTGGATGCCCGAGCTGGCCCTGCCGCGGCTCGACGACGAGGCGATCGCCGCCCTGCTGCCGGAGCTGGCACGCGGCCGGCGCTCCTTCGCCGAGCTGCGCCGCGCTCCCCTCCTCGAACAGCTCCGCGGCGCGCTCACCCACGCCCAGCTGGCGGCGCTCGACCGCGAGGCCCCCGAGCGCCTCGCCGTGCCCAGCGGCAGCCGCATCCGGCTGGTCTACGAAGTCGGGAAGCCGCCGGTGCTCGCCGCCCGCATCCAGGAGCTCTTCGGGCTGGCCGAAACCCCGCGGATCGCCGCCGGCCGGGTGCCGGTGCTCCTGCACCTGCTGGCCCCCAACCAGCGCCCGCAGCAGGTCACCGCCGACCTGCGCAGCTTCTGGGAGAACACCTACCCGCAAGTGCGCCGGGAGCTGCAAGGCCGCTACCCACGCCACGCCTGGCCCCGGGACCCCTGGAACGCCCCCCCGCGCCGCGGCCCGGCGCCCCGCCGCTAGTGTCCCACCAGCCGGCCCGCTTGACGCCCCTACCGCCATCCTCCTATTCTCAGCCCCGACGCCCTTGGCCTTAGCAGCGGCAGGGCAGCCGATCCAACCCGAAAGGAGGCGGTATGGGCTGTTTCCACGTTATCTGGGCTTTGGTCGTGGGCTTCATCGCGGGCCTCATCGCGCGCTACTTCGTCGGCGGACCGCACATGGGGATCATCGCCACGACGGTGCTGGGGATCATCGGTTCGCTCGTCGGCGGCTTCATCGCCGGCCTGATCTTCAGGCCGACCAACGCCAGGTTCCATCCCGCCGGGATCATCTTCTCGATCATCGGCGCGATGATCGCGCTCTGGCTGTGGAACAAGTTCGGGTACAGGGTCCACTTCTAGCCGCCACCGCCGGCGAGCGGCATGTCGAGCCGGCGGCAGGCGGAGGGCTCACCGGCTGAGGGCGGCCGCGCCGGCGTCGAGCTGCAGGCGGTCACCAAGCGCTTCGGCGAGGTGACGGCGGTCGACGGCGTCACCCTCGCGGTGCCCGCCGGTGAGCTGTTCTCGCTGGTCGGTCCGAGCGGCTGCGGCAAGACGACGCTGCTGCGCCTCGTGGCGGGCCTCGAGTGGGCGAGCTCGGGGCGGGTGCGGATCGGCGGGCGCGACATGACCAGCGTCCCGGCGCACCGGCGTCCGGTCAACCTGGTCTTTCAGCACTACGCGCTGTTTCCCCACCTCACCGTGGCGGAGAACGTCGCCTTCGGCCTGCGCTATCGCGAGGGCCCGCGCCCGCGGCGCGCCGAGGCGGCCGGCAGGGTGGCGGCGGCGCTCGCGCTGGTGCGCCTGAACGGCCTCGACCGGCGCTATCCCCACCAATTGTCGGGCGGCCAGCGCCAGCGCGTCGCCCTGGCGCGCGCGCTGGCGCTCGACCCCCAGGTGCTGCTGCTCGACGAGCCGCTCGCCGCCCTCGACCAGGAGCTGCGCCAGGCGATGCAGCTCGAGCTCAAGCGCCTGCAGCGCACCGTCGGCATCACCTTCCTGCTGGTCACCCACGATCAGCAGGAGGCCCTGGCGCTGAGCGACCGGGTGGCGGTCATGAGCCAGGGCCGGATCGAGCAGGTCGGCACGCCGCTCGAGATCTTCGAGCGCCCCGAGACCGCCTTCGTGGCCACCTTCACCGGCGCCGCCAACCTCTGGGATGCCGAGGTCCTGGGTGCCGCGGGCGAAGGGCGCCTGCGGGTGCGGCTCGCGGCCGGCCTCGAGCTGGAAGTGCCGGCGCCGCTCCCGGCGGCGGGCCCCGGAGCGGCGCTTGTCCTGGCGGTGCGGCCCGAGAGGCTGACCCTGCGCGCCGATTCGGCGTCGCCGGCAGCCGGCGCGGACCTGGCAGGAATGGCCGCCCTGCCGGTCACCGTCGAGGAGAGCGTCTACCAGGGCGCCCGCACCGTCTGGCTGGTCCGCGACGCCGCCGGCGAGCGGCGAGTCGTCCACCAGTCGAGCGCGGCCGGCCCCGCCCACGGCGTCCCGGCCATCGGCCTGCAACCGGGCAGCCCCGCGCTGCTCTGCTGGGACCCCCGCCACAGCGTCCTGCTGCGCCGCTGAACGGCTGCTCCCCGATCGGAAGCAACCGGGCTCGAGCGGCGCCGCCGCCAGTCGAGCTTCCGTCGTCGCATCCGGCGCCTCTTGCGCCCCGGCGCGCGGCCCGGCATCATCGCGTCGTCATGGCCGGCGAAGGCGCGGAGCAGGACGGCGCGGCAACCCCGCGGCACCGGCGAACGGCCGATTGTCCGAGCAGACCGCCGGGCGGCGGCCGGGGGGACGGGCCGGCAGGCGCCGGCAGAGGGGCCTGGCAGACAGGCGCCGGCTGGGGCACGCTGGCGCTGGCGCTGCCGGCGTGGCTGGTGCTCGGATCGTTCTTCCTGCTGCCGCTCGTCCTGATGCTGGGGGTGAGCGGCGCCGAGCGCGGGATCTACGGTGGCTTGCGGCCGATCGCCGACCTGGCGGCCTACCTGCGCTCGGGGGCGTTCCTGGCCAGCTATCGCCAATCGCTGCAGGCCCTCTACCTCGGCATCGCCTGGCGCTCGCTGTGGATGGCGGCGCTCACCACCGGCCTCTGCCTGGCGATCGGCTTCCCGGCCGCGTATGCTCTGGCGTTGCACGTGCCGCGCCGCCGCCGGGGACTGCTGCTCGGCCTGGTGGTCGTGCCGCTGTGGACCAGCTTCCTGATCCGGACCTATGCCTGGATGTTCATCCTGCGCAGCGAGGGCCTGCTCAATCACCTGCTGCTGAGCACCGGCCTCGCCTCGCGGCCGCTGCCCATGCTCTACACCGGCGGCGCGGTGATCGCCGGCCTGGTGTACGGCGAGCTGCCGTTCATGATCCTGCCGCTCTACGCCGCGCTCGAACGCCTCGACCGCACGCTGCTCGAGGCGGCCGCCGACCTCGGCGCCGGCAGAGCCGCGGTGGTCCGGCGGGTCACGGTGCCGCTGGCGCTGCCCGGCCTCGTTGCCGGCGTGGTGCTGGTCTTCGTGCCGAGCCTGGGCCAGTTCGTGGTCTCGGACCTGCTGGGCGGAGCGCACACCATGCTGCTCGGCAACCTCATCCAGAACCAGTTCGCGGTCGCCCGCAACCAGCCGTTCGGCGCCGCGCTTGCTTTCGAGCTCACCGCGGC
The DNA here is from genome assembly GCA_036521795.1 of Thermoanaerobaculia bacterium. Lineage (GTDB taxonomy): Bacteria > Acidobacteriota > Thermoanaerobaculia > Multivoradales > UBA5704 > JASLEW01. The sequence continues at coordinate 13,113 of DATDGZ010000268.1, read as the reverse complement.
GGTGCTGCTGCTGCTCGGAGCCGCCCGAGCCGCCGGAGGCAGCGGGAAGGCCGCGAGAGCCGCCGGAGCCGCCGGGCAGGCGGCGAACGAGGCCTCGGCGTCCGGCCAGCCGCCGCGAGGATGGGAGCTGCTGTGACGCACGGGCCGCATCCTGCACACTTTGCCCGCACCGCGCCCGGGCCACTTGCGTCACACCCGCCGCGCTTATCGGACCCGTCGCACCCGCCGGACCCTTCACGCCCCCCGCATCCCCCGCGCTGGCCGCGCGCGCTGCTGGCCACCCATACCGCCGCCGTCTACCTGTTCCTCTACCTGCCGATCGCCGTGCTGGTGGCCTTCTCGTTCAATCGCGCCCGCCAGACGGCGGCCTGGGAGGGCTTCACGCTCTCCTGGTACGGCGAGATGCTGCGCGACGAGCGGCTGCTCGGGGCGGTTCGCAACAGCCTGCTGATCGCCGCGCTGGCCACGGTGTTCGCGACCGTCATCGGCACCATGGCCGCCCTCGCCTTCGCGCCGCCCGGCTCCCGCCCGCAGCGCGGCCACCGCCCGACCGAGGTCCTGCTGCTGTTGCCGGTGATCCTCCCCGAGGTGGTGCTGGGAGCGGCGCTGCTCACCCTGTTCGGCGCCTGGCGCATGCGGCTGTCGCTTGCCACGGTGCTCATCGCCCACGTCGTGTTCAGCATCTCGTACGTCGCCCTGGTGGTGCGGGCCCGCCTGGCGGGCCTCGACCCGGCGCTGGCGGAGGCGGCGCGCGACCTCGGCGCCGGCGCCTGGGAGGTCTTCCGCCGCGTCACTCTGCCGCTGGCGCTGCCGGGGATCGCGGCCGGCGCGCTGCTGGTCTTCACCCTGTCGATCGACGACTACGTGGTCACCTCCTTCGTGGCCGGAGTCGGCGCCACCACCCTGCCGCTGCACATCTACTCGCTGCTGAAGGCCGGGGTGACGCCCGAGATCAACGCCGTCTCGACCGCCCTGCTGACCGTCACCGTGGCGCTCATCGCGGTGGCTCACCGGCTGCTGCGGCACGAGCCCGGGAGCGCTGGATGACCGGGGGCCGCCCCCGCTCGCGGCCTGCGCCGGCCCGCGCGTCCCGGACTGGCTCGGCGCCGCGGCGGCAGAGACCGCCGGACAGGCCAGGCGGGGGTGATCGACGAGCGCGGCCTGAGAGACGCTGGCTCACGGTCCTGGCGGTCCTGCTGGCCCTGCCGGTGGCCCTGGCTTGCGGCGGCGGGCCCGGCGACGCGCGGGGGGCGCGCCGCCTGAACGTCTACATCTGGACCAACTACCTGCCTGCCGAGGTGGTGAGCGACTTCCAGCGGCGGAGCGGCATCCGCGTCGAGGTCGACACCTACTCGTCGAACGAGGCCCTGCTCGAGAAGCTGCAGTCGGGCGTCGCCGACTACGACCTGGTGGTGCCCTCCGATTACATGCTGCAGGTGATGGTGGCGCAACGCCTGCTGCGGCCGCTCGATCGCCGCCGCCTGCCAGGATTCGCCAACCTCGACCCGCGCCTGCTCGACCGCAAGTTCGATCCCGGTAACCGCTTCTCCCTTCCCTACCTCTGGGGCACCACCGGCATCGGCTACGACCGGCTCAAGGTGAGCGCCCCGGTGGACAGCTGGCGGGCGCTGTTCGATCCGCGCTATGCCGGCCGCATCCTGATGCTCGACGACATGCGCGAGGCGTTCGGCGCCGCCCTGCTGCTCGACGGCAGATCGATCAACGAGCGCGACCCGGCGGCCCTGCGCCGCGCCGCCGACCGCCTGCGAGCACAGAAGCCGCTGGTGCGCACCTACAACAGCAGCGAGTTCGCCAGCCTGCTCGCGGCGGGCGACGTCGACCTGGCGCAGGGGTGGAACGGCGAGCTCGCCAAGGTGGTGGCGCAGGACCGGCGGCGCTTCGCCTACGTGGTGCCCCGGGAGGGCGGGACGCTCTGGATCGACAGCCTGGCCGTGCCGGCTACCGCCCGCCACCTGGACGCGGCCTATGCGTTCCTCGCGTACCTCCTCGAGCCCGCGGTCGCGGCCCGCGTCGTCGGCGGCGTGCGCTACGCCAGCGCCAACCGCGCCGCCCGGCCCCTCGTCGATCCCGCCATCCGGGACGATCCCGCCGTCTACCCGCCGCCCGCCGTGCTCGACCGCTGCGAGCTGATCGAGGACCTCGGCGCCCTCACGCCGCTGCTCGACCAGCTGTGGACCGAGGTCAAGGCCCATTGACCGGCGCCAGGCACCTGCCAACTCCTCCGAGGCGCACGAAGCAGGTGACACCAGCGCCCTCGCGCGAGGACTTCTGTGGCCGGAACGGAAGAGCGGTCACGCGACGGACAGGGCATGCCGGAGCGCGTTCGCGCCCGGAGGCGAGAGCGGCCCTGCCGCTGGACGGGACCCCGCGGGTTCGGCCGCGGGCCGCGGGCGGGTGCGGCGATTGCATCCCTGTCGCCACTGGCAGGCTGTAATACAGTCGATGAGCGACAACGAACAGGGCGCCATGACCTCACGACCAGCCCGATTGACACCGCCGCCTGCCGACAGTAGAGTCTAGTCTCGCAGTGGATCAGCGATGGTCAGCCGACGTCCAGCAGCGTTGATTCTCACGGTCGCCCTACCGGGGGTGTTCGCGGTGGTGCTCGCCTCCTCGGGTTCTCGTGAGGCGTCGGCGCAGCAGGTCAGCACCGCCAGGTTCGTCCCGACCAGCATCCCGGCTCCTCCAGCCGGGTCCGCGACGGCTCCGACGTTCTCGAATTCCACGACTCCAGGCAACCCGGGCGGCCCTGGCACCCTGGGCGTTTCGCCGGCCGCGCAGCGGCTGTCCCCCGCGGCGGCATCGCGCCCGGCCGCCCCCGCCGCCACCGGGCTCGCGGGCCGGGTGACGGGCAACGCCTCGCCGCTGGCCGCGGCCGGCGTCTACGCCTACCAGCTCGCTGACCTCGCTCTCTTCAAGGTGATGACGGACCCGCAGGGCAATTTCCTCTTCCGCGACCTGCCGGCCGGCCTCTACAAGATCATCGCCCACAAGCCGGGCTTCCTGCCGGTCGTGATGATGGTCACCCGCGACAATGCCAAGGCCTCCCAGTTCCTGGAGCTGCAGCTGCCGCCGCGCGGGACCCAGGCGACCCCCACGACCCAGACAACCGGCACGCACTCCGCCTTCCCGTCGACCCCCGCGTCCGGTCCGGCGCCCACCCCGCCTGCCGATACCGACTTCTGGGCGCTGCGAGCCAGCATCCCGGCCGACGTGCTGCGCGACATCGAAGCCTCCGACGCAGCGAGCACGGCGGGTACCGCGGGCTCCCAGGCGGGACAGACGAAGGCGGCGACTCCGGCCGTCGCCGGGTTGCCGCCTGGCGCTGGTGGTTCCGGCAGCCCCGGCGGCTCCGGCCGGGGAAGCACCGTCGCGAGCGCCGCGATGTCCTCCGGCGATTCGAGTGGCGCCGGCGCCGGCCGCTTCCGCACCGAGGTGCAGGCCATGACCGGCGTCGCCGACGTCGCCCAGGTCGGGGTCGGCCAGGTCTCGGGCGGCAAGGTGGGCATCGCCGGTCAGCTCGGCCCGGTGCAGGTGGGCCTCTCCGGGCACTTCTGGCAGATGACCTCGGACGGCCTCCTCCCGGGCGCCGCGGCAGGAGCGTCGCGGACGTCCTCCGGGACCACCGCCGACGGCAAGACGAGCTCCCTGTCGCTCGACCTCGAAGCGGGCCCGAGCAGCAGGATCACCGTCACCTCGCTCAACAACCACCTGCTGCCGCGTACTGCCAGCGGGCCTGGCGAACCGATCGGACTCGACCATTACGGCGTCAGCTGGAGCCAGAGGCTCGGCGAGAACAGCCATTCCGACTTCGCGGCGCAGTACACCAGCGAGAACAACTACAACCGCCAGAGCGCCATCGATCCGGCGTACATCCCGGGCGCCTCGAGGACCTGGAACGTCGAGGGCTCCTACACCACGGACCTCGGCGAGACCAACACGCTGCAGGCCGGCTTCCGCTACAGCGAGAGCCTGCTCGGCCTGGCGTCGCCGCCCACCGCGCCCGGCAGCCTGGCGGCGAGCCTGGCGGGCGGGGCGAGCGCCGGGGGCGCCAACTCGGTCGGGTCGCCTTTCTCGCTGAACACCAGCAGCCTCGCCGGGATCGCGCCGGACCATCAGATGGTCGACTTCTTCAGCCGCGGCGGCACCCGCCTGCAGCCGGCGTTCCTGGTCGAGTACGGCCTCTACACCACCCTGCTCGACGGCAGCGTCTCGCTGACGCCGCAAGGCGGCCTGGTGTTGCAGATGGACGATGGCTGGCAGGCGCGCGGCTCGGTGACCCATCGCGTGTACCAGGAGAACCCGGTCAACCCCGAGTTCCTCCCCGCGCTCTTCAAGGAGTCCGATCTCTGCGCGCAGGGCGGCAGGTCGTGCTACGAGCTGAGCCTCTCCCGCCGCGCGGGCGAGGACGACGCGATCACGTTGAGCGCCCTCGAGCGCGTCGTCGGCGAGACCCTGCGGTTGTACTTCAGCGACGTGGTGTTCGACCGCCTGGAGAGTCTCTACCTGGTGCCAGGCGACAAGGTGCCGGAGGTGCGACTCGTCGTCAACCATCGGTTGTCGAAGCAGGTCAAGACCTCCTTCGAATCCAGCTTCGCCACCGGCGGCGGCGGCATCTTCGTCGGGGCTGACGGGCGTCCCTACCAGAACCAGGTCCGCTACATGGTGACCTCGCTGGACACGCGGTTCCTCGACACCGCGACCGGCGTCTTCCTGGCGTTTCAGCATCTCACCCAGGGCCAGCTGCCGCTCGGCTTCGCCGCCTCGTCCACGGCCGTGGCGCCGGCCGACTTCGACCGGCTGCAGCTCATGCTCTCCCAGGACCTGAGCATCCTCTGGAACCTGGCCGCGCAGTGGGCCCTGCAGGTCAACATGGAGCTCAGCCGCGGCACGGCACCCTCCCTCGCCAGCACCGACACCGCGCTGCACCGCCGGATCCTCGGCGGCATCGCGGTGAAGTTCTAGGTCTGGATCTCGCCGTATCCCTCGCTTCGGTTCCCCTCCGGGACCCTCGTGCCCGGGAGAAGGGAGGGGAAGGGGCCTCTCAAACCGTTGGATCCAAAAAATGGTATTCCATCCAGTATTTTGGAGTGACGAGGCCGATCTCCCATGAATTCATAGGCTTGGAGGGCGTTCAAAAAACCGTGGGGCTGGCATGGAAAGTGCTCTGTCTGGCCCTCGACGTTGGTGCCTCCAAGAGATGACGCGTTCGCGCATTCTTCGACTCTTGCTCTGCCTCCTCCTGGCAGCCGCCACGGTGGTGCTGGGAGCGTTGAGCGTCCGCCGCAAGGTCGCCTCGTTCCAACCGCTAGGCTTCGCCGCCGAGCGCGCCGGCGGCGTGGTGCGGGTCGTGCGGGTGGATTCGCCCGCGAGCGGGGTGCGGGCCGGCGACGAGATCCTGCTCGTCGACGGCGGCGAGATGGCTGGCGCGGAGGCCCTCGCCCAGCGCCTGCGCGAGCGGCCGGCCGCCGAGCTGGCGGTGCTGCGCGCCGGCCAGGTGCAGCGCGTTGCCTACCACCGGCCGCCGCTCTCTCCCGATGTCCCGTACCTCATCCTGGTCTTCATCGGCGCCGCCTACCTGCTGATCGGGCTCTACACCCTGACCCGGCAGCAGAGCCGCGAAGGCTTCGTCTTCTGCCTCTGGTGCCTGACCTCGGCGCTGCTCTACCTGCTCACCCCGGTGCCGCCGGTGGATGCGGAATACCGCCTGGCCTACTTCGGCGACCAGCTGGCGCGCAGCATCCTGCCGGCATTGACGCTGCACCTGTTCTTGATCTTCCCGGCGTTGTCTCGGCTCGCCGCCACGGGCGACGGTCGGCTCGCCGCCACGGGCGGTCCGCGGGCCGCCGCCCCGGGCGGCGCGCGCGGCACCGTCCTGCTGCGGGAGCCGTCGCCTCTCCTGATCGCGCTCCTCTACCTGCCGGGTGCGGTGCTGCTGACGCTGCAGCTCGACCTGATGCTGACCAACGGGCGCTGGCTGTTCTCCGGTCATCCGACCGCCGCCGCCCTGCAGGCCCTGGACAGGCTCGATCTCCTGCACCTGGTGTCGTTCAGCCTCGCGGCCGTCGCCGTGCTGATCTACCGGGCGCTGCGCGAGCGCGGCTGGGAGCCTCGCCGCCAGATGCACTGGATGATCTTCGGCCTGGCCGGCGGGTACCTGCCCTTCCTGGTCTTCTATGTCGCTCCCTTCGTGCTCGGGCTGCGCCCACCCCAGCTGCTGGCGGCGGTCGCCGTGCTGCCGCTGGCGCTGGTGCCGCTCACCTTCGCCTACGCCATCCTGCGCTACAAGCTGTGGGACATCGAGGTCATCGCGCGCGACGTCATCTCGGCGACGCTCACCCTGCTGCTCGGCGTGCTCGGCTTCTCGCTGGTCAACCTGGCGATCACCCGCGGCATCTCGCCGGAGCTGCCGCTGGCGAGGAACCTGCTCTCGTTCGCGGCCGGCCTCGGGATCGCCGGCCTGCTGGTGCCGACGCGGCACACGCTCTCCGCGGCGATCGAGCGCTTGCAGTACCGGGGCACCTTCGGCAAGCGCCGCGCCCTGCTGGGTTTCGGGCGCGACCTGCTGCACGAGCGCGACCTCGGCCGCCTGTGCAGCGCCCTGCTCGACCGCCTGGCGGCGGGCATGGACCTCGAACGAGCCGGCATCTACCTGGCGCAAGGCGACAACCTCGTCGTCATCGCGGCCATTGATGCGATCAATGCGATCAACGCGATCAACGCGATCAACGCGATCAACGCGGTCGATACGATCGACGCCTCAGATCCGGACAACGAGGGCGGAGCGAGCGGCGGCGCCGGTGTCTCCCCGCGCGACGCGGCGCGGGAGACCCGGGCGGGCCACGCGGCCCATCCGTACCATGTCCACCACCCGCCGGGCTCCGCCGGCGCCCGCGCCGCGTACCGGCGGACGATGGCGGCCCCGCCGCTGGTGCTGCCGTCCGCGTCGCTCGATCCGTCGATCTGGCGCGAGAACGTCTACCGGCTCGGCGGCACCGAGCTGCCGGCCGGCGCGCCGTCGCCTTTGCAACAGCTGTTCATCGCCGGCTACCGCTACGCCTTCCCGCTGATCGTGCGCGGCCGCGGCGTCGGGCTGGTGCTGGCCGGCTGGAAGCGCGACCAGGCGCCGCTCAACAGCGACGACCTCGACCTCATCCGCCACCTGCTGAACCAGGCGGCGCTGGCGATCGAGAACGCCCAGCTGCTCGGGCAGCTGCACCTGCAGCTGCAGGAGGTGCAGCGGCTGCAGCGCTTCAGCGACGGCATCTTCGAGTCCTCGCCGGCCGGCATCGCGGTGCTCGACAGCCAGCTGCGCCTGGTGTCGGCGAACCCGGCCTTCGCGGCCCTCGTCGGCCGCGAGCCGCGGCAGCTGCTCGGCAAGGCCATCGAGGAGGTGCTGCCGGTCAGCGCGCTTCCCTCGCCCGGCGAGGGACCGATCGAGGTCAGCTTCACCGACCGGGCTCCCGCCGGGGACGATGGCGCCGCCATCCGCGAGCGCTTCCTGCAGCTGTCCCTGGCCGAGGTCACCCAGCTCGGCGAGGCGTCGCCCTCGGCCGGCGGGCGCCCATCGAGGGAGGCGAAGCGGGAACCTCTGCGCATCCTGGTCGCCTACGACGTCAGCGAGCGCGTGGCGATGGAGCAGTCACTCAAGGAGAAGGACCGCCTCGCCGCCCTCGGCATGCTTGCTGCCGGCGTGGCGCACGAGGTCAACACGCCGATCACCGGCATCTCCAGTTACGCCCAGATGCTGCTCTCGGACACCGCCGAGCACGATCCGCACTATTCGCTGCTGAAGAAGGTCGAGCGCCAGACCTTCCGCGCCGCGCGCATCGTCAACAACCTGCTCGAGTACGCCCGCGAGCGCCAGCGCGAGCGGCAACCGGTCGCCCTGCTGCCGCTGCTGCGCGAATGCGTCGAGCTGCTCGGCGATCGGTTCGAGCGCGGCCGCATCGCGCTCGACTGGGACCTGCCGCCGGCGGCCGACGCGATCCTGGTGCTGGGCGCGGACGGCGAGCTCGAGCAGGTGTTCACCAACCTGCTGGGCAACGCCCTGGACGCCATGTCCGGCCAGCCCGGCGGCCGGCTGGGCATCGCCGTCGCGTCGGCGAACGGCCAGGTGACCATCCGCGTCGAGGACTCCGGCCCGGGGATCCCGCCGGAGCAGCTGGCCGCCGTCTTCCAGCCCTTCTACTCGACCAAGCTGCACCGCGGCGGCACCGGCCTGGGGCTGACCATCAGCCATGACATCGTGCAGCGGCACGGCGGCACGCTGGTGGTCGAGAGCCCCCCGGGGCGCGGCGCCTGCTTCACCGTCGAGCTCCCGCGGTTCGCGCCGCCACCGGCGATCGACGGCGCCGCGCGGGCCGCCGCGCCGGCCGCGCCCATCGCACCCGCCGGGCATCGCGATCCGTCATGAACATCCTCATCGTCGACGACGAAGACGTGCTGCAGGACGTCCTGACCGTGCTGGTGCGGCGGGAAGGGCACACCTCGCTCTCGGCCCGCTCCGGCGAGGCGGCGCTCGAGATGCTCGAGCGCGAAGAGGTGGACCTGGTGCTCCTCGACCTGATGCTGCCTGGCATGTCCGGCATCCAGGTGCTGCGGGAGATCCGCCGCCGCGAGCCCGACCAGGTGGTGGTGGTGATCACCGCCTACTCGTCGATCGAGAGCGCCATCGAGGCGATGCGCGAGGGGGCGTTCCATTACATCCCGAAGCCGTTCAAGAACGAGGAAGTGCTGCTCACCGTGCGCAAGGGGCTCGAGCAGCGCCGCCTGGCGATGGAGAACCGCAGCCTGAAGCAGCAGCTGCGGCAGCGCTTCGGCCTCGACAACATCCTGGGCAAGAGCAAGCCCATGCAGCAGGTCTTCGAGCTCATCCAGCTCTCGGCGCCGGCCAAGAGCAACATCCTGATCATGGGCGAGAGCGGCACCGGCAAGGAGCTGGTGGCCAAGGCCATCCATCATCACTCGCGGCGCGCCGACGGGCCCTTCGTCACCGTCAACTCCGGCTCGATGCCGGCCGACCTGCTGGAGAGCAACCTCTTCGGCCACATCCGCGGCGCTTTCACCGGCGCGATCGCCAGCAAGAAGGGCCTCTTCGAGCTGGCCGCCAGCGGCTCCATCTTCTTCGACGAGATCGGCAACATCCCGCTCGACACCCAGGCCAAGCTGCTGCGGGTCATCCAGGAGAAGGAGTTCATGCGCCTGGGCGGCGTCGAGACCGTCAAGGTGGACGTGCGCATCATCGCCGCCACCAACGCCGACCTCGAGGACGCGGTGCAGGAAGGGCTCTTCCGCGAGGACCTCTACTACCGCCTGAACGTGATCACCGTGACGCTGCCGCCGCTGCGCAAGCGCAACGAGGACATCCCGCTCCTGACCCAGCACTTCCTCCACCACTATGCGCGGGAGAACGACAAGCCGCTGCACGAGATCTCGCCGCGTGCCATGGAGCTGCTGCTCGACTACCACTGGCCCGGCAACGTCCGCGAGCTCGAGAACGTCGTCGAGCGCGCCGTCGTGCTCTCCACCGGCGAGTCGCTCGACGTGGACCTGCTGCCGTCCTCGGTGCGGCACCCGGAGACCGTCGGCTTCTCGGCGCCCAGCCTGCCGGCCAACGGCATCTCCTTCAAGGAGGCGGTCTCCGACTACGAGCGCCAGCTGATCGTCAAGGCCCTGCAGAACTGCGGCGGCGTGCAGAAGAAGGCGGCCGAGATGCTGCGGGTCAAGCCCACGACGTTGCACGAGATGATGAAGCGGCTCAACATCTCCTCCGAGAGTGTCGTCTCGGCCTGATCCGGGCCATCCGCCGACTGGCGCGGGGCTCGCGGTTGCCGGGCGAGCGCGGTAGTGTGTCCCTATGACTTGCTGTGGCTTGCAGCTTCTTCGAGAGAGGGTTCCCATGAGGCACAGACTCGAGATCCTGGCGGTCCCGCTGGCAGCGGCGATGGCCGCCGCGGGAGCGCTCCCGGCCTTCACCTCGCCGCCGTCGCAGCCGCCACCGCCGGGGCTCTTGGCCCCGCTGTCCAATGGCGACGTCGTCGAGCTGCCGCCTCTCGACCCGGCCGTCCCGCGCCCCGATGCCGTGCTCGGCTATCCCGTGGGCAGCCGCTTCACCCACTGGGAGCACATCGCCGCCTACCTCGACGCCCTCGCCGCCGCGTCGCCGCGAGTCAAGGTCTGGGAGTACGGGCGCACCTACGAGGGGCGGCCGCTGAAGCTGGCCGCCGTCAGCAGCCCGGAGAACCTGGCGCACCTCGACGAGATCCGGTCCCAACGCCTCCGCCTCGCCGACCCCGAGACGCTCTCGGGGGGCGAGCGCGAGCGCCTCGCCAAGCGCCTGCCGGCGGTGGTGTGGCTGGCCTACGGCGTGCACGGCGACGAGGCGTCCTCCTCCGAGGCCGCCATGGTGACGGCGTACGCGCTCGCCGCCGCGCAGGGAGACCAGGCGCGGCTGCTCGACGACGTCGTCGTGCTGATCGATCCGCTGTGCAACCCGGACGGCCGCGAGCGCTACCTCCACGGCTACGAGCAGCGCCAGGGCGAGGCGCCGAACGTCCACCGCGTCGCCGCCGAGCACTTCCAGCCCTGGCCCGGCGGCCGCCAGAACCACTACCTGATCGATCTCAACCGCGACTGGGCCTGGGCGACGCAGCAGGAGAGCCGCGGCCGCATCGCCGCCTACCGCGCCTGGGAGCCCCAGGTCTACGTCGACTTCCACGAGATGGCCACGGACTCGAGCTACTTCTTCCCGCCCGCCGCCGAGCCGGTGCATCCGCGCATCGACCGCCGCGTGCTGTCCTGGCTCGACACCTTCGGCCGCGCCAACGCCGAGGCGTTCGACCGCCAGGGTTGGACCTATTACAAGGCGGAGAACTACGACCTCTTCTACCCCGGCTACGGCGACTCCTATCCCAGCCTGCACGGCGCCATCGGCATGACCTACGAGATGGCCGGGGGCGGCCGCGGCGGGCTGGCGGTCGACCGCGCCGACGGCACCCTGCTGACCCTGGCCGACCGCGTCGGCCGGCATCTCACCACCTCGCTGACCACGGTGCGGACCGCCGGGCGGAACGCCCACCGGCTCTTGCAGGACTTCGTGGCGACCCGCCTGAAGGCCGCCGAGGGCTCCGGGCGCACCTACCTCTGGCCGGCGGACCAGCCGGAGGCGCAGGCGCTCGCCGGCCTGCTCGAGCTGCACGGTGCGCGGGTCGAGCAGCTGGCGAAGCCCGCCGAGATCAACGCCCAGCCGCTGCTCGGCGGTAAGGAGGAACGGTCGCACCGCTTCCCCGCCGGCACCTTCGCGGTCTCGACCGCGCAGCCGCTCGGCGCCCTGGTGCAGGCGCTCTTGGACCGCGAGGCGCCGATGGCGCACAGCTTCGTCGAGCGCCAGCGCCGGCGCTTCGAGCAGAACCGCACCGGCGAGTTCTACGACATCACCGCCTGGTCGCTGCCGCTCGCCTTCAACCTGCGCGTCTGGACCGCGACCGGCGGCATTCCCCCCGCCCGGCCGGCGGCGGCGGCGGCCGGCGGCGTGCAGGGCAGCGGCGAGCTGGGCTGGCTGGTGCCGCCGCAGGGGGTCGCCTCCTACCGCCTGGCCGCCGCCCTGCGCCGGCGCCACGTCCACTTCCGCCTGGCGCTCGCTCCGCTCGAGGACGGCGGCGAGGCCTATCCCGCGGGCACGCTGTACGTGCCGCGCCACGGCAACCCGGACGAGCTGGCGGACCAGCTCGCGGCGCTGCTGCGCGACGGCGGCCTGAGCGCGCGCGCCGTCGCCTCGTCGTACGCGGTCAGCGGCCTGTCGCTCGGCTCGAACGAGATGCCCTCGGTGCGGCAGCCGCGGATCGGCCTGATCTCGGGCGAAGGGGTGGATCCGACTTCTTTCGGCTTCCTCTGGTTCCTGCTCGACCGCGAGGTCGGCCTGGCGTACGACCGCATCGACCTCGACCGCCTGCGGCCGGCGGCGATGAGCGACTTCGACGTCCTGATCCTACCCAGCGGCGCCTACGAGGAGCACATCGGCGAGAAGACGCGCACCGCCCTGGACGCCTGGATCAAGAGCGGCGGCGAGCTGATCGCGGTCGGCGGCGACACCGCCCGCTGGCTGCACGACCACGACATGACCTCCTGGAAGCCGTGGAAGGCGCCGGAAGCCGACGAGGAGAGCGAGGGCAGCCAGGACAAGGCGCTCGCCGAGCGCGACATCGCCACCCCGGGCGCCATCCTCGCCACCCGCCTGTCGCCGCAGCACCCGCTGGCCATCGGCCTCCCCTCGGCGCCGCCGGTGCTGGTCGAGGGCTCGGCGGTCCTGCTGCCCTCGGGCGACCCGCGCCGCGATGTCCTGGTCGCCGCCTCCCAGGACCCGGTCATCGCCGGCTTCGCCTGGCCCGAGGCCCGGCAGCGCCTCGCCGGCTCGCTGCTGGTGGGCGCCGAGGCCCACGGCAGCGGCAGCGTCGTCCTCTTCGTCCAGGAGCCCGACTTCCGCCTCTTCTGGCGCGGCACCATGCCCCTGCTGCTCAACGCGGTCATGTACGGCCCCGCCCTCGGGCTGGTGGGGAGGAACTGAGAGGGAGCCACACCATGAGTGAAGCCAAGCTCGGCGGCCGGTTCACGTTCCCCGGCACGTCATTGACGGTGCAACGGATCGGCTACGGCGCGATGCAGTTGGCCGGCCCCGGCGTGTGGGGGCCGCCCCGGGACCCGGACGGCGCCGTCGCCGTCCTCCGCGAGGCCGTCGCGGCCGGCGTGAACCACATCGACACGTCGGACTACTACGGCCCGCACGTCACCAACCAGATCATCCGGCAGGCTTTGCACCCGTACCCGGCGGGGTTGGTGATCGTCACCAAGCTCGGAGCGCGCCGGCCGCCCGACAAATCGTGGCAGCCGGCCAGCTCCCCCGAAGACTTGACCGCCGGCGTCCACGGCAACCTCCGCAACCTCGGGATGGACGCGCTCGACATCGTCAATTATCGCACGATGGGTTCGATTCACGGCCCGAAGGAGGGATCCATCGGCGGGCAGGTGAAAGTCCTGGCCGAACTCAGGCAGAAGGGATTGATCCGCCACATCGGCGTGAGCAACGTCACGGCC
>DATDGZ010000267.1:0-22101 GCA_036521795.1 Thermoanaerobaculia bacterium | reverse complement strand
GCCGGCGCAAGGACCGCGCCGGCTGCGGCTGGCCGCCGCATGAGCGGCCGGCCCACGGCATGCTGAGCGGCTCCTGCGAGCCGCGCCTTCAGCTCTTCGCCGCGTCGCTGGCGGCCGCCGCGAGCATCTTGCGCACGGTTTGCGCCAGCGCGACGGGTCTGAAGGGTTTGCTCATGAAGACCAGCTCCGGCTCGCCCAGATCCGCGGGCACGTCCTCGCGCTCGTAGCCTGACAGGAGTAAGACCGGGAGTGGACCGATGGCGGCCCGGAGCCGCGTTGCCAGCTCGATGCCGCTCATCCCGGGCATCGTGACATCGCTGATCAGCAGGGACAGCCGACCATGGAAGCGTTCCGCCACCTGCACCGCCTCGAAGCCGCTCGCGGCCACCAGCACCTCGTAACCGCAGGCTTCGAGGACCGTCGAGATCAGCTCCCGCAGCGTCTCGTCGTCCTCCGCCATCAGGATGGTCTCGCGGCCGTGCCGCCGTGCTCCCTGCGCGGTGCTGGCGGCGCGCGAGCTCCCGCTCCCTGCCGACGAAGGCTGGCTCGGTCAGCGTGCTTCGCCGGTCGGCCGCGCCCACGACGACGGCCGGCTCGGCGATCCCGAGCCGCAGTGCCCCGGTGATCGCGGCGAGGTCCGCCGCCGCTCCGGCAGCCGTCTGGTAGCGGTCCCGTGGGTCTTTGCGCAGCAGCCGCTGGATGACGTCGTCGACCGCCCGCGGGACCTGGCGTCCCGGACCCCCGAGCGGCTGCGGCGGGCACGTCAGATGCTGCCGCAGCACCTCGCCGACGGTGTCCGCCGTGAACGGCGGCCGGCCCGCGAGGCACTCGAAGAGCACGATGCCGACCGCGTAGAGGTCGGAGCGCACGTCGACCCGGCAATCCAGAGACCCCGCCTGCTCCGGCGACATGTAGCGGACGGTCCCCGCTCCCGGCGAGAACGGGGCGTCCGGCGGGCCGCCCGGCGCGAGCTCGAAGCCGACGAGCGTGGCACGGTCGACCAGCCCCGCCGGGTTCACGATGACGTTGGCCGGCTTGACGCCACGGTGCAGCACTCCGTGCTCGTGGGCCGCCGCGAGGGCCGCGAGGACATTCGCGCCGACCGTGAGGGTTTCGTCGACCGACAGGGGACCCCGCGCGAGGCGCTCCGCCAGTGCGACCCCGGGCACCACGGGATAGGCGAGGCAGAAGAGATCTCCCTCGCGGCCCGCACCCAGCAGCGGCACCAGCGACGGGCTGCGGAGGGTCTTCAGCGCCGCCGCCTCGCGCAGGACCCGGCGCTGCTCGACGAGGCTCGCAGAGGCCAGGGAGCTGACCTCGAGGATTGCCTGGCCGCCGTTGGCCAGGAGGTCCTCGGCCAGCAGGGTCTCTGCACCGCGCCGCTTCTTGACCGACTCGAGGATGCGGAAGCGCCCTCCCAAGACCAGCGTGCCCGGGGCGATCACGCTGGCCCTGGCATCGGCGGCCGAGGCCGGGCCTCCCCCTGCGGGTGGATCGCGAGGCGACGCGGACGGGCTGCCGCGCCCGGCCGCGACCCTTGCGCTCCACAGGCGGTCGGGGGACCGGCTCATGTACCCCCCGCCGGGGCGCGAGCGGCAGTGCCGCGGGCCAGGCCCCGCACCTCTCGCGGGGCCGCTGATCCTGGTGGCCGGGCACTGCCGACGGGGCAGGCAGGTGGCGATGGCCTCGACAGACGCCCCGGAGCCCGGACGACATCGCAGGCAGCGCGGGTTGCAAGAACCGTCGTCGGGACGTCGAGGCCGTTGTCGATCGGACTTGAGGAGTGCGTATCGTCGCCAGAATGACACGTTGGTGCCCAAGGGAATAAAAGAATGGCCGATGATGGGGGCATTTACGGTACAGTATACGCCTCTAACTGACCCATGGATGATTCCTGGACCTTATGTCGTCCAGGAGGGTTGGCGCCCAGCTGCCGAGGGCGAATCCGTTCCATCTCATCTCCTCCGCTCCTCCTCCCGCCCACGAGCTCGCGTCACCGGCCCGGCCCTTGGTAGGCATCACCTTCAGGACCGGCCTTGTCTGAAAGATATAGCACCACTAAGAAAACGCAAGATCCCTCAATGCACGAGGCCGGCAGGCCAACCCGGCGGCGCGCCCGTTTCCGCTGGCAGCGGGCGCGCCTCGCTGCCCTGCGCATGGCGTTCGGCCTCGACTTCAGGCGCCGCCTGGCGCGGCTCGATGCGCGGCGACGCGGTCTACCCGAGTGGGCGGCGGCCGGGCCACCCCGCGACGCGCCGGCGGCCACCCCGGTGGGTCGCGCGGCGCCCTTGGCCCGCCGCTAAGGTGTGGTTGAGGAAGGACGCGAGACCGAAGGAGAGGAGCGGACCATGAACCCCGAGACCCCGATCGTGCTCATCGCCACCTCGCTGAGCAAGGCGTCGGACCAGGTCGTGCGCACCGGCGTGCGCATCGCCCGCGCCGCCGGCGCCAGGATCCATCTCGTCCATGCCTACGGCCTCACGATGCTCTACAGTGGCGCGGCCATGGGCGGCGGCGTCTACCTGCCGGAGCTGATCGAGGCGGAGAGCGCCAGCCGACTGCAACGGCTCGAGGACCAGGCGTGGCGGCTGGGCATCCAACGCGAGGAGCTGCAGGGACTCATCGCCCTCGAGGGCGCACCGCACCGGGTGGTGGTGGAGACCGCCGCTGGCGCCGGCGCCGGCCTGATCGTGATGGGTGCGGCGGAGAGCTGGGGCAGCCTGTCCAAGCTGCTCGGCTCGACCGCCGACCGCGTGGTACGCGCCGCCACCTGCCCGGTCCTGGCGTTGCGTGGCGAGCTCGAGCTGCCGCCGCGCCGGGTGCTGATCGCCATCGACCTGTCGCGGGCGTCGGGCGACGCCATGGTGCGCGGTCTGCGGGTGCTGGCGGCGATCGGCGCCGGTCCCGGGGGGCGCCCGCGCACCGCGATCGAGGCGCTCTACGTGGCGGAGACCACGCTGCTCGAGGCCGTGCTGCCGACCGTGGACCCGCGGCAGGTCGAGGCCGACGCTGGCAAGGAGCTCGATCGCTTCATCGCGGCACACCTCCCGGAGCCGGGCTGGCGCGTCAGCGGGCGGGTGCGCAGCGCCGGCGCGGCCGACCGTGAGATCCTCGGCCGCTGCGCCGAGGCGGCGCCCGATCTCGTGGTGCTCGGCACCCACGGCCGGAGCGGCTTCGAGCGCTTCCTCATCGGCAGCGTGGCCGAGTCGGTGATGCGCCATGCGCAGGGCAGCGTGCTGATCATCCCACCCCATTGCGCGGCCGATGCAGCCCATGCGGCCCATGCGGCCCATGCGGCCGACAGCGCCGGCGAGGATGCCGCGCGGGGGCCGGCGCGGGGGCCGGTGGCGGTGACGGGATAGGGGTGGTGCCTCAACGCGCATTGGATGTTCGATCGAGTACCTCGGCGCCGTTCACTGGAAGTACCCCACCACGTCGATGATGAGCTGTGCCGTGCCGTTCGAGCCGAGGCGGACCGCGATCAGGCCGCTCGAGTCGCTGGCGAGGGCGGTCACCGCGTTGTTGGCGCGGGTCTGGCCGGGGCCGTAGTTGAGGGTGCTGGTCGGCGGCGCCGGCTGGTTGGCGGCGTAGAGGGTCACGAAGCCGGGCGACGTGCCCTGGGTGACGGTGAGGTTGAGCGCCAGGGCCTTGGCGCCGGCGGGCACCCCGCAGAGGCCGGCGAGCTGGAAGGTCCGCACGGCGCTCGCTTGCAGCGCGGGGCCGCCGGTGGCGCCGGCGGGACCGCGCGTGTCGACCATCCGGCAAGGTGAGACGGTGAAGAAGTCGAGGGGCGGCGGCGGCGCGGTTTGGCAGCTGGCCACCAGGCTGACCGAATCGACGTACCAGCCGGCAATCGCGTTGGAGTCGTCGTCGCCCTCGTGCCAGCGCAGCTGGACGTTGCTGCCGGCGTAGGAAGTGAGGTCGACGACCACTTCGGTCATCGGCCCGAGCGTGCCGCCGCACCAGCCGAGAGCGCCGCCGAGCGGGTTGTTGTACCCGGTGTTGATGAACCCGTTGTAGGGGCCGGCCAGGAAGTTGGCGAACGGAACGGTGTTCCAGGGGCCGCCGTTGACCGACGCCTCGAGGGTGCCGCCGTCGTAGCAGGTGAAGGTATCGCCCTCGAAGGCGTAGGTATGCCAGAAGTGAAGCAGCGAGCCGGCCGTGGCGGCGAAGGTGGGTGTCGTCAGGACGCGGTCGGAGGCCGTCGATTGCTCTGCCGAGAACCAGGAGTGGGTCGGGCTCTCGAAGTGGCTGGTCGAGAGCGCCCAGTCGACGCCGCCGGACAGTGCGGCGTGGGTCCACCCCGGGTTGTCGAAGCCGCCGCCGGAGGCCGATCCCTCGAAGGTGTCGAGGAACGCCACCTGGCCGCCGGGGGCGGCGCTGAGCGTCACGGAGTTGCCGTCCTCGGCGCCGTTCGAGGCGTCGACCGCGCGCACCACGTAGTAGTAGGTGACGCCGACGGCGAGCGGGCTCGAGTCGGCATACGAGGTCGTGGCGAGGCCTGCCGCGATGCGGTTGGCGAGAGCCGGCGTGAAGCCGAGCCCTGTCGAGCGGTAGACGTTGTAGGAGACCGCTCCGCCGCAGGGCGCCGCGGCCGCCGGCCAGGACAGGTTGATGGCGCAGGTCGCCGCCGCCGCGTCGGCGACGTGCGCTACGCCGGCGAAGGTCGGAGGCACCGTGCAGACGCCAGTCGTGGCGGCTTCCATGCAGCCGCTGGGGAGCGACTCGCAGTTACCGGTCGCATCGAGGCCGGTCACGTGGTAGGCGTAGGTCAGTGAGCCCGACACGGTGCCGTCGAGATAGGGGGCGCCCGCCAAGCCGCCGGCGACGGGACTGAAGGCGCCGTGCGAGGCGCAGGCGCCGGTCGCGCGGTAGACGTTGAAGCTGCTGGACGCGGGCGCGCCGTTGCTCCAGCTCACCTGGGCCTGGTTCGCTCCCGGCGTGCTCGCGGTGCCCGCAAGGGGCGCTCCCGGCGCGGTGCAGGCGGGGTCGTTGATGGCCGCGGTCCAGATCTCCTCGCTCTTGCCGTAGCGGCGGTCGGTCCACGACGGGAACAGCTGGCCGGCGAAGGCGCTGAGCCCGGTGTAGTCGCCGTACTGGTTGCCGCTGTCGGCCGTGTTGGCCGTCTCGTCGGTCTCGGCGGTGGTGATCCTGAGCGGCGCGCTCCACGTCGAGCCGCGGTCGAAGGACGACTGGTACCAGACGTCGGTGTGCAGCCGATCGGGGTTCGCGACGGTGTCGTAATAGGTGACGCCGATCGCGCCGGTGGTGGGATCGACGGCCAGCCAGGGGAAGAACTGATCGTTGAGCGAGGGCTGGTTGTTGATCATCGTCGGGATGCTCCACGTCGAGCCGCCGTCGGACGAGCGCGCGAACCAGATCCGGGTGGTGCAGGTCGAGGTGGTGTCGAAGCCGGGCTCGTCGAACCAGGCGTTGCAACCGGACGCTCCGTTGAGGTCGTTCCAGACCGCGTAGACGTTGTCGTGCGTGGGACCCTCGGAGGTGCCGGTGCTGGTGTAGATGAGGACCCGCCGGAAGTCGTCGGCGGGGATGCCGATGTCGAAGGAGCCGGAGGTCGTGGCGATCTTCGCCGGCGTCGAGAACGAGGCGCCGCCGTCCGTCGAGCGCGCCACGAAGATGCCCTGGCTGCCGGTGTCGGGCCAGCTGGCGAAGACTTCTCCGGCCGAGTTGCTGGTGATGTCGGCGCCGATGCCGGTGCCGGTGGTCTCGGCGCCGCTCACCAGGAGCGGCGGCTGCCAGACCCCGTCCGCGCCGGTGCGCCGCGTGACGTAGACCTGGAAGCCGTTGTGCCAGATGACGTAGAGGTTGTCGCGGAAGGGGGAGAAGGTGCTGTGGTCGACCCAGATCATCTCCTTGTCGGTGAAGAACTGGTCCCCGGAGATGGTCGCGTCGTAGGTCCAGGTCGCTCCGCCGTCGGTCGACTCGTAGGCGCGCAGCTGGAGGTTGGAGACGAAGGCGTCGATGCCGATGGTGATCGACCAGGCGGTGCCGTCCGAGGTCCAGTCGACCGTCGGGTCCGACTGGAAGGCGTCCTGGGGGAGCAGCGCGAGCGAGGTCTGGCCCCAGGTCGCGCCGCCGTCCGACGAGTAGTACTCGGCCTGGCCGCCGCCGAACAGAATGTTGTTCGACGCCGAGATGATCTGGGTAGGATGGAAGGGGTTGATGCGGATCGCCGACTCGCTGCGCGGCTCGTTCTGGACCCCCGAGATGCGCAGGTTGCTTCCCGCCACCGCGCTGCGCCCGGGTGGCGCGGCGAGGGGCGGCAGGCCGGGCTTGAGGTCCTGGTGGGAGAGCATCCACTGGTGGGCCTCGCGCAGCACCAGCGGATAGCCGCCGGTGCGATCGCCCGGCCGGTAACGGCTGCCGGGGTGCTGCTTGTGCCAGAGCACGCGCAGCCAGGGCGGCAGGGGGAGCTTGTCCTGCGCCTCCTCGGGCCGCAGCAGGCGGAAGTCCTGGTTCGCCGCCACCAGCGCCGCCAGCGCCGTGCCGGGTCGGACCCTGTCCGTCTCGAGCTGCTTGTCGAGCGACGGCCAGGCGGCGGCGAGAGCAGGGGCGAGAAGCGAGACGAGGGCGACGGCTGCCACCGCTGGGACGGTCCTGCGCATGGGCGGGTCCTCCGGTGCTGACGGCCTGACGGTCCAGGGCGCGCGGCACGAGACGATGTTGTTGAAAATCTGCTGTCCTCGACAGTCTATGTCTCCTGGCCGCGGAAATCAAAGAGGGATATTGCAAAGCAACGATGTATCGGCAGGCTGGCGAGCCACGTTTGCATGCCGGCCGGTGACCGACGCGTGCGCATCAACCGGCGAGCGACGTCCGCGCGTCAGCCGGCAGTGGCTCGGCTTGGCGGAGGGAGCTGAGCCACCGTCCGTCAGCGGGCAAGAAGGGTCCCGCTTCTCTTCCGGCGGGCGACATAGATCGTCAGCCCGAGGACGTTGGCGGTGACGATGAGCCCGGAGATCTTGGCCGCGAACAGCACGCGGCTCTCGACCTCGACCAGCGGGACGATCGACACCGTGACATAGAGCAGCGTCATCAGGAGGCCGGAGAGCGCGCAGGCGCGCAAGCCCGCCGGCGGCCGCGGCTCGACGCCTCGGAGGCCCCAGAGCGGGATCGCGAACATCGCGAGGTAGGGCAGCGCATAGAAGACGCCGGAGGCGTTCCACAGCAACTGGAAAGCCTCCTGCTTGCCGACCCCGATCAGCCCGACGAGGCTCAGCACCAGCGTGACGGCGCCGACGAACAGGATCGAGTTGACCGGCGTCCGGAAGCGAGCATGGAGCCGGGTGAGGCTCTCGGGGAGCAGCCGGTCCCATCCCGCGACCATCGGCAACCGCGTGTTGCCCGCGAAGATGACGCTCGATTGCGCGACCCGGATGCACAGCAGCGCGAGGATCGCCAGCGACGCGACAGGAGCCGCGACGCGGAGCGCCCCGAAGCCCTCGCTCAGCACCTGGGGGATGGGCGCGATCAGGTCGATCTGGCCGCGCGGCACGAGCGCCAGGACCGAGCTCGTGCCGAGGATGAACATCGCGGCGATGACCGGCGCGGCGAGCACCACCGAGCGGGTGATGGTGCGCACCGGATCGCGGCATTCCCCGGCGTGGATCGCCACGTACTCGAAGCCGCCGAGCGCCCCGAAGCCCAGTTTCCCGAACAGGTTCAGCGTCATCAGGGACATCACCGGCGCTGCCGTTCGCAAGGGATGGTAGGCGGCCAGGGAGCCGTGCGCCACGTTGAGCCAGGGGAGCGCCACGATCGCGAGGAAGGTCAGGAGCATCAAGGCGCCGCCCGCCTTGTGCAACCACTTGCCGGCGCCGAGGCCGATGGTCGTCAACACGACCAGGGCGGCGATCATCGCCAGGTTGACGGCGCCGATGAACGCCTTGTTCGCGGTCAACCCCTCGACGCCCGGTCCCAGGACGTAGCGGAGATACTGGGTGACCTGGAGCCCGATCTCCGAGATGTTCAAGATCGCGAACAGCCAGAGGTTCCACGCCACCAGGAAGCCGAGCAGCTCGCTGCCGCCGAGCTTCGCCCACTGGTAGAGGCCACCCTCGAGCGGCATGAGCCGGTTGAGCCAGGTCACCACCAGCGCCGACGGGACATAGAAGAGCAGCATCGCGCCAAGCCACAGCACGACGTGCGAAGGCCCCTGCTTCGCGGCGACGCCGATCCAGGGCAGGCCGATGATGAACAGCACCTGGGTGAGCGCCAGGTCGACGAGGCCAAGCTCCTTCTTGAAGGCGCCGCTCCGCGCCTCGACGCGGCGCTCCTCTCGTTGCAGATCGCGGGGCTCTGGATCGAGTGGGGCCAAGGCCGGAGATTCTAGCCTGCATTCGGGCCATCCAGAACCCGGCGCCGCCGCGCCGCGGCGGCGGCAGGCGAGGGGACTTGCCTTCAGATCACGGGCCAGCGCGGTTCGCCGGCGCGTCGCGGGCTTGGCGCTCCACGGCTGGCGACGACGTGGCGGCCAGCAGGAAGGCCATGCCGGAGAAGGCCAGGGATTCCCAGACGCTGGACCACTCCATGGTGTCGTGCGGATCGGCGAGGGCTCTCGGGATGTGCAGGATCACGAACCAAGTGAAGATCATTCCGCCTGACAGCAGGGCCGCCCCCCGCTTCGTCGTGTCGACCAGCAGGCCCGCGCCGCCGGCGATCAGCGCCACGCCCGCGAAGTACGTCCAGAAGTAGGGGTACGGAATCCACCCAGGCACGAGAGTCGCGACGAAGTCCGAGTAGACAAAGTGTAGAAGCCCGCAGAGCGTGAGGAACCCGGCGAGCACGATCCGCGCCGGTAGCGTTCGCTCCCAGCGCGCGCGCCTCGCGCCCGAGCTCCGGCCGGCCGGAACTCGCCTGCCTTCGGAAGAGAGCCTGGCGATGAGGAAGGCGCAGCCGGCCAGGGCGACGAACTTCATCGGGGCCGTGTAGGCGCCGCCGACGCCCGCGTTCGCGGCCACCCTGGGACCGTACAGCAGCACCACCGACAGCACCATCATCGTGCCCAGCGCCAATGCGGCCAGCCGCGTCCGGATCTCGAGCAGGATCGCCGCGCCGATCGCGATCAAGACCACGCCGAGCAGGCAGGCCCAGAAGGAGCGCCAGGGCACCCAGGCCGGCAGCGGCGGCACCATCCTGGTCACAAAGCCCTGCCACAGGAGATGCATCACCCCGAAGGCCACGATCGGCACGGCGAAGAAGATGCGGCCGACCGAAGCCAACCTGTCCCACCGGGCGGCTGCCACCTGGCCGCGATCAGGGGCAACTGCAGCGCTTGTCAGGGTCTCTGCCATGGGTCCAGGTACGTTCGCCGCAATCGAGCGGCCCGCCGTGGTGATTCTCTCCTTCAGTCGCAGGGGTCGGGTAGATCCACTCTGGCCAGCACGCATCAGACCACTGGCCAGGCGGTGGCCGGCGCACGAACTGCCCGGGCCGGATCGTCATCGGGCACTTCGGCGCCTTCTTCAACCGTGATGGCCGTGAGCGCGACTACGTCTGGGGACGGCTGGACGGCGCCGAACGTGTGCTCGCACTCTTGCGCGGCAAGCAGGACAACCTCTCGGAGAACCCCCGGTTGCAGCCGCTGTTCCACGCCATCCTCGGCGAGGAGGAGGCGGACCGGGTCGTCAAGCCTGCGAAAGAGCACCAGCAAGCTCACCCCTGGTTCCTCGCCCTGCGGTTCTGCCGACGAGACCACCTTCTTCGACTTCGACTTCCACGGCACCTTCGTGTCCAGCCAGATCACCGGCAACCTGATCGGCATGGCCGCCGTCGCTCCTAAGACCAACGTGGTGATGGTCAAGGTGCTCAGCTGCGTGGGCTCGGGCAGCTTCGGCGACGTCATCGCCGGCATCCACTACGCGGCGGGTCTCGAGGACGTGGACGTGATCAACATGAGCCTGGGCGCTTACTTCCCGAAAGGCGGCAACGACAGCCTGATCGACGCCATGGACCGCGCGGTCACCTTCGCCAAGAACCGCGGCAAGCTCGTCGTCTCGGCCGCCGGGAACAATGGCGCCCAGCTGGGCGAGGGGAGCCCGAACATCGACGTCCCGGGGCAGTCGAAGGGCGGCATCGGCATCTACGCCACCACCATCAACCAGCAGCTCGCCAGCTACTCCAACTTCGGCGAGGTCACCTGGGTGGGTGCGCCGGGCGGCGACCTGCCCGACCCGGTGGCGCCTCTCCCCGGCTGCCCGATCACCCCAAGCCTGCAGTCGCTGGTCCTCGGCGCCTGCTCGAGCGCCCTGTGTGGCGGCGAGAACTTCTACCTCGTCGGCGCCGGCACCAGCTTCGCCTCGCCGATCGTCGCCGCGGTCGCCGCCCTGGTCGACAGCGTCCGCGACGAAGGCGACACCAACCCCGGACACGTCAAGCACGTGCTGGCCAGCACCGCCCAGGACCTCAAGCCGCAGGAGATCTTCAGCAATGGCCTGGTCGACGCCTCCGCCGCGGTGCGGAGCCAGCGCCAGAACGGCAGCGGCGGCGACGAGTAGGTCCCGCCGCATGGCGTCCCGAGCCGGGGCCGAGCGGCGGCCGGGTAGTGTCCTAGTTTGTTTTCCCGGCCTGGCGGGGCCGTCCGGCCGCCCCTGATCTACGCTAGCGTCTCCCTGAGAGGGAGGGGGACGCACCCTTCCCGCCACAAGCCAAGCGGCCCGGCGAGGTGCGCAAACACCCCGCCGGACCTGACCCGACACGGGAGACTACCCCATGCCGAGCTACCCCGATGTTACCGCGCCGCCCTGGATCGAAGCGGATTCGTTCCGGGAAACCACCATCCAGAATTTCGATGACCCCGAGCACCGCGAAGCCCTCCGCCAGGTCGGGCGCATGCTCTACGACATGGCGGTAGAGGCGAGCCGCGAGCTTGGGGGTGAGTCGTCCGTCACCCGCGCCGAGCTGCGGGCCGTCGCGGCCGACCTCCGCTACGCGAGCGGCTACTGCGCCATGGTCGCCCGCGCGGCCGTGGAGTGCTCCCTGGACGCCAAGGAGGAGCGGCTGGCGCGCTTCGCCGGCAAGGTGGGCCGGCGGGTGGGCGCCCTGGTTGAGCTGATCGAGGAGCGGCTGTCGTGATCGCCCCGACGACGACCGACCAGAAGAAGCCCAACGACCGCGTAGCCCGCCAGGTCGGCGCCGCCATCCGGCGCCTCCGGCTTGAGCGCGGCTTGATGGGCAAGCAGCTTGCCTCGCGCGCCGGCATCAGCATGCCGATGCTCAGCCGCTACGAGCACGGCCACCAGCACCCCACCCTTCCCACCTTGGTGAAGCTTCTCCGGACGCTCGGCTGCTCTGCGGAGGACTTCGGCAAGCGGCTGGGTCCCTGGGGGTGCCTGCCGTGAAGTCCACGCACGCACCGGCCTACAGGCGCTTGCTCCGGCGCCTGTGCCAGGCGCGGCAGGAAGCCTGCCTCACGCAGGCCGAGGTCGGCCGGCACCTTGGCCTGCGGCAGGCGTTCGTGTCCAAGGTGGAGAGCGGCGAGCGGCGGCTCGATCCCGTCGAGTTGGCCCGCTTCGCCGCCGTCTACGGCAAGCCCATGGGATGGTTCCTTGCCTGAGTTGAAGGTCGCCACGTTCACCGTCCGGGCCTCGCGCGAGCAGGCCCGGCGGTGGGCGTTGGTGGCGCGCTGGCTCAAGTGCAGGTCCGTCTCCGTCTGGCTTGAGGAGATGGCGGACGAGGCGTCGGAGCGGCTGGAAGAGGTCGCGGCCGACGCTGCCCGGAGGGATGGTAGGCTATAACCATGCCCAAGCGGCCCCACCGGCCCCGCGATCCCTTCCAGTTGGCCCGCCAGGTGATCCAGGAAGCGATTGGAGAGGCACCCCCCAGGCCCGACCCTGACGCCGGCAAGAACCCCGCGGCCGTGGCACTTGGGAAGCTCGGTGGCGCGAAGGGAGGGAGGGCGCGGGCCACTAAGATGACTTCCGAGGAGCGACGGGAGTCGGCCCGGAAGGCGGCTCAGGCGCGCTGGAATCGCTCTCGCTCCGGACCTTAGTGCTGATCCCAAATATCTTCGCCAGGGCTTTTCTCAGGTCTGTCTTCGCCCGCTCGTCCAGGGCGCCAATATAGGTGACGTCGTCAACGTCGTAGCTAAAGACAACAGGTTTGACAAGAGAAGGCTCATCCAGGCCGTAGTCTGCCCAACGATCCAGCACTACTGCTGCGCTTCGCAGGGCGTGCTGCTCCTTGGTTGTAATCTGCATTAAGACGAGGTCAAGAGCTGTGGCATTATGGCTTTTCGCACTCACCACTACCGCCGGGCGGCCGCCGCGATATTGCACCTTTACTACATCGCCGAATTCATAGACTTTCTTGGGGGGCATCATCGTTGTCCGAGCCCCAAGAACGAGCTAGCGAACGGGCCGAAAGTTCGAATGCTTCCGCCACAAGACGCCGCGTGTCATCCCGATCAAGCATGTCATTGATAATATTGGTTAGCTCCTCACGTTTCTCTGGCGAGAGACTATTGATCTTTGCCAGCAATATATAGTCATAGTTAGTAGTAGTTGTCAGGACGCCGTGCGCCGTAAATGTGGTGAATAGCCATGGCTCATCTGAAACCTGTATGGGCTCAGATAGAACTACTTCATACACCCCGTACTGATAGATCCCGGGAGAATAGAAGTAGCCTCGACCACCACCAGTGATTTGCAGAGGTGGCCTATTTCGCGGCGGCAGCTTTTCGAGTAGCGTCATACAGCGCCTCCAGTTGGCCAAGCTGGTCTTGAATAATAGCGATTAGGGATCTCGCTACTTTTGGACGGAGGATCATGCCTACTTCTAGCTCACGCTGAAGCCCAAAGGGCTCAGGGGTGGTGTTCACTTCTGGCCCTCCTATGACTCCCTGTTCTGAGACCTGTAGAGCAGTTTGACTAGGATACGCAGGATGTTCACTCCACGCAGAGATGTGCACCTCTCCTGAGGCTGTAATTCCCACCATAAAGCCACTTGCGAACACCACTCGGAAGTGATTAGCTCTGATATACTGAACGGTTAGGGCCCCCTCTTGGGGCTCGTCAGCCGGCTTCTCCCCCACTGTAACTTCTTGGCCGTGCTCGGCCACCTCTTGGTTAGGCATAGACCTCCTCGGTCTTCCGGGCGCAGGTCGCCCATTGCTGGGCGGTCCTGCGAACTCCAGGGACGCCACTCCGTACCGGGAGGCTCTACGCCCTTCCGGTACATCCTGGCCCATATTTTGGTGTTCGAAATGGAGGGGGGCAAGGGTGCTAATCGCTGCCGCGTGCTCAGCTTGCTTACGCTTCGCGGCAGCGATTATACACCAGCCTGTCAAGTCCGAAGGCGGCAAGAGATCCCGCCGCGTCGGAAAGTACCATAACCGCATTGACTTTTCGTAGGCGCCTACGTATAATGTCTAGTATGGCTAACGTGCTCAGCACCGAGAAGCGAGTCTCGATCATCTCCGGCCTGGTCGAAGGGGTAAGCGTCCGGGCGACCGCCCGCATGTTCGACGTGTCCAAGGACACCGTGATGAAGCTAGGCGTAGATCTGGGCGAGGCTTGTGCCCGCTACCAGGACGAGACGCTGCGCGAGCTGTCCTGCCGGCGCCTACAGGTCGATGAGGTCTGGTCCTTCGTCTACGCCAAGCAGAAGAACGTCCCCCAGGACCGGATCGGCGAGTTCGGGGTGGGCGATGTCTGGACCTTCACCGCCATCGACGCGGAGACGAAGCTGATCCCGTCGTTCCTGATCGGCTCGCGGGACGGTGGCAGCGCCACCGAGCTGCTACAGGACCTTGCCGGCCGCCTAGTCAACCGGGTCCAGCTGACCACGGACGGGCACAAGATGTACCTAGAGGCCGTCGATGCCGCCTTCGGCAGCGAGATCGACTTCGCGCAGTTGGTCAAGATCTACGGCGCCGACGCCACGGTGGGCGAGAAGCGCTACAGCCCGGCCGTCTGCATCGGCTGCGAGCGGACCGCGGTAATGGGCCAGCCCGACTCGGCGCACGTCTCCACGTCCTACGTGGAGCGCAGCAACTTGACCGTCCGCATGAGCGTGCGCCGCTTCACCCGGCTGACGAACGCCTTCTCGAAGAAGCTGCGGAATCATGCGGCGGCGGTTGCCCTATTCACGGCGCACTACAACTTCTGCCGCATCCACCAGACCCTGCGCGTGACGCCGTGCATGGCGGCCGGCGTGACCACGCGGGTGTGGTCGATCGGGGACCTGGTGGCGCTCCTGCCGGCGGTGGAGCACTCAGGGGGCCGGCCAAAGAAAACAACTTAGGACACTACCGGCGGCCGGCCCCGTGCTCGCATCGGTCGCGAGAGGAGCTAGAATCGGCGTACCTCTCCCTTCCGGAGGTACGACCGATGAGCACCAGGAGTCTGGTCCGTCTTCTCGCCGGCGTGGCGGTCTTCCTCGCCGTCGCGGTCCGCGGCCTGGCAGAGAGCCCCCGAGGCGCTTCGGCCCCGGATCTCGCGGCCAACAAGCAGGTCATGACCCGCTTTCTCGAGGAGGTCTGGAACGGCGGCGACCTCGAGCTCTGCGACGAGCTCGTCGGCAAGGACGGCGTCGCTCACTATCGCGGCCATCCACTGCCCGCCGAGCCGGCGGAAGTCAAGCAGATCGTCTCGCGGTGGCGTGACGGGCTCGCGGGCTTCCAATGCCGCCTTCCCCCAGGCGTTCGACGATGCGGTACCGACCGTTTGACCGATCATGTCACCTCTGCGTGCGGGCGGGCTCAGCGCAGTCGCTGCCAGGAGATCTCCTGGGGTGTCGCCTGATCGGGGTGGCGCGGATCGATGGTCACGACGACGCGCACGATCCAGGTCTCGGGGCGAGGAAACACCGCCATCACCGCCGCCCGCAGGGGTGGCACGTCGCGAACGTAGACAGGTCCTCCGCGCGCCGGGTACAGGCTGTTGGCGAGCAGGAATGAGGAGTAGCACCAGGGGCTTCCGGCAACGAAGACCAGCGGGTCGCTGCCCAGGCC
The DNA here is from genome assembly GCA_036521795.1 of Thermoanaerobaculia bacterium. GTDB lineage: Bacteria > Acidobacteriota > Thermoanaerobaculia > Multivoradales > UBA5704 > JASLEW01. The sequence continues at coordinate 7,130 of DATDGZ010000267.1, read as the reverse complement.
CGCTCGCTGGCCGGCGCGCAGCGGCTCGCCGCTCTGCGCGAGATACCACTGGGCGTGTTTGAGGATCTGGGCAGGCAGCCGGCGCCCGAGGGGGAAGTACAGCAGCGCGGCGACCGCCACCCCGGCTGCCGCGAGCCGCGCGCTGCGCGGCCAACGTTGCAGAGCGTTCTGCAGCCGCGCGGAAGCCGCCGTCAGTCCGCGGGCGGCGAGCAGGCAGAGCGGCCCGAGACTCTCGAAGGCATAGCGGGGACCCGAGTAGATGATGTCGCCATAGGGGAAGAAACAGTGGGCGACGATGAGGCTCGCGGCGCTCAGCGACAGGACGGCGTCGGTAAGGCGCCAGGGTCGGGCGAGCAGAACGAGAAGCAGCAGAACGAGGTCCCCCCAGGGGAATCCCCACAGGCATCCGTTGAGATGGCGAAGGTACCAGGGGAGATTGCGCAGCAGGGCGATCCGCAGCGGCTCCGCCATGCCCGAGAACGAACCGAAGCGCTGCAGCTGGGCAAGCACGTAGCCGCTGGTCAGGGGTCCGCCGAAGACGCGCTGGTTGTAGGCCGCGAGAATGGCGAAGCAAGGAAGGGCGCCGGCCGCGATCCAGAGCAGATCCTTGGGGCGGCGCCGGCGGAGAAGCGCCAACACCCCCCAGAGCGCCCAGGGAGCGAGCAGGGTGACGGCAGTGAACGGCCGGATCAGGAAGGCGAAAGCGCCGCAGCCGCCCGCCGCCACCAGGTGGCGCCGGGTGGTGGGGCCGCCGGCGCCGCGGACCGCGCCGCTCAGCTCCGCCACGCACCAGACGGTAGCGCACAGGGCCGGCACGTGCGCCATCGCGTCGGCCGCCATGAGCAGGGCGAAGGGAGAGGCGGCGAGCGCCACCGCTGCCAGCATGCCGGTCGTTCGATCGTAGAGCCGTCGCCCCGCCACCCCGACCCCGACCACCGCGAGGGTCAAGAGCAGGGGGCTGAGCAACCACGGTGCGTGGATCCACCACCCAAGCGTGAGCAACAGAGGCCAACCCGGCGTGTAGGCCGAGCACCAGCGGGTGGCGGTGAGCAGGATGCTCTCGTGCCCAAAGAGGGCAGGGAACGGCGGCGGTGGCAAGTAAAGCGCGCCGGAGGCGAAAATGCGGCCCTGGAAAAGATAGGCGACGCTGTCGGTTACGTGTGGAAGGAGATCGAGGGCCGACCAGGCGATCAGCAGGGCGACCCCGCCGGCCGCTAGACCGACCCCCAGGAGGAGCGGCGCGGCCGACCTCGGTGGGCGCTCGGTTGGGGCGGACGGTGTGACGGACATCGGGGGCGGATTCACGCTCGGGTTCTTCGGGGGTCGCGGGTGTGGATGAGCCGAGCGCCGGCGCGGCGAGTCACCGGCACGAGCGGCAGGACCGCACCGTCACGAGGCCAGGATTCTAACGCGGTCCGGCGGCCGGGGGGACGCCGATCGCATTGCGCCGCGGCGGCGCGCCGGTTCCTAAGCTGGTCGCGCTCGTCGCCCGGTCGCGCCAAGAGCGCGGCTCGCTCAACGGAAAGTTCTCTACCGGTGCGCTTTCATCTCGCTCGAGCCCTGCCGGCCGTGCCCGAAGAAATGACCGCGGGCGAGAACAATCTGCTTCCCTCGGAGCAGGGCGCCCCCTTCCGCTGGCACAGTTCTGTCCGGAGCCAACGGAGGCGAGTATCCTATGTTCGACGATGCCAACCCCTACTCGACCATCCCAGCTGTCCCCATACGCCGAGGGAGTCCTCCGGGCGCTGGCCGGTGCGGGCCTGGGACAGAAGATCTCTCTCGGCGGGGCGCTTGGTTTGCAGCACTACTGCGAATACCGCGTCACCAGCGATATTGATGCCTGGTGGGAGCCGTCGGCTACGGGCGAGGAGAGAGAGCTCGTGCTGCGGGTTGTGGAACAGGCCATGCGCCCATTCGGATCAACGCGCCTGAGGCGTTGGGGCGAGGTATCGAGCGTCGAGTTGCTGGTCGAGGGAAAGGTCGTCTTCAGCTTTCAGGTCGCGATCCGCTCCGCCCAGCTCGAGCCGACGACGACACTGCCGTGGGTCAATGTCGCCCTCGACAGCCTGCCAGACCTGGTCGCCAGCAAGATGGTGGCGCTCGTCGAGCGGGGTGCCCCGCGGGACTTCCGAGACATCTATACCCTGTGTCAGGTAGGTCGGGTCAGCGCCAACGAGTGCTGGCGCCTCTGGCGAGAACGGCAGCGACGCGCAGGCAGCGATTCCGATCCTAACCGTGCCCGGCTGGCGATCGAGACCCACCTGTCGCGGATCGCCCAGCATCGCCCCCTTGATACCATCGCCGAGCCAGGACAGCGAGCTGCTGCCGCAAAGCTCCGCAATTGGTTCGGCCTGGAGTTCTTCGATGCTCTCGTGGATTGATGGGTCTCTCTACCCGGACAGGGCTGTCCCTGCAACCATCGACTCGCTGGCGGAGCGGGTGGATTTCATCGTCCGCCTCTGTGGTGCTTGGGATTTCGGAGTGCTACCAAGCCGCGAGACCATCACCGAGATCCGCCGGTCAGATTGGAGGGAAGCAGTCGACGCGGCGCGCCTCCTTACCTCTCCCAGCTACCACCTCGTCCGTCTCTGGCACGGTCTGCCGTCTCAGCCCTACCTCGGCCAACAGCTAGCCTACATCCGCGACGATCCCAGCCTGGATTTCGTCTGACCGGTGCGCCACCACTCCGCAGTGCCAGAGGTCGGAAGGTGAGTCACCTGCAGGTTGGCAAATAGCGCCCCAGTCAAGAGGGCTGGTCGGGAGGCTCAGCACAGAGTGCAGTTGCCTCTTCTTCTCTTGGGGTGGGGCGGCGCCTCAGTCGCAGGTTCCAACAGCTCCAGGAAAGGGATTAGGCACCCAGCTCTCTGGGCCCCAAGGCGGCCGGTGAGCGCCGGGCGATCATGGCGGCCACGGCGAGCCAGGCGAGGCGATCGCTCGACCACGTCGCGGAGATCCGTTTCTAATCGCGGTTCGCAGTCAGCCAATGCTGTCTGGCCCCTCGCGCTACCGCGAATCTGACACCCTCCCCCAGGCTCAAGTCCCGAGCTGCCCCTCGACTGCGGAATTGCTGTGTTCCAGATGAACCTGGAGGTACAATACCCAAGGTGAGGGTGGAATGGGATGCTCGTAAGGCGGCAGCGAATCTTCGCAAGCACGAGGTCTCCTTTGACGAAGCATCCACGGCGTTGGACGACCCTTTGGCCGCAACAGTGAGAGACCCGGATCATTCAGATATGGAACACCGCTTCATCACGTTCGGTGTCTCGACCGGCGGCCGGTTGCTGGTCGTTGCTCACGCCGAAGAAGAGGATCTTCTTCGCATCATCAGCGCGCGTCTGGCGACCAGGCCGGAGCGAAGGATCTATGAGGATGGCTAAGCTCGAAGACAACGATTGGTTGCGTCCGGAATACAAGCGCTCGGACATCGGGAAAATAGTACGAGGGAAGTATGTCGGTCGACTAAGCGGTTCCCGCGTGGGAGAGCTAGACGCACCAAGGGAAAATATCGAAGGACTGCGAAAAGTGTCCAAGAAAGCTGATAGCGGCTCTCTCCGTAGATCGAAAGGAGGTGATCCAATGGCAGGCAAGAAATCGACGGGGCGGCAGACGAGCGCCAGTGACGCATCAATTGCTGGATCGCTGTTGCGCAATCCCAAGACGCCAGCCAAGGTGAAGAGCGTCGCTGCATCCGACCTCTCCCAGCGAGCGCCGAGACCGAAGAAGTAGAGCCGAGGGAAGCGGCGTCGGCGAGTCGTTGCGCCGGAGGTAAGTGCCGGGTAGACAGAAGAAGGATCTGGGCTACGCCGGGCGTAGATCAGCCGTTGGGCGGGCAGCTCTTGCGGGCTGGTCGCCGCAGCAATGCGCCCGCGCGGACGCGCGTGCGTCACACTCAGCGCCGCGGTTGAGCATGTCCAACCAAGCGAGCCACGCCTCGGCCGGGCGAGCGTCAAATCCGAGAACGGCTGCCGGCCGGCGAAGGTGCTGCGCACCAGGTCTTCCAGCAGTTGCCCGAGGGAGACATCGTGCAGCTCCGCGAGCGCCTTCAGCACCTTGACCAGGCGCTTTGCCATGCGCACTCCGGTCTGCACGCGGTCAGGGGTCGGTGCCTGCTGCCGGCCCCTCATGACAGCCTCCGCTCGATCTTCTCGATGCGCGTAAGTCCTTGAAAATACATGGTATCCCCAACGGGATTCGAACCCGTGTTGCCGCCTTGAAAGGGCGGAGTCCTGGTCCACTAGACGATGGGGACGTGGTGCGGCTCTGGCCGGCCTCGCGCGGGGCTGACCGCCGGTAAGGCTAGCACAGGCCGACCCCGGTGGCTGCGGCGGGCCCTGCGATCGTTGACCAGCCTGGGGAATGGAGATAGCCTGACCATTGGACCACGACAATCTTGCCGCCTTGTCCGAGGCTGCCTGGCGAGAGGGCGGTGGCGGAGGGGGCCCGGTGAGGTTGCCGTGCGGAGGGTTCGGTCATGAAAGGGATGCGCTGCGCCTCGACGTTGATGGCGATCTGGCTGGCAGCCGGGCTCGGGGCCGCCGGGGCCCGAGAGGGTCTCGCCCAGGGCGGACCTCGCGGCGCGGGCTTCGTGCCGCTGGCGGAGTTCCTGCCCGGCGTCGCGGCGGCGAGGTTCGAGGGCTTTCCTCGCGGCCCCGAGACGCGGGTGCGGTCGGCTGAGGCGTTCGCGGAGATGCGCCAGCACATCCTCTCCCTGTACGAGGGGGTGGCCCTCGACAGCGTGCACAGCTTCCTCCTCGACGGGCAGCATTTCGACTGCCTGCCGATCGAGCAGCAGCCGTCGGTGCGTGGCTTGGGCCTCACGCACGTCGAGGCGCCGCCCCCGCCGCTGAATACCGCCGCGGCGCCGGTCGTGCCCGCGCCGGGCCAGCCGGCGCCGGGCGATGCGGCGCCGGGCGAGTTGGCGGAGCCTCCCGCCAGGGGCACCTCTCCCTTGACCCTTGGTTCCCGCGATGCCTTCGGCAACGAGATCCAGTGTGCCGAGGGCACCATCCCGATGCGTCGCGTGACCCTTGAGGAGATGACCCGGTTCGAGACCCTGCGCCAGTTCTTCGAGAAGGGACCCGACGGCGCTGGCCAGATCGGGCTCCAGGAAGAGAAGGCGGCGCCGGGGAAGCCCGTCCACAAGTACGCACACGCCTACGAGTTGGCCGACAACCGCGGCGGTAGCTCGCTGCTCAACCTCTGGATGCCGCCGATCAACACCGGCGCCACGCAGGTCTTCTCGCTATCGCAGCATTGGTACGCCGGCGGCAACCCCGTGCAGACCGTCGAGGGCGGCTGGCAGGCCTTTCCACAGAAGTACCACACCGTGAACTCGGTCCTGTTCATCTACTGGACCGCGGACGGCTACAACCGCACCGGCTGCTACAACCTCGACTGCGCCGCGTTCGTCCAGACCAACTCACACTGGGCTCTCGGCGCCACCTTCTCGCACTACAGCACCCCCGGCGGGACGCAGTACGAGCTCGAGCTGCAATGGCAGCTGTCGGGCGGGAACTGGTGGCTCTTCCTCGGGGGAAGTGGGACCCCGGAGGCGGTCGGCTACTATCCGACGGCACTCTATGGCAACGGTCAGCTCGCCAACTTCGCGACCGAGATCGACTACGGCGGCGAGGTCGTCGGCACGACGTCGTGGCCGCAGATGGGGAGCGGCGTTGCCGCCAACCGCGGCTTCCGGCACGCCGCCTATCAACGGCAGATCTTCTATGTCGACCTGTCCACGGCCACCCACTGGTCGTCCTTGAGCCCCTACGAGTCGCCGCGCTCGCGCGGCAGGGGATCCTGCTACTCGCTCCTCTTCACCCCCGCCTCCGCGGGCAGCTCGTGGGATTCCTACTTCTACTTCGGCGGCGCCGGCGGCGGCGGCTGCTGAGCCCGCCGCGCCGGTTGGGCGCATCGGCTGAGCACCCGGTAGACGACTACAGATCGAGCAGGTTGCTGTGCTGCAGGAGGCTCCGCACCGCGGCGACCACGACGAGAGGATCGGTGTGCTCGGCGTTACCGATGCACACCGACACGTGCCCCTCCGGGATGGGATGGACGAGCTGGAAGAAGTTGCCGTAGCGGACCAGCAGGTAGCGCAAGCCGCCGCAGTCGAGGTTGCCGCGCTGGGTCGTCAGCTTGAGCAGCACCGGATTGACGAACAGCTCTTCGTAGCGGTCGGTCTCGTTGGAGCCGGCGCCGATCACCCCGGGCCGTTGAAACATGCTCAGTGCGTTGGCGCGGTAGAGCGCCACGTAGCGCACGTCGGTCGAGGCGGCGAAGATCTCGGCGACCAGGGAGTCCGGCTCCACCCTGGCATTGTAGCGCCATGCCGGCGCCATTCCGCCCTGCGTTACGGCAATCACGGATGCAAGCGAAAGCGCTTGCGCCGCAGCGTTAGCTCGCGGCGGGCGGGGCGCCGGCGGCACCTCCGGTGCCTCCGGTGCCCGCGCTTCCCGCGCTGCCCGTCGCGCCGGTGCTTCCCGCGTCGGTGCGGTCGCGGAAGCCGCGCTCTTCCAGCCAGCGCAGGATGATGCGCAGGGCCTCGGGGCGGATCTCGTGACCCATGTCGAGCTCGCGGTAGGTGATGCCGACCCCGAGGCTGCGCAGCCCCTCGCGCGACTCGCGGGCGCGCTCGACGTCGACCCTCGGGTCGGCGGTGCCGTGGATCACCAGCGCCGGCAGCTGCTCGTGCTCCGGGAGCCGCGGCAGGTCGTCGAGGAGCGGCGCCGGCAGCCAGCTCGAGAGCGCGATGAGGCCCGAGAAGCGCGCCGGATCGCGCAGCACGAGGTCGTACGCCATGGTGCCGCCCTGGCTGAAGCCGGCGACGACGACGGACCGCGGGTCGACGGGGTAGCGGTCCCAGGCCTGCTCGACGAAGCGGCGCAGCATCCCGGCGTCGTGCCGGAACGCCTCGATGTCCGGCGGCAGGCCGGGGGTCAGCGGGAACCAGCCGTATCCCCTCTCGCCGCCGCCGATCGGCACCACGACCGGGCCCTGCGGGCAGAGCACCAGCGCGCGGCCGCCGTGCAGGAGGGGCGCCAGGCCGAGGAGGTCGTGGGCGCTGGCGCCCCAGCCGTGGAGCAGGAAGAGGGTCGGGAAAGGACCCTCGCCGTCAGGGACGTGCGCGG
>DATDGZ010000266.1:0-13455 GCA_036521795.1 Thermoanaerobaculia bacterium | reverse complement strand
GGGGCGCGGACTGCGCCCCCCACGCCTCGGCGGCGACGGGCGGCCTGGGCAGATCGGACGGCGAGCTGCGCCTGCCGGTGGTGGCGGGCCTGCGCCGCGGCCTGCTCTCCGGACCGGTGGCGGTGACGCCGGCAGGCCGCGGGTCGCGGCTGGTCTTCAGGCCGGCGGCGCAGGACTACTACCTGGAGACCTCCACCATCGCGCTGCTGTCGGTGGCCGCGGCCGGGGCCTTGCTCACCGTGGCCTGGCCGCTGTTTCCCCAGCTCCTCCCGGTCGCGCCGCTGGGGGCGGTGCTGGCGGTCGGGGGCTGGTTCCTGGTGCTCCCGCGGTTGCGCGGCCATGGGCCGGAGGAGTTCCTGGCGAGCGTCGCCGGCCACGCGGGCGCCGAGACCGGGGCTCCCGCGAAGGTAGTGGGTCAGTCTCCCTCGTAGTCCCCCACTGCCCAAGCGAACCGGGAATAGCGGGCCCCCATCGACGGGTTGTATAGTGGTCCAGGTTTCATCGGCGTTCTTTGGCAACTTGGGGGCGTACCGGTTTCGACGGGGAACAGAAGCGGAGCGGAGGCAGCGTGTCCGAAGTCCACCCGTAAAGTGGAACGACTAACTGCGAACGACAACTTCGCACTCGCGGCCTAATTAAGCCGTGACGTACCGATGAGAGCGCGACCCGCGGCGCTCATCGGTGCGACGCCAAAGCGGGTCAAGGGGTCCGGTTGCCTTGTGCCGTACCCTGATATACAGCAAGGCTGGCCGCCACGCCAGGCGCCTTCTTCCGACGCGCGCGCGGCGAGATTTCAAATAGAAGGCTACGCACGTAGAAACCTCTGAGACGCGTTTTCCGGACGTGGGTTCGACTCCCACCGCCTCCACCATTCCCTTCGCCTCCACCATTCCCGTCGCCTCATCGATTTCCTTCGCCTCATCGATTCCTTTTCCTTCGCCTCATCGCCGCTTACCGGCTTCCTCTCTTCTTACAGGTTTTCTCTCTGCGCGCCGGGCCTACGCCATGGCGGCCATGGCGAATGCCCGCTCGATGCTCTGATCGAACGGCGGCTCGAGCACCCCGGCCTCGGTGACGATGGCGGTGATCAGATCGTGCGGCGTGACGTCGAAGGCGAAGTTCACCGCCTCGGTCTCGCGCGGCGCGATGCGGGTGCCGAAGACCTCGGTCACCTCCTCGGCGCGGCGGCGCTCGATCGGGATGGCCGCGCCGTCCGCGGTGGCGCGGTCGATGGTGGACAGCGGCGCGGCGACGTAGAACGGCACCGCGTGGCGAGCCGCCAGCACCGCGAGCGGGTAGGTGCCGATCTTGTTGGCGGTATCGCCGTTGGCCGCGATGCGGTCGGCGCCGACCACGATGCGGTCCACCAGTCCCTGCGCCATCAGGGTGCCGGCGCTCGAGTCGGTGATCAGCCGGAAGGGAATGCCGAGCCGGTGGAGCTCCCAGGCGGTGAGGCGGGCACCCTGCAGCAGTGGCCGGGTCTCGTCCACCCAGACCAGCTCCACCCCCCGGCGCCGCCAGGCGGACTGGATCACCCCGAGAGCCGTGCCATAGCCGGCGGTCGCCAGCGCGCCGGCGTTGCAGTGGGTGAGCACCCGGGAGGCGGGCGCGAAGAGCGCCGCGCCGTGCTCGCCGATGCGCCGGTTGATCTCGACGTCGTCCGCGGCAAGCTGGTGCGCCCACGCGAGCAATGCGGCCGCCGCCGCCGCGGGTCCGGCCGGGGCGCTCTCGTCGAAGACGCGCCGCCCGCGGTCGATGGCCCAGCGCAGGTTCACGGCGGTGGGGCGGGTGGCGCCCAGCAACTCCGCCACCGCCGCGAAGCGCGGCCCCAGGTCGGCGGCATCGCGCACCGCGGCGATGCCCAGCGCCAGGCCATAGGCGGCCGCCACGCCGATGGCGGGCGCGCCGCGCACCGCCAGGCGGCAGATCGCGTCCGCCACCTGCTCCGGCGTGCGGCAATCGAGCCAGACCTCCTGGTCCGGCAGCAGCGTCTGGTCGAGCAGCAGCAGCGAGCCCTGCTGCCAGCGCATGGGCGAGAACGGCGGCTCGACTCTCTCGGTAGGTTGGAGATTCGCTGGTGGCGCGTCGCTCATGGTGTCCGCGGGATCTTACCCCGCGTCTGACTGTGAGATCATCGGCCCGCTTCAGCCATGACCACGACGGCGACCAGGGAGACACAGTGAAAGGCACGACCCGAGGCCTCGGATTCTCGACCCGCGCCATCCATGCCGGGCAGCCGCCGGACCCGCGGACCGGAGCGGTGGCGGTTCCGATCTACCAGACGTCGACCTATGTGCAGCTGAGCCTTGGCGAGCACCAGGGATACGAGTACGCGCGGGTGCAGAACCCGACCAGGGAAGCGCTCGAGCAGAACCTCGCGCAGCTCGAGGGAGGAGTGTCCGGGCATGCTTTTGCCTCGGGCATGGCGGCAATCGCCAGCCTGATGACCATGGTCAAGGCGGGAGAGCACGTCGTGGTGTCGCGCAACGTCTACGGCGGCACCTACCGCTACTTCTCACAGATCCTGGAGCGGAACCAGGTGTCGTTCTCGTGGGTGGACAGCAGCCGGCTCGACGCCGTCGCCGCGGCGATGACCCCGGCCACGCGGATGGTGTTCATCGAGACGCCGACCAACCCGGTGATGGACATCTCCGACATCGCCGGCGCCGCCGAGATCGCCCACGCCCGGGGCGCGCTGCTGGTGGTCGACAACACGTTCCTCTCGCCCTACCTGCAGCGGCCGCTCGAACGCGGCGCCGACCTGGTGGTGCACTCGACGACCAAGTTCCTCAACGGTCACAGCGATTCCGTCGGCGGCGCCGTGGTGTGCGCCCGCCAGCAGGACGCCGAATGGCTGGCCTTCGTGCAGAAATCGATGGGCGCCATCCTCTCGCCCTTCGATTCCTTCCTGGTCATGCGCGGCATCAAGACGCTCGCCGTGCGCATGGAGCGGCACGAGCGCAACGCCGCCGCCGTCGTGCTGATGCTCGCCCGCCACCCCAAGGTGCGGCGGGTCCTCTACCCCGGCCTGCAGGACCATCCTGGGCGTGAGATCCATCGCCGCCAGGCCTCGGGCTTCGGCTCCATGATCACTCTCGAGATGGGTACCTACGCCGCCGCCAAGGCCCTGCTGGACAACGTCAGGGTGCTGAGCCTTGCCGAGAGCCTCGGCGGCGTCGAGAGCCTGATCTCCCACCCGGCCAGCATGACCCACGCCTCGGTGCCGGCCGAGCGCCGTAGCGCCCTGGGACTGACCGACAGCATGGTGCGGATCTCGGTGGGTATCGAGGACGTCGAGGATCTCCTTGCCGACCTCGAGCAGGCGCTGGCCAAGGTCTGATTCGGATCTGTCGACCGGCTTAGTGCCCAAGGGGCGCGCGCTCGGCGCGGGGCGGTGGGGCTGCGGGGATCAGAAGTCGGTGTCGTCGGGATCGGCGGCGTAGGCGAGCTCGTCCTCTTCCTCGTCCGAGAACTCGGCCTCCTTGTCGACCGAGCTCGCGATCCAATCGAGGAAGCTCGGATCGCCCTGGCTGACACCGAAGGACAGGATCTCCGGCAGCTCGTAGCTGTGCAGCTCGCGAATGGTCGCCGCGACGCCTTCGAACTCCTGCTCCAGGGTCTTGACGATCAGCAGCAGCTCGCCGTCCTTGCAGATCTTCCCCTGCCACCGGTAGATCGAGCGGATGGCGGGGACGATGTTGACGCAGGCCGCCTGCCGGCGCGCGACGAGCTCGCGGGCGATGAGGTAAGCCTGCTCCTCGGTGCCCACGGTTGTCACCACGGCGATCGCCTGCATGGCAGCCACGTTACTGCACCGCCAGCGAGCGAGTCAATGCGAGGAGCACGGGGGCGCGCTGGCCGACCGGCGCCGAGGCCTCTCGGCCGAACGCTGCGAAGCTGCCAATGGCCCGGTCGTGCCTGCGCTGTACCAGATGCACCGGGGCAAGTTCAAGGTGCGCAGTTGGTCGCACGGCGATCCTGACGCGCTGACTCGACGGCAGCGTGACACCGTTGATGCGGTCCTGGCGCACTACGGCCCCAAGTCCTCGCAGTGGCTCAGCGACCTCACGCACGCCGAGGCGCCCTGGCGAGATGCGCGGCGCGGTCTGCTGCCCGGCGAGCGGGGCTCGGCCGTCATCTCCACCGCCGCAATGGCGGAGTTCTACGGCAGCCTCTAGCGCCCTTGCATGGCGAAGAACCGGAACCGGAAGAAGCCGAAGCACCGTTTCCCGCCAGCAGCAACAACCGCCGCACAGCCGGCGAAGGTTCCGCGCGAAGGCGCCCCGGTTGACTATCGCGCCTCCCACCCGATCTGGAGCTTCGCGATCCTCGACTTCTACGCCGAGGTGGGCGGTTGGGTCCACCTCAGCCCGGATGACCGGGACCAGCTACTAGCGCGCTTTCAGCGGTGGGAAAAGATGACCTGGCACGAGATCCTAGCCGAGGGCGGCAAGAAGAATCATCTCATCGACGTGGACCGCTGCTGCGACAAGTCGCGGGAGCGCCTGGAGGTTCGTCACCTGGATGATCGGGACCAGCTTATGTCCTTGAGTGTGACCGGCAAGAAGCGGGGCATCGGCATCCTGGAAGGCGCCGTCTTCAGCATCCTGTGGTGGGACCCAGGCCACGATGTCTGCCCTTCGCACATGAAGCACACCTAACGGACCCTTACCTGCTCAGCTTCCTGACCGCCAGCCGCGGGCCGGGACGGCGCCATGGCGGACGTGCTCGACAGACTGCGCCGGCCGTAGATCCGAAGGGAACCGGGGCGGTCCTTCGCGGGGGGGCCGCTCCGGCGCTTGCTACCGGTGACGCCGCCCTCTTTGGAGGACGGTTCAGAGCCTGGGTTTGTCAAGTGCATAATCCCGAGCGATTAGGACTTCCGCCAGATCGTTTGACGGCGGCAGGCCTCACTCGTCCTGGTTCACCTCGCGCAGGAGCGCCCGCGACAGATCGAGCGATTCCCAGGTGCAGCCCATCGCGACCAGTAGGCGCTCGACAACCGGAGCTGAAGGCGGCCCTTCAGCACGCGGCCGAGGTCCATGCCGACGCCCCGCTCGGCCATGCGCATCGCCACCCCTCGCCGGCTCATCATGGACAGGTCGACCATTGTCGCCAGCACTTGCCGCGCCGCTCGACCTCGGGAACGGCGTTCACTCGCCCCCCTCGGCTGTCACCGTGCGATTCCGGACGAGGACGTAGTAGATTACGCCGCATGGCTCAAGACCGGCACATCGCGCGGGAATACCTGGAGGCGCTGATCATCGCCGCCATCTTCCTGCAGTTCGCGAACACCTTCGTGATTCAGACCTACTACATCCCCAGCGGCTCGATGGAGGACACCCTGCTGGTGGGCGACCACCTCTTCGTCAACCGGTTCATCTATGGCCCGGCCGCCACGGCCCTCGAGCGCCGGCTGCTGCCCCTGCGCCCGGCGCGCCGGGGCGACATCGTCGTCTTCCGCTCCAAGGAGAACCTCCGCCTCGACGTGGTGAAACGCTGCGTCGGCATCCCCGGCGACGTCATTCGCGTCATCGACAAGCGGCTGTACATCAACGGCAAGCTGGTGAACGACTCCGCGTACGCCCTTCACCGCCCCCCGCCGGGGACCCCCGATCACATCCCGCCCGACTCTCTCGGACAGCTGGCGACGCGGGACTACTTCGGCCCCTTCACCGTGCCGGCGGACAGCTACTTCTGCATGGGCGACAACCGCGACAACTCCTGGGACTCCCGCTTCTGGGGGGAGCTGCCGGCGAGCTATGTGCTCGGCAGGGCGTTCCTCATCTACTGGTCGCGCGGCGGCGAGACCTCGGACGGCAGCTGGCAGGGCTTCGCCGCGCCGCTCACCAACCTCGCCGAGACCGCGGTCGGCTTCTTCGAGATCGGACCCAAGAAGACCCGCTGGAACCGCACCTTCAAGCTCGTCCGGTAGCGCCGCGGCTGATGTCGAACGAGACCACCCCGAAGCCGGTGGCGCGGGAGTACCTGGAAGCCCTGCTGATCGCGGTCATCTTCGCGACCTTCACGCGCACCTTCGTCTTCCAGGCGTTCAAGATCCCGTCGGGCTCGATGGAGGAGAACCTCCTCATCGGCGATCACATCCTGGTCAACAAGTTCATCTACGGTCCGAGGCCGTCCGCGATCGAGAGGGCCCTGTTCCCCTTCCGCGACGTGCGGCGCGGGGACGTGGTGGTCTTCCGCTGGCCGGTGGACCCGTCCCGCGACTTCATCAAGCGCGCCGTCGGCCTGCCCGGCGACGTCGTCAAGCTCGTCGACAAGCACTTGTATGTCAACGGCAAGCCGGTCGCCGACGAGAGCTACACCTACCACAGCGATCCCGTCACCTACCCACGCGGCCCCGCCCAGGGCCCGGGCCATTCGCGCGACAACTTCGGTCCCGTCCGCGTCCCTCCCGACAGCTACTTCTGCCTCGGCGACAACCGCGACAACTCTCACGACTCCCGCTTCTGGGGCGTGGTGCCAGCGAGCCATCTCAAGGGGCGCGCCTTCGTCGTCTACTGGTCGTTCGAGGAGGGTCCCTCGGATGCCATGGACTGGCCTGGTTGGCGCGGCAGGCTGCGGCAGATCGCGCAGGTGGCCCTCCACTTCTTCTCCCACACCCGCTGGGAGCGCACGTTCAGGATCGTGCGCTGACCCGCCGCGGCGCTCGGTAGTGGGTCCGTTGGCCCACCACCCACGCGCACGGGCCCCGGTGGCGGCCCGGTTTGCGCTAGACTCGGCGCGCCACCATTCCGAGGAGGAGACAGGACATGCGACGCAGGATCGCCGAACGGGGCGAGGGGAATCTCGGGTGCATCCTCTGGGTCGTGGTGCTGGGTCTCGCCGTCCTCATCGCGGTCAAGATGGTGCCGGTCAAGATCGCCAGCTCTCAGCTCTACGATTACATGGACAAGGACATGGCGACCCACGCGGCCACGGCGCCGCCGGAGGCGATCGCCAAGGCCATCCTGGCCAAGGCGAAAGAGCTCGACCTGCCTCTGGCCAAGGAAGACGTCCACGTCGAGAGGGTCGGCGACAACATCAGGATGCGGGCCGTGTTCACGGTGCCGGTCGAGTTCCCGGGCTACACGTACCTGTGGCACTTCGACCACCAGGTGAACCGGCCGATTTACATCTTCTGAGCCAATGACACCCTGCCGGTGATCCCGAGGCACGACGCCCCCATTCGCCCCCTCGCCAGGGGCGCCTCGTCGTAGGCCCATGCCGATGAGCACCGAGCCCGGAAGCGCCGCGGCGGCACCTGACGCCGGGCAGGCGGTGGAGGCTCGGGAGTCGGTGGCCGCGGACGGCCGGGCTCGGCGGATCGCCCGGACCCTGGTCTGCGGCTTCCTGCCGGGCGCTCTGGTCGGCGCCCAGCTCGCCGGATTGCTGTTCTTCCTGAACCCGGCCCTGCCCTGGGACATCACGCCGGTCTTTCGGGCCCTGGCATGGTACGCGCTGGTCCTGGGGGCCGCCAGCCTCGCGCTCCACCTGCCACTGCTCGCCGCGCCCCGCGCGCGACCAGGCCGCCTGCTGCCATGGACGCTGACGGCGGCTCTCGCGCTGGCGGCCGTGCTCGACTGGACGCATGCCTCCCACTATGCCTACTACCTGCCCACCGGGATCAACGAGCGGCTGATCAAGACGGCCATCTGGCTCTCCGTCGCCACGCTCATCGCCTTCTACACCGCGCTGCTCCATACCCTCGATCGGCGCCGCTACGGTTGGCGCAGCCAGGTCGCGTTCGTCCTGCTCTACGGCCTGTCCATCTTCGTCATGATCGAGCGGCGGGCGGCCTTCCATCCGCCGCCTCCGCTGCCGCCGCGCCCGGCGGTGGTCGAGCGGGTGCCGCGGCCCAGGCTGTGGGTGATCGGCCTCGACACGGCGAGCCTCGACGCCATTCTGCCGCTCGCCGGGCAGGGACAGCTGCCGTTCCTGGCCGGCATCCTGCGCCGCGGTGCCTATGGGCGCCTGGAATCGCTGTCGCCGGTGCGCCCCGAGGCGTTGTGGACCACCCTGGCGACCGGCAAGTACCCCTGGCAGCATGGGGTCACCGGCGGCCGCCTGTACCGCGCCCAGCGCATCGGCCCTGCCGCCGAGCTGCGGCTGCTGCCGGTGGGCATCGGCTTCAACCGCTGGGGACTGCCGGCAGCCCGCGGCCGCCTGTTGCACGGCTTCTCGCGGCAGGCGCTGGCGCTGTGGGAGATCCTGCCGCGGCTCGGCATCCCGTCGGGAGTGGTGGGATGGCCGGCTTCGTCGCCGGTGTCCTCGGAGCCGGTGTTCGCTTTCTCGGACCGCTACTTCGGCGATCGCGACGGCGACGGCGATGCCTGGCCGCCCCAGCTGGCCGACCTGGCGCGAGGCTTCCGCCCCGAGCCGCCCGCCGTGCGGACCCTGCTCACCTCCCGCTTCGGGCCCGGCTCGCCGCCGCCGCTCGTCGCGGCCTTCTCGGAGGACCTGTGGCGGGAATCGCTGACCGAGGCCCTGCTCGACCGGAACCCGGAGCTGGGCAGCTTTTCGTTGGTGTTGCCCGGGCTGCGTCAGGTCTCACGCCGATACTTCGGGGGCTTCAGCAACGTCCAGTTCCATGCTGTCCAGGCGTCCGACTTCGTCGAGGCATCCGAACGGGTCACGGACTATTACATGCGCCTGGACGCCTTCCTGGCCGAGCTGTGGCAGCGCCATACCGGCACCGACATCCTGGCGCTGGTCTCCGCCTCGGGTATCGAGAGCTCGACCGGGTGGCGGCGGGTGCTCGGCGAGATGTCGCGAGAGGCGTCGCTCGAAGGCTTCGACTCCGATGCTCCGGACGGGGTGCTGATGCTCTACGGCGACGGGGTGCAACCGGGCGCCCTGCTCACCGGCGCGCGGCTGGTGGACGTGGTCCCGACCCTGATGTACGCCCTGCACCTGCCGGTGGCCCGCGATCTCGACGGCGAGGTGCTCACTCCCGCTTTCGACAAGGCCTTCCTCGCACGGTACCCGCTCACCTTCCTGAACACCTACGAGACCCTCCCCAGGGCAGGGGCGGCGACGGCGCGATGACCTCTGGCATGCCACGCGGACGTTGGCGCCGCGTGGTCGAAGCCTACATCACCTAAGTTTAGGATATTCTGTGATGCTAATGGCTGGCGCGCCGTGGCCCGAGCTCGCCCGATTCTTGGCATAGGCGGGAGAGCGTGGCCTGGCCTGGCTTGGCCTAGACCTCCCGTGCCGTGGGGACCTTGGCGGCCACCAGCTTCGGCCCGGCGCCCGCGGCCGCTTTCGCCGCATCTCTGCTCATCGCGCAGCGGCCCTCGAAGAGGGCGCCGTCTTCGACGATCAGGGAGGGTGTCGCGACGTCGGCGAAGACCTTCCCGGTGGCGGTGATCTGGACGCGCCGAGAGGCCTGGATGCTGCCGCGCACGGTGCCCGAGACGACGACCTGCCCGACCCGCATCTCGCCTTCGACCTCGCCGCCCTCGCCGACGATCAGCTCTCCTTCCGTGATCACTTCGCCGGTGAACTTGCCGTGCACGCGGAAATGAGCGTCGAACGTCAGCTCGCCGCGAAGATGGCTGCCGCGGTCGAGGAACCCGTTGAGCTCGCCTTGCTTGGCTGCCGGTTTCATCACGCATCGCCCCCCTTCTCCATCAGCAGTTCGTAGAGGCGCATCAGCTCCTCCTCGGAATGGAAATGGATCTGCAGCCGTCCTCCCTGGCCCTGGCGGCGGATCTCCACCCTGGTCTGCAGGCGGCGGGTGAGCTTCTCCTCGGCCGCGGCGGTATGGACCTCGACCTGCCGCGGCGGCCTTGGGGCTCGCGGGCGCGGCGGCGCCGACAGCTGCTCCAGCTGGCGGGCGGACAGCTCTTCGCGCACTGCCTGTTCGGCGAGAGCGATCTGGCGCTCGCGGTCTCCCAGCGCCAGCAACGGCCGCGCCTGGCCGGCGGTCAGCTGGCCGGCGCGCAGCAGCTCGCGGATCTCCTGCGGCAACTTCAGCAGGCGCAGGGAGTTGCTGATGGTGCTCCGTCCCTTGCCGACCCGGACCCCGATCTCCTCCTGGGACAGGCCGAACTTCTCTTGCAGCGTCGCGTAGGCCTCGGCTTCCTCGAGCGCATTGAGATCGCTGCGCTGCAGGTTCTCGACCAGCGCCAGCTCGAGCCTGGACCGGTCGTCGAGGTCGCCGCGAATCACCACCGGCACCTCCTTGAGGCCGGCCCGCCTGGCAGCGCGCCAGCGCCGCTCGCCGGCGACGATGCTGTAGGTGCCATCGCTGTCGAGGGTGACGATCAGGGGCTGCACCAGTCCCTGCGCGCGGATCGATGCGGCGAGCGCTTCGAGCTCATGGTCGTCGAAGCTCGAACGGGGCTGCCAGCGATTCGGCTTGAGAGCGTCGACCGGCAGCTGGCGGATGCCGCCTTCCCCGCGCGCCGCGAGCTCCGGGGTGTCGGGGCCCTGGATCAGGGCGTCCAGGCCACGGCCCAGCCCGCGCTTCTTCACCGTCGTCAAGCCGCCCTCCGCAGGAACTCGCGGGCCAGGGCGAGATAGGCCTCGGCACCGCGGGACTTGATGTCGTACTGGAAGATGGGCAGGCCGTGACTTGGTGCCTCGGCGAGCCGGACGTTGCGCGGCACGACGGTCTCGTAGACCTTGCCGGCGAAGTGGCGGCGGATCTCCTCTGCCACATCGCGCGACAGGTTGGTGCGGTCGTCGTACATGGTCAGCAGGATGCCAGCGATCACCAGGCGGGCGTTGAGGCTCTGCTGGACCCGGCCGATGGTGGCGAGAAGCTCCGTCACCCCTTCGAGAGCGAAGTACTCGCACTGCAGCGGCACCAGCACTCCGTCCGCGGCTGCCAGGGCGTTGATCGTGAGATGGCCCAGCGACGGGGGGCAGTCGAGCAGGATGGTGTCATAGCGTTCGCCCGCGCCGGAGAGCACCTGCTTGAGGCGCTCCTCCCATCGCGGCTCGCCGACGAACTCGACCTCCACGCCGACCAGGTCCCTCTGGGTCGGGACCAGGTCGAGATTCGGAAACCCCGAAGGACGGATGGTGTCCGCGAGTGACGCCTCGCCGGACAGCACGTGGTACAGATGCGGCACCGAGGCGCGCACGCCCAGGCCCCGGGTGGCGTTGCCCTGGGGATCACAGTCCACCAGCAGGACGCGCCTCTCGAGCGCCCCGAGACCTGCCCCGAGGTTGATGGCGGTGGTGGTCTTGCCCACCCCGCCCTTCTGATTGGCGATCGCGAGAATCATCAGTTCTTGGTTACCACCGCCCGCTGGCGACTCCGAGGCAGAACCGGCGCGTTAGGGGAGTTTCGTCTCAGGCCCCCCGGTGTGCTGCGAGACGGGACGGCCAGGACCAGCGTGCAACTGTAGGATGCGGCGCCTGTCCCCCCCGATCAGCCGCAAGCTGGTGTGGGGTAACAGCTGCGACGGTAACTCGGGGTCCCGCTCTCCCACCCAGAGGAGCACGGAGCCGCCAGGCGTCAGCCGCCGCGCGAAGGCATCCAGCACGTCCGCCTCCAGCCGGAGTGCCCGCACCATCACCAGGTCGAGGCTCTCCGGCAGACCGTCGGGAAGCGGACTCGCGACTCTAACATTCAGGCATCGGCAGGGCAACGACGCTTTCCTGGCCGCGGCGACCAGGAACGACCATTTCTTCTCCCTCGCCTCGACCAGCGTCATCTCGAGGTCCGGCCGCGCCGCCGCCAGGACCAGGCCCGGGAAGCCGGCGCCAGATCCCAGATCGACGGCCCGGCGTGCCGCCGGCGGGATGAGCGGCAAGGCCGCGAGCGCCTCGCCATAGTGGCGGACCAGCACCTCGTCGGCGGTACCCGGACCGATAAGCCCCAGGCGCTCATTCCAGCGCGCCAGCTCGAGATAGTGGGCATACAGCGCCGCCATCGCCGCCGCGGTCAACGGTTCGGGCGACACCGCCGCGATCCCCCTCTCGAGCTCGGCCCGCGACATCGTCGGCAGCTTGGCTCCCATATCGCCTCTCCATCCGGATGCGGCCTTCCACGTCCGGGGCAAGACACCCTGCGCATCGTAGGTTCCCACCGCACCCATGGACAAGGCCACCCGTTTCACGGGAAACTCGACGGTGAAACAACTCAGTCCACGTTTCACGGGAAACTCGACGGTGAAACAACCCAGCGAAGCCAAGATCTCAGCACTCACCGCCGAAGATGCCCGCCAAGGCGCGTCCGCTCTGGAGATAGGCATCCTCCTCGGGCTCCTCATCGGCGAAGGCCACTTCGGTGGAGACGGCCGCCAACCGCAGATCACCCTGCGGATGCACACCGATCACGAGACTCTCTTCCGCTGGCTCGAGAAGACCTTCCCCAGAGGCAAGCTCTACGGTCCCTACCACCACGGCGGCCGAAGCTACTTTCAATGGATGGCCCGAGGAGCCTTCCTACGGGAAGAGCTCGTGCCGCTCCTCGATCAGCACCTCCACCCCGCCCTCGACGCCAAGGCCCACCACCGTTACCAGGAGATGAAGAGCCGCTACGGGCTGGCATGAGCCACATTCAGGGTCACCGGTCGTCGAAGATCATCCCCAGCCAGGATCGTGAAGAGGAGCCGAAACCGAGGAAGGCGAAGAAGGGAAACGCGGGGACCGCTAGGGGCCACGAGAAGCCGCTTTCCCTCTATCCCCTTACGTTGGAGGCGGTAGGCGTGGTCATCGCCGAATGGCAGCTCAAGGAGCCGCGGAGACAGCGGCCGCCACGATCCAAGCGCCAAAGGCGCCCGGCGCTGAGGCGCTTGTTCGGTCGGTCTATGGCCGGCGGCGCTGGGCGCCCTACCGCGGGGCGGCCTGCCGGGCGTAGGACTCGAGATAGCCGCAGGCGGGGCAGCGGTAGGTCACGACCGGCGGCATTTTGTTGTAGCTGGGACGGAACAAGAACTGGACCAACAAACGCGGCTCGGGCGGCGCGCCGGCGGACCAGCGGCTGGCCATGAGATTGTTGAGATGCCCAAGCTCGGGGATGAATCCTTCCTGCATCTGGGCCTGGCATTTCGGGCAGGTCAGGCTGGGCATGGACGCATCATAGAGCACTACGAACCCAGAGTCGGGGTGTCCACTAGGAACGGGATTATGTACTTGACAGAATGGCCGCACGTCCAGAATAGAGGACGGCGCGCTGAGGGGCGGGCCGCCTCATTCTCCGTGACTCCCGCTCCCCCCACTGCCGTAGCAAGCGTCTAATCCATGTCAGGTCGCCGTCGAGGCGGTCAGCGCCTCGACGGTTGGATTGGCTCTTCCCTCAAGCGCGCCGTCCCCCATTGGCCGCCGCCGGCGGCGCCGACCTGGCGGGCTACGTGGACGGGCGCCGTCTCCTGCCCCGGATCGTCACCTGCCGCGGACGCCCGGGGGCCTGGGTTTGTCAAGTGCATGATCCCGAGGAGCACAACAGCCGAAGAGGGGTGAAGGGAGGGCCGTGGGGGGGGGGGGGGGGGCCCC
>DATDGZ010000265.1:0-5190 GCA_036521795.1 Thermoanaerobaculia bacterium | reverse complement strand
GCCCTGACCCTCATCCCGGCACGTGATCAGGAAGCGCATGTGCCAGCACGCCACAGCCCTGCGCGCCCTGCACTTCTGTCGCCGACCCATGAGCGCGTGGACTTGCGGAATCCGGTTGAGTTACCGCGCATCGCCTCCGGGCATCTCGCTGTCATCGGTGCTGGTGATGAGGGCGCGCACGCGCTCGGCGAACAGCGAAGCGGCGGCCCGCATCCGGTCCGCCCGCTCGGCCCGGGACCGGCGGTTCTCCGCGCCACCGCCGCGGGCTGCCGCAGGCGGAGCCTGATCCTGCGCCGTCCCTTCGACTCGGGGAACGCGGCGCGTTCGGCTCTCCCATTGGTAATAGTGAGACGCCCGCGGAAAATTGCGCCCGCGGGGCAGCGGGCTGGGTAGGGCGGCCGCGGGCAGGTGGGACGTGCCGACGACTCCCGGCCGCCGGCGGCGGGCTAGCGGCGAGGCGCGGAGGCCAGGGTCGAGGCGGCACTCGCGTCGCTGGCGACAGCAGCGATGCCCTGGGTGGCCTGGCTGGCCTGGCGGTCGGCGGTGGCGGGCTCGGGCGCGGCCGCGGGCCGGCGGGCGCCGGCGTAGCGGATGCGGTAGTACGGGCGGGAGAGCTCACTGACGATTACGCCGTGGCGCCGGCCGGCGGCGTGGAGGAAGCGGCCATCGCCGATGTAGATGCCGACGTGGGAGATGCCGCGCTTGTAGGTGTCGCGGAAGAACACCAGGTCGCCGGGCCGCAGGTCGCTCGCGGCGACCGCCACCCCCTCGGCGAACTGCTGCGCGGCGGTGCGCGGCAGGTCGAGGCCCTGCTCGCCGTAGACCGCGCCCACCAGGCCGGAGCAGTCGACGCCGCGCCGGGTGGTGCCGCCGCGACGGTAGGGCGTCCCGAGGTAGGTCATCGCCTGCTCGACGAGCCGCTTGAAGCGCGCCGAGAGCCGGTCGAGGAAGGACGCGGCATCGTGCACCGAGAGCTGGTACTCGACACCGAGCTCGCCGGCGTCGGACGCCTGGTCACGCAGATCCGCCGTCGTGGCCATCTTCGGCGCCGGTAGCGGCGCCTGGCCCTCGGCAACTGCCGGGGCCCCGATCGGCTCCGTCGGATCGACGGTCTCGGAGTCGTCCGCGGCGGCGTCGGAGGAGGTGAGCGCCGGAGAGACGGCGTCGCCGCCCGCGGCTGCGGTCGAGATCTCGTGCGCGAGGCTGGCCGGCGCCATGATCTCGATCGCGCCGGCCGCGGAGGATGCGGCGGTGGCGACCGTGGCGGAGGCGAGTGAGGCCGGCTGGGAGGGTAGGTCGAAGGGGAGGAGGGGTTCGGGATCGGCGGTGGCCGGTGAGGCGATGGCGAAGGCCGCGAGGACCAGCAGCAGGGGGGCTACCGACGGCGACCGTCCAACCATCCAGGCCTCCTGATCCAGAACGCGGCGGCGGGCGCGCCGGACCGCGACTCTCCAGGTCGCGGCACCCGGCAGCGTGCTGCACCCGACCGCTCGGGGGCCGGCTCGACCGGCAAGCTGCGTCGAGCCGACGCGGAGCCTTCAGCAGGAGCCGCTCACCGAGCGGCCCGGCCCATTCGCAGGCGAACAGGACGTTGACAGGGTGCCTTTCATACCACCGGGGAAAAAAGCATGTCAACCCGTAAAGTCCCTGGTTGTCACAGTTATGATGCATTGCCATAACGATCGCGCGCCGGCAGGCCGCGGAACTGCCCATATGTCGCCAGAGCAACTGCCCGTGGTCGAAATCGGCTCGCACCCATGCTCCTGGGCCGCCCGTCCCAGGCCGGTGCCCCGGCACGGGAGCGGTGCCACAGGTCCGCTGTTCGTGGACCGGCCTGACCGCGGTGAGTGGTCCCTCGCATCCGGTACACTCGCCGCGTGCGCGCGATGGTTCTTGAGCGCCCGGGCGAGCCGCTGCGGCTGCTGGAGATCGCCGACCCGGTGGCGGGGGCGGGACAGGTGCTGCTGCGGGTGCATGCCTGCGGGGTCTGCCGCACGGACCTGCACGTCGTCGACGGCGAGCTGCCGCAGCCGAAGCTGCCGCTGGTGATCGGGCACCAGATCGTCGGCACGGTGGTGGCCATGGGTGCGGGCGAGGGCGCCGGGCGCTTCCGGGTAGGCGACCGGGTGGGGGTGCCGTGGCTGGGGTGGACGGACGGCACCTGCCGGTACTGTCTGTCGGGGCGCGAGAACCTGTGTGACCGGGCGCGCTTCACCGGCTACCAGATCGACGGCGGCTATGCCGAGATGACGGTCGCCGACGAGCGCTACTGCTTGCCGATTCCCGCCGGCCATTCGGACCTGCAGGCGGCGCCGCTGCTGTGCGCCGGGCTGATCGGCTATCGCGCCCTACGCCTGGCGGGGGCGCCGCGAGAGGCCGAGCGCCTGGGCTTCTATGGCTTCGGCGCCGCCGCGCACATCCTCACCCAGGTGGCGCGCCACCAGGGGCAGCGGGTGTTCGCCTTCACCCGCGCCGGCGACCAGGCGGGACAGCGCTTCGCGCTCGAGATGGGGGCGGAGTGGGCTGGCGCCGCCGGCGAGGCGCCGCCCGAGCCGCTCGACGCGGCCCTGATCTTCGCGCCCGCGGGCGAGCTGGTGCCGGTCGCCCTGCGCGCGCTCGCCAAGGGCGGCACCGTGGTCTGCGCCGGCATCCACATGAGCGCCATCCCGGCGTTTCCCTACGACATCCTGTGGGGCGAGCGGGTGGTGCGCTCGGTGGCCAACCTCACGCGCCGCGACGGCGAGGAGCTCATGGCCCTCGCTCCGACCGTGCCCATCCACAGCGAGGTCACCGTCTTCCCGCTCGCCGAGGCCAACGCCGCCCTGGCGGCGCTGCGTGCCGGCGCCTTCCGCGGCGCCGCGGTGATCGCCGTGGACTCGTCCCGAGGCGAGACTGCCTTGCCTAGCAGTCGCCGACGCGCTTGCCCTTGAAGTGCTGGGTCATCGTCATCGGTCCGTTGCCGTGTCCGGGGACGGTGATCTTGTTCGTGCCCTCGTAGGTCGTGCCGCCGAAGACCAGCTCGGAGGTGCCGGCGGCCCCGCTCTCGCAGGCGAAGCTGTAGGACAGCTTGTCGCTCTCGAGCTTGAGGTCCGAGACCTTGCACTTGCCGCGGTTGCGCTCCTGCATGCTGTCGGCGAAGGACTGGGAGTCCTTGACCTGGTCCGGCTTGATGCAATGGGTGTTGGTCATGGCGGGCCGTGCCGGCATGCCTGGCATTTCCATGGAGATCGTGATCTCCCAGTTCCCGGGTTGGATGTTGGGGTGGTCGGCGGCGCCGGCGGCGTGGCTGCCGGCGAGAACGCCGCCAAGGATGGCCGAGGCACAGAGCAGGGTCTTCAGGGTCTTGACGGTTGGCGCGGCTTGGCTCATGAGGGGTCCCCTTTCCTGGAGTCGCGTGGCGGTCAGCGGGTCGCGCGCTTGCGCGCCCGGCGGAACGGCCGGAGTCTAGGAGATCGAGGGCTGCGGCGGCAACCGCCGGGTGGGCGGGGTTTCGCCGGCATCGGCTCGTCGGCGCCAGAGCGATCCTCTGGGGTGGGAGGCAGTTGGTACCCACCCACCCCAGAGGTCGTAGAGTCTCGCCTCAGTGGGTGGCGGCGTAATCGATGCCGTGCCGCACCTGCTCGATCGCGTCGTCGACCAGCTCGATGGCGCGCACCCGGTGGCCGCCCTTGTCGGCCGCCGCGGTCTGGAGCTCCCCGCGTGCGGCGCGCAGCTCGTCGAGCGCCGCCACCATGTGCGGCTGGCCGTGGCCGGTGGCGCAACCGATCGCAAACGCGACGCCGAAAGCGGCCACCGCGCACAGGCACCGCTTGATCCACGACACGAGACGCAGCTTGTTCCTGTTCATGATCAGCTCTCCGGTTGGTCCGCGGTGTCAATGGGTGCGGTCGTACTCGATGCCCCGGTCGACCTCGACGATCGCTTCGTTGACGCGCTCGATCGCCTTGACGCGATGGCCGCCCTTGTCGGCATCGGCGGCCTGGAGCTCGGCCCTGGCGGCGCGGAGGTGGTCGCGCGCGGCAACCATGTGCGGCTGATCGGCGTTCGCCCGCCCGGCGACGAAGCCGGCCAGCAGCAGGACACCGATCGCCAGCACCCAGAGAACACGGCGGAAGACTGCGGGGTTCGACTGCCCAGGCATGAAGAACCTCCTCTTTTTTCTCCGGCGCAGCCCGATCGCTCCGCCGACGACGGCAAGCATGAGTTGGCGGAATCCTTATCACGGCCCCTGGAGGCGTGCAAGGCGCGGGCGTCCGCGTCTCACAGGCACCGGGAGGTCTGCCGGCCTCCCTGACCCACTTGATGTGTGGAGAGAGCACACATAGACTATCCACATGAAAGCTATACAGGTGATGTTCGAGGAAGCTCTCCTGGCAGAGCTGGATGGCACGGCCGAGGTTCGCGAGAAGGGACGTTCCGCGGTCCTTAGGCAGCTCACCGGCGACTTTCTCCACCGGCGCCGCCGGCAGGAGATCGACGCCCGCTACGAGCGCGCCTATTCAGGAGTCGAGGCCCCTCTCGGGAAGGACTTCGAGGGATGGGAGGAAGAGGGCGTATGGCCCCCCGAGTGAACCGGGGAGAGGTCTGGCTCTACACCTTCGGATCACCCGACAAGCGGCGCCCGGTGCTCGTGCTCTCTCGGCAGCGGGCGATCAGCCTCCTCCGCACCGTGCTCGTGGCGCCGATCACCTCGTCCGCCCACGGTGCGCCGAGCGAGGTGCAGGTGGGGACCGGCGAGGGGCTGAAGCACGAGTCGGTCGCCAACCTGGATCACGTCCAGACGGTCGATCAGGACAAGCTTCATCAGTTCGTCGGCACGGTCGGAGCGAAGAAGATGACCGCGGTCTGCCGAGCCCTCCTGATCGCCACCGGATGCGGAGACGATCTTCCTTGAGCGCTGCTGCCGGGGATCTCGCGGCTTTTTCTTCGATTCTCATGCGCGCCAACGACCGTGACTTGAAAGAGGCGCCCTACGGGACGGACCAGAGGTCGTGGGGCGGTCCGCCACCCGCCCTCCACCACGGAAAGCAGCGGTGACCGAGGAGCATCGACGACAAATAGCGATCCGACAATTTGACCTCGCCTTCAGCGCGGCTCTAAGCTGGCAGCCGAGTGTTGTTAGAAGGAGGTGGCATGGCAACGGACGAACGTCACTTCACCCATTCGACATTGCGCGAACGGATCGTCGAG